>NZ_JAHFVL010000001.1:1800000-2100000 GCF_018599185.1 Rhodanobacter sp. LX-99 | reverse complement strand
CGACAGCATCTTCGCGCTGGTGCCCAGCTCCATGATCGGGAACAGGTCGGTGAGGTAGTCGCGCAGCACGTTGCCGGTGACCGAGATGGTGTCCAGGCCCTGGCGGATGCGCTCCAGCGAGAATTTCGTGGCCGCCACCGGATCCATGATGCGGATGTCCAGGCCGCTGGTGTCGTGGTCCTTCAGGTAGCGCTCGACCTTCTTGATCACCTGGGCATCGTGGGCGCGCTGCGGGTCCAGCCAGAACACCGCCGGCGTGTGCCGCGCGCGGCTCACCGCCAGCTTCACCCAGTCCTGGACCGGCGCGTCCTTGGTCTGGCACATGCGCCAGATGTCGCCGGCTTCGACGTCGTGCTGCAGCAGCACGCTGCCGGCCGCGTCGATCACCTTGACCACGCCGTCGCCGGCGATCTGGAAGGTCTTGTCGTGCGAGCCGTACTCCTCGGCCGCCTGCGCCATCAGGCCCACGTTCGGCACGCTGCCCATGGTGGCCGGGTCGAACGCGCCGTGCGCCTTGCAGTCCTCGATGGTCGCCTGATAGACGCCGGCGTAGCTGCGATCGGGGATCACCGCCTTGACGTCCTGCAGCTGGCCCTGCGCGTTCCACATCTTGCCGGAGTCGCGGATCATCGCCGGCATCGACGCATCGACGATCACGTCGCTGGGCACGTGCAGGTTGGTGATGCCCTTGTCCGAGTTGACCATCGCCACGCCCGGGCGCTGCGCGTACTCGGCGTCGAGGTCGGCCTTGATCGCCGCCTGTTGCGCTTCCGGCAGCGCGCCGAGGCGCGCGTACAGGTCGCCGATGCCGTTGTTCGGGTTGAAGCCGATTTGCTTCAGCGCATCGGCGTGCTTCGCCAGCACGTCTTTATAGAACTCACTGACCGCCACGCCGAACATGATCGGGTCGGAGACCTTCATCATGGTGGCCTTCAGGTGCAGCGAGAACAGCACGCCTTGCCGCTTCGCGTCCGCGACCTGCGCGTCGACGAACGCGGCCAGCGCCTTGCGGCTCATCACCGCGGCGTCGATGATCTCGCCGGCCAGCAGCGCGGTCTTCGGCTTCAGCACGGCGTGGCTGCCGTCCTTGCCGAACCACTCGATGCTGACTTTGCCGGCCTGCGCGATCAGCGCGGACTTCTCGCTGCCGTAGAAATCGCCGCCGTCCATGTGCGCCACGTGGGTCTTCGAATCCTTGTTCCACGCGCCCATCTTGTGCGGATGCTTGCGCGCGTAGTTCTTCACCGAGGCCGGCGCGCGGCGGTCGGAATTGCCCTCGCGCAGCACCGGGTTCACCGCGCTGCCCTTGACCCGGTCGTAGCGCGCCTTGATGTCTTTCTCGCTGTCGTCCTTCGGCGCATCCGGGTAATCCGGCAGCGCGTAGCCCTGGCCCTGCAGCTCCTTGATCGCCGCCTTCAGCTGCGGCATCGAGGCGCTGATGTTCGGCAGCTTGATGATGTTCGCCTCCGGCGTGGTGGCCAGCTGGCCCAATTCGGCGAGATCGTCGGCCAGCTTCTGCCCGGCCTGCAGGCATTCCGGGAACAGCGCGACGATGCGCGCGGCCAGCGAGATGTCGCGCGTCTCCACCCGGATGCCTGCCGTGCCGGTGAACGCAGCGATGATCGGCAGCAGCGACTGCGTGGCCAGGAACGGGGCTTCATCGGTCAGCGTGTAGATGATCTTGGGCGTGGTGGACATTGTCTGTGTGGACCTCTTTAGCTACTGCATTGGCCGAAAGGGCACCGTGCTGCCGGACACTGGCGGCAGCCTGATACAAGCCTCCCATTGTCGCGTTTTCGCCGGGGTGGGGAAAGCGTGACGCGGCCACTGCCGTCAACATGCGGCAACGTACTGTGGCGTCACGCGTGACAAAACGACGAAGGCGCGGCATGGCCGCGCCCTCGTTTCATCCGTCATCGCCGCGACGACTTACTTCACCGAGAAATCCTTGCTGGCGACCTGGTTGCCGTTCAACGAGATATCCACCTTGTAGTTGCCGGCGGGGAACCCGCCGGGCTTGCTGATCATGAACGCGGTGGTCTCCGGGCCCATGGCGTTGAGGGCCTTGCTGTCCTCATGCACGACCTGGCCGTCCTGGTAGGTCCATTTCGCCGCCAGCGTGGCGTTGCCGCTGCCGCTGGTGTCGACCGAGGCGTAGATGCTGTCCTTCGGCGCGAAACTGGTGCCGCTGGCGAGGATCTTGTTGTTGGCGTCGACCGTCGAGCCCAGCTCCACCGAGCTGAACGTGACCCCGGCAGGCGCGTTGTTCATGGCCATCGGCGCCGTGGAGGCTGGCGCAGGCGCGGCAGGTGCTGGGGCCGTGGCGGCGGCTGGCGGCGTGGCGGACGGAGCCGGCGCGGTCGATTCATCATGTTTGCCGCATGCGCTCAGGGCCAGCACGGCAACCAGCGCTGCGGCGAGGATCAAGGGTTGGCGAGTCATCTTCATGGGATACCTCCTGCTTCAGGACTGGGCGGGAATCTTCAACGTCTGGCCGGGCTTGATCCGGTCCGGATCGGTCAGCTGGTCGCGGTTTGCGTCGAAAATCCGCTTCCACGCATTCGCATTGCCATAGAAGTGCCTGGCGATCTTCGACAGGTTGTCGCCTGCCGCCACGGTATAGGTGGTGGCCGCGTCGGCAGTCGATCTGACCTGCGACTGCACGCCACTGAAATCCGCCTTGGGCGGTGCATCCGGCGCGGTGGACTTCACCCCGCCCTGCACATCGGAAAAATCCGGTTTGCTGGTCTCGTTGCCCATCGCACGCAACTCCGTCTCGGAAGAGGAGTCAGTGATAACCACCTTGCAGTTAACGGGTTGTGAGTGCGTTGGCGGAGCGTTCAGCTGGGACCGCAACCACCCAGCGCCCCCTTGGATCAGCCAATGCCAGGCCTGGCCAGCAGCGCCTTGCGCCCTTGCCGCCGCGCCCACCACGCTCTCCGCCGCTCGGCGAGGCACGAGAAGATCACGTACAGCGCCGGGGTGCTGAGCAGGGTGAGGCTTTGCGAGATCAGCAGGCCGCCGATCAGGGCGATGCCGAGCGGGCGGCGCAGTTCGCTGCCTTCGCCGAGGCCGATCGCGATCGGCAATGCGGCGAGGATGGCGACCATGGTGGTCATCATGATCGGGCGGAAGCGCACGATGCACGCTTCGCGTGCGGCTTCCAGCGGCGGCTTGCCGTGTTCGCGTTCGGCGACCAGGGCGAAGTCGATCATCATGATCGCGTTTTTCTTGACGATGCCGATCAACAGCACCAGTGCGATCTGCGCCACCACCGACAGCTCGGTGTCGGTCAGCCACAGCGCCAGCAGCGCACCCACGCCGGCGGCCGGCAGGGTGGACAGGATGGTGATCGGGTGGACCAGGTTCTCGTACAGCATGCCGAGCACGATGTAGACGGTGAGCACGGCGGCCAGGATCAGCCAGCCCATGCCGCTCTGCGACTGCTGGAAGCGGCGGAAGTCGTTGCCCATCTGCACCCGGATGTCGCCGGGCATGCGCATGTTCTTCACGGTGGACTGGATGATCGCCATCGCCTCGCCCATGCTCACGTCGGGCGCGAGGTTGAAGCTCAAGTCCATCGTGGTGTACTGGTTTTCGTGGGTGATCTGCGACGGCGCCAGCCCCGGCTCCTGCCGCGCGAACGCGGTGATCGGGATCATCTGGCCGCTGCTGGAGCGCACGTAGATGCGGTTGAGCGCCTCCGGCGTGGCGGTCTGTTCGGGCAGCGCGTTGACCACCACCTGGTACTGGTTGATGTCCGAGTAGATGGTGGACACCTGGCGCTGGCCGAACGCGTCGTACAGCGCGCCGTCGATGCTGCCGATCGACACGCCGAGCCGCGCGGCCTTGTCGCGGTCGATCACGATGTTCTGGCGCAGGCCGGCCTCGTCGACGTCGGTGCCGACGTCGCGCAGCTTCGGGTTCTTCTTCAGCTCGGCCTGCAGTTTCGGCAGCCACTCCTGCAGGCTGGCCAGGTCGTTGCCCTGCAGCGACACCTGGTATTGCGCGCCCTGGCTGGTGCCGCCGCCACCGCCGCTGGGCAGGTCCTGCACCGGGCGCAGGCGCAGGTTGAGGTCGGGGTAGTTCGCGGCCTTCGCGCTGAGCCGCGCGAGCACCGCGAAGGTGTCGTCCTGGCGGCCTTCGGCGCGGGTCTTCAGGTCGATGTTGAACGAGCCGCTGGTGCCCTGCCGGCTGCTGCCCAGGCGCGAGCCCACGGTGGCGACATCGGGGTCGGCCATCAGCATCGCGGTGAGCCGTTCCAGCCGCTGCCTGCTTTCGGCGAACGACACGGTGGCGCTGGAACTGGCGCGGCCCCAGATCAGGCCGGTGTCCTGCGCCGGGAACAGGCCGGCCTTGACCACGCCGAACAGGTAGAACGTGGCCACGATCAGCACCAGCGGAGTCAGCGAGAACAGCAGCGCGTGGCGCAGCGAGAAGTTCAGCGCGCGGGTGTACACGCGCAGCATGCCGGCGTGGAAACCGTCCAATGTGCGCGCAAGCCGCGACGGCTGCGCCTTTTCCCTTGCGGCATGCCCGCCGAGGAAGCGGCCGCACAGCGCCGGCGTCAGCGTCAGCGAGACCAGCGCGGAGACCACGATCGCCGAGACCAGGGTCACCGAGAACTCGTGCATGAACATGCCGGTGACGCCGCCGGCGAACAGCAGCGGGATGAACACGGCGATCAGCGAGGCGGTGATCGAGACGATGGTGAAGCCGATCTCGCGCGCGCCGGCCAGGGTCGCCTGCATGCGCGACATGCCGCCGTCGATGTGGCGGATGATGTTCTCGATCACCACGATCGCATCGTCCACCACGAAGCCGATCGCGATCACCAGCGCCAGCAGGGTGAGGTTGTTTAGCGTATAGCCGAGGATGTACATCACCACGAACGCGCCGGCCAGCGACAGCGGCACCGCCACCGCGGCGATCAGCGTGGGGGCGAGCCGGCGCAGGAACAGCGCCATCACCAGAATCACCATCGCCAGCGAGATCAGCAGCGTGGCCTGCACTTCGTGCAGCGAGGCGCGGATGGTCGGCGTGCCGTCGAAGAACGGGGTCAGCACGGTGCCCGGCTGCAGGTATTCGCGCAGCAGCGGCAGCTGGTTCTTGACCAGGTCGACGGTGGCGATGACGTTGGCGTCGGCCTTCTTGTAGACGTACATCAGCACGGCCGGTTTGCCGTGGAACCAGGCGGCCTGATACGCATCCTGCTGGCCGGCGTAGACGTTCGCCACGTCGGCCAGCCGCACCGGCGTGCCGTTGCGGCTGGCGATCACCAGCTGGGCGAACTCGTCCGCGCTGTGCAGCTGGGTGGTGGCGCTGACCGACATGGTGGTGGTGCCGTTGGACAGGAAGCCCTCCGGCGAGGTCACGTTGGCCGCGCTCAGCGCATTGCGCAGCTGGTCCGGCGACAGGCCCATCGCGTTCAGCGCGCGCAGGTTCACGTCGACGCGGATCGCCGGCGTGGCCGCACCGGCGATCTCCACCGACGACACGCCCGGCAACTGGCGCAGCCGCTGCGCCAGCAGGGTGTCGGACAGGTTGTACAGGTCGGCCGCCGATTGCGTGGCCGAAGTCAGCGCGAGCGCGATGATCGGGTCGTCGTTCGGGTTCGCCTTCTGGTAGCTGGGCGCGCCGTTGAGGCCGCTGGGCAGGTCCGGTGCGGCCGAGTTGATCGCCGCCTGCACGTCGCGCGCGGCGGAGTCCAGGTCGGTGCCGTTGCGGAACATCATGAAGACGAAGGTGCGGCCCTCGGAGCTGGACGAGCGCATCGTCTCGATGCCGGGCACCTGGCCCAGGTGCCGTTCCAGCGGCGCGGCCACGGTCGACGCCATCGTGCTGGCGTCCGCGCCGGCCTGGCTGGCCTGCACGAAGATCGCCGGGAACTGCATGTTCGGCAGCGCCGCCACGCCGAGCAGGGCGTAGCAGATCATGCCGGCCACGAACAGGCCCATCGCCAGCAGCGAAGTGCCGATCGGGCGGCGGATGAAGGTGCCGGAGATGTTCATGGATTCAACGTGGACGGGGGATGGGCGGGGTACGGCAGACGGCGCGCGAACGAATCATCCCACCCTCAACGTCCATGCCGCGAAAAGGTTGATTGCGGGACTCCACGAAGAGCGCTCCTCCATCTGAAGGACTCCCCGCGGTCGCCCGGCCCTCCCCTGCGAGCAAGGGAGGGAGCAAGGCAAAGCAACTCCTGGTCGGGAGGGGGGGGTGCTTTTGACTTTGCGGCGAAGAATGACCCTTCCCCGGCCCTCCCCTGCAGGCAGGGGAGGGAGCAAGACGGAACATCGGCGGAATCACGCCGCGCTGCTGGCCTGGGCGTGGTTCAGGGCGCGCCGCTCGCGGCGGGCGGCCAGCCAGTCGGAGAAACGTTCCATGTACAGGTAGATCACCGGCGTGGTGTACAGCGTGACCAGCTGCGACAGCAGCAGGCCGCCCACGATCGACACGCCCAGCGGCCGGCGCAGTTCCGCTCCGATGCCGTTGCCCAGCGCCAGCGGCAGCGCACCGAGCATCGCCGCGGCGGTAGTCATCATGATCGGGCGGAAGCGCAGCAGGCAGGCGCGGCGGATCGCGTCGCGCGCGTTGAGGCCGGTGCGCCGCGCCTCGATCGCGAAGTCGATCATCATGATCGCGTTCTTCTTCACGATGCCTATCAGCAGCACGATGCCCACGATGCCGTCCACCGACAGGCTCATGCCGCAGATGATCAGCGCCAGCAGCGCGCCGACACCAGCCGGCGGCAGCGTGGAGATGATCGTCAGCGGGTGGATGTAGCTCTCGTAAAGCACGCCCAGCACGATGTAGATCACCACGATCGCGGCCAGCAGCAGCAGTACCTCGTCGCCCAGCGAGGAGGTGAACTCGGCGGCCTTGCCGACGAACTCGCCTCGGATCTGCGGCGGGAAATTCAACTGCCGCTCGACCTCGTGGATCGCCGCCACCGCGTCGGACAGCGAGTAGCCCGGCGCCACGTTGAACGCCAGCGTCACTGCCGGCAACTGCTGCTGGTGGCTGACCACCAGCGGCGCGCTGGTGACCTGGGCGCTGACCAGCGAGGACAGCGGGATGGTGCCGCCGCCGCCGATCTCGAAGCCGATGTTGCCGGTGTTGCCGATGCCCGACGGAGTCGCCGAGTTGCTCGACTTCAGCTGGCCGAAGCTGGTCGCGTTGCTGCCGGTGAGCGCGCCGTTGCCGTTGCCGCGCACGGTGAGCTTGTTGAGCAGGTCGTCGCTGCTGCGGAACTCCGGCGCCACTTCCAGCACCACGCGGTACTGGTTGAGCTGGGTGAAGATGGTGGAGATCTGGCGCTGGCCGAACGCGTCGTACAAGGTGTCGTCGATGCTCTGCACCGGCACGCCGAGGCGGCTGGCCTTCTCGCGGTCGATGGTCAGCTTCAGCGCGTTGCCGTTGTCGGCCAGGTTGTTGTCCACGTCGGCCAGCTCCGGCCGCTGGCGCATCGCCTGGGTCATCTGGCTGGCGTAGCCGGCCAGCTCCGACGATTTCACCGCGGACAGCGAGTACTGGTATTCGGTGGCGGCGACGCGGCTGTCCAGGGTCACGTCCTGCACCGGCTTCAGGTACAGTGCCACGCCGGGAATGCCGGCCACCGCGTGCTGCAAGCGCGGCAGCAGCTCGTCCAGGCCGTCGCGGTCGCCGCGGTCCTTCAGCACGATCGAGAGCTGGCCCTGGTTGAGCGTGGGATTGATGGTGCCGGCGCCGATGAAGGCGGCCACGCCGGCCACCGCCGGATCCTTGCGCAGCGCCTCGGCGACCGCCTTGGTGCGGTCCTCCATCTGCGGGAAGGCGATGTTGTCGTCGGCCTGCACCACGCCGGTGATCAGGCCGGTGTCCTGCTCGGGCAGCAGGCCCTTGGGGATCACGACGTACAGGAACACGGTGAGCACCACCGCCGCGCCGGCCACCAGCATGGTCAGGCGCTGGTGGTCGAGCACCCAGTCCAGTGAGTTCTCGTAGATATGCACCGTGCGCGACCACACCGTGCGCTTGCCGGCCGCGGCGTGGCGCTCGTGCGCGTCGTCGCCCTCGGGCAGCTGGTCGGGCTTGAGCAGGTAGGCGCACATCATCGGCGTCAGCGTCAGCGACACCAGCATCGAGATGGTCACCGCGATGGTCAGCACCCAGGCGAACTCGTGGAACAGCCGGCCGGTGACGCCGGGCATCAGCAGCAGCGGCAGGAATACCGCCACCAGCGACACGGTCAGCGACAGCACGGTGAAGCCGATTTCCTTCGCGCCGACCTCGGCCGCCTCCTTGCCGTCGCGGCCCTGCTCGATGTAGCGCACGATGTTCTCGATCATCACGATCGCATCGTCCACCACGAAGCCGGTGGCGACCGCCAGCGCCATCAGCGACAGGTTGTCCAGCGACATGCCGGTGAACGCCATCACGCCGAACGTGCCCATCAACGACAGCGGCACCGCCACCGACGGAATCACGGTGGCCCACAGCCGGCGCAGGAACACGAAGATCACGCCGATCACCAGGAACACGGTGAGGATAAGGGTGAACTCGACGTCGTGCACCGAGGCGCGGATGGTCACCGTGCGGTCGGCGAACACGTCCAGATGCACGTCGGCCGGCAGCGCGCTGCGCAGTTCGGGCAGCACGCGGCGGATCTGCTCCACCGTCTGCACGATATTGGCGCCGGGCTGGCGGCGCACGTCCAGCAGCACCGCCGGCTGGCCGTTCGCCCACGCGGCGAGCTGGTCGTTCTCGACGCCGTCGACCACCTTGGCCACGTCGGACAGCCGCACCGGCGAATTGTTCTTGTAGCTGATGATGGTGCTCTTGTACTCGGACGCGTCGCTCAACTGGTCGTTGGTGCCGATCGAGTAGCTCTGCGTCTTGCCGTTCAGCGTGCCCTTCGGCGCGTTGACGTTGGCCTGGGTCAGCGCGCTGCGCACGTCTTCCAGGGTCAGGCCGAGGTTGGACAGCTGCGCCGGGTTCACCTGCACGCGCACCGCGGGGCGCACGTTGCCGGCGATCGAGACCAGGCCCACGCCCTGCACCTGCGACAGCTTCTGCGCGATGATCGAGTCGGCCAGGTCGTTCACCTCGCGCAGCTGGCGGCTGTCGGAGGTGAGCTTGAGGGTGAGGATCGGCGCGTCGGCCGGGTTGACCCGGTTGTACACCGGCGGATACGGCAGGTTGCCCGGCAGCGTGCCCTTGGCCTGGTTGATCGCGGCCTGCACGTCCTGCGCGGCGATGTCGACGTCGCGGTCCATCGAGAACTGCAGGATGATCGTGGACAGCCCGGCGGAGGAATCCGAACTCATCATGGTGAGCCCGGAGATCTGCCCCAGGTTGCGCTCCAGCGGCGTGGTGATCAGCGCCGCCATGGTGCTGGCGCTGGCGCCCGGGTACTGCGTGCTCACCACCAGGCTGGGCGCCTCGATCTCCGGCAAGGCGGACACCGGCAGCTGGCGATAGCCGAGGATGCCGAGCAGCAGCACCGCCACCATCAACAGCGAGGTGGCGATCGGGCGGCGAATGAAGAGGGTCGAGAATCCCATGGCTATCCGTAACGTGTAGGTGCGGGTTCAGCCGCGATCATGGCCGGGGCACGGCCGGTTTCGCACGACTGCGGTGGCGTTGCACTGTCGGCGCGCGGCCGCTCAGCCGCGACGGCGACCGCCACCCTTGCTGCTCTGCTTGGCTTTCTCCAGTTCGGCCGCGGTCGGCGCCGCCGGCACTTCGCCCGGCTTCAGCGCGTTGACCTTGCTGCCCGGCTTCAGCCGGAACTGGCCTTCGGTGACGACGCGGTCGCCGGCCTTGAGGCCGCTGCCGATCATCACGTGGCTGTCGCCCACTTCACCGGCGACCGCCACCGCCTGCATCTTCACCGTGCTGTCGGCCTGCACCTGGTAGACATAGTCGCCGTCCGGCCCGCGCTGCACCGCTTGCGCCGGGATCACCAGGCCGCCGTCGACGGTGCTGACCAGCAGCTGCACGTTGACGAACTGGCCCGGCCACAATTCGTTCCTGTCGTTCGGGAACTCCGACTTCAGGCGGAACGTGCCGGTGCTGGTGTCGATCTGGTTGTCGATCACCTTGAGCACGCCGCCGCTGGCGATCGGGTGCGCATCGGTGCGGTCCAGCGCGGTCACCTGCAGCGAGGCGCCTTTCTGGGCGGCGGCGGCACGCACCATGTCGAGGTTCTGCTCGGGCAGGGTGAACATCACGTTGATCGGATGCAGCTGGGTCAGCGTGACGATGCCGGTGCTGGTGGTCACCACGTTGCCCGGATCCACGTTGCGGATGCCGGCGAGACCGTCGATCGGCGAGATCACCTTGGTGTAGGCCAGTTGCACTTGGCTGTCGCGCACGCTGGCCGCATCGGCGGCCACCATGGCCGCGTACTGGGCGGCCGTGTTGCGCAGGGTGTCCAGGTCCTGTTTCGAGATGTAGCCCTGGGCGGCCAGGTCCTGGCTGCGCGTCAGGTTGCTCTTCGCCGTCTCCAGCAGCGCCTGGTCCTGGCGCTGCTTCGCCGCAGCCTGGTCGTAGGCGGCCTGGTAGGTACGCGGATCGATCTGCGCCAGCACCTGGCCCTTCTTCACCGGCTGGCCTTCGGTGAACTCCAGGCTGAGCAGTTGGCCGCCCACCTGCGGATTCACGGTGACCGTGTTGAGCGCCTGCACCGTGCCCAGCGCGGTCAGGTAGACCGGCACGTTCTGCTTGACCACCGGCACCACGGTGACCGGCACCGGCGGCGTTTCATCCTTGCCGTCCTTGCCGCCCTTGCTCTTGGTGGCGGACTGCGCCGACGCGGTACCCGCCGGGGACGGCTTGTGCAGCAGGCGGAAACCCACCGTTGCCACCACGATCACGGCAATCACGATCAACGCGATCTTCCAAAAACGCGACATGTAAAACTCCTGGATTGAACGGTGCGCCCGACCGGCGCACGACTGCGTAGCATGCGTTTGCGAAATGACGGACGCCTGCCGGGCCATGCCGACACGCGTCTCTCGGGATCAAAGCATAGGGGCAGATCAACGAGCTTGAACAATGCCGGTTGACATGGGTCCGGCATGACCGATGGCAGGGGCGCCGCCCGCTGCAGGGCCATCCGCAGGCACCGCGCGGGCTGCCGCGGCAGGCACGGTCGCCGCGGCGGGTCGCCGCGGAGGCCTGAAACTTGCCGCGCGCTTCGTTTATAATCGCCGACTGTTGCCTGTCCGACCCACGAATCCGGGTCGAACGGCAAACGTGATCCGTGCCGTGCACTCACGCACGGCAATCCGCACCGGGATGCGTCCATCGGGCCGGTGCGACAGCAACAGGCAATTCAGGCAGGTCGGAACAGCCATCGTGGCGCTCCGTCCTGCCCACTGACAGGAGTACGTGCGTGAGCGGTCCCATGAGCAAATCCGATCAGAGCGTCTTGCGCCAGTTCTCGATCATGATCGGCGGTCTGGCCGTGCTGACGGTGGTGCTGATCTTCGCGGCGCTGGCGATCCACGACCACGAACCGAAGGAAACCAACCCGAAGCAGCCAGCCAAGGTTGCCGCGCGGATCGCGCCGGACGGCGCCGTCTACGCCGGCAATACCGGCCGCGCCGCCATGCAGGCCGCCGCCGATGCCGCCGCCAAGGCCGCCGCCTCGCAGGTTGCCTACGGCGGCACCACCGACGGCAAGGCGATCTACGACCACCTGTGCACCAGCTGCCACGGCTCCGGCGTCGCCGGCGCGCCGAAGACCGGCGACAAGGCCGCCTGGGGTCCGCGCCTGGCGCAGGGCATCGACACCCTGGTCAAGCACGCGATCGAGGGCTACCACGGCCCGGACGGCAACTTCATGCCGCCCAAGGGCGGCAACCCGGCGCTCACCGCCGAACAGGTGACCAACGCCGTGCACTGGCTGGCTGATCAGGCGAAGTAACTTCGCCTGATCCGGCAAGCTTTCGCCAAACGCCGCCTTCGGGCGGCGTTTTCGTTGGCCCCCTCTCCCCTCGGGAGAGGGTTGGGGAGAGGGTACGGGCCCACCCGCGCTCCACCAAAGCAAAAGCAAAAACCCGCAGGCAGCATTCTTTTTTTCCCCGTTCCCGCTTCGCGTGGAAAGGGGGCTCACCCCACGTGCGCCTCGACCCACGCCCGCGCGAACTCCCGCACCTGCGGGAAGAACGCCTCGAAGCGCGGCTGCAGCTGCGCCTCGCGCTGCTGCAGCACCGGCAGCGCCGAGGCCAGCGGATTGGCGCGGCGCAGGCGCTGGCCGATGCCGCCCAGCGCCTCGCCCAGCAGGTCGTCATCGGTGTACGCCGCCGGCAGGTCATGCGTCTCCATGTAACCGCGGAAGCGCCGCAGCTGTGGCGGCAGCAGCGCGTCCTGCCGCCACAGCAGGGCGCGCAGGGCGGCGGAATACTCCGGCAACGGCTGCGCACTCCAGCGCGGAAAATCGCGCGCCAGGCAGCGGTCGAACCACATGTCCAGCAGGATCCCGGCATAGCGTCGATACGGCGATGGCAGCAGCGCCTTCGCCGCCAGCACTTCGGGATGGGCGTCGGTGTACACGTCGATCGCCCGGTGCAGGCGGATGCCGGCGATCACCCGCGACGGGAACAAACTCCCGTCCGGCTGCCCGTGCACGAAATCGCCCAGCATTCCGCCGAGCTGCAGGGCCTCGTCGTCGCCGGCCAGCAACGCATGCGCCAGGTGGTTCATGCGGAGCGTCCGCGGCAGCCGATCCGCCCGGCGGTTATCATCGTGCACATGAATCCCACCGAGCTCTCTGCCGAACCTGCCAGCTTTCCGGACGTCGCCGCCAGTTTCATGCTCGATGGCCCCGCCGGCAAGCTCGAGACCATCAGCGACGTCGCCGAGCCCGCCTGCGCACGCCGCGGCGTGGCCGTGCTCTGCCATCCGCTGACGATCGAGGGCGGCAGCATGCACAACAAGGTGGTGACGATGGCCGAACGGGCGCTGCGCGAATCCGGGCTGGATACGGTGCGTTTCAACTTCCGCGGTGCCGGCAATTCGCAAGGCGACTACGACACGGGCCACGGCGAAAGCGACGACCTGGCTGCGGTGGTGGCCTGGGTGCGCCGCATGCGCCCGGACGATGCGCTGTGGCTGGCCGGCTTCTCGTTCGGCAGCTACGTGGCCATCGCCAACGCGGTGCGCCTGCGCGCCGATGCACTGATCAGCATCGCGCCGCCGGTCGGGCGCTGGCCGTTCGAGGCGATCGCGTTGCCGACCTGCCCGTGGCTGATCGTGCAGGGCGAGGCCGACGAGATCGTCGAACCGCAGGCGGTGTTCGACTGGGTCGAGACGCTGGCGCACCGGCCCGAACTGGTGCGCATGCCCGAAACCAGCCACTTCTTCCACCGCCGGCTGATGGATCTGCGCGGCGCGATCAAGCACGCGGTGCACGGCTGGCTGCCGCCGTTGCGGCATGGCTGACGCCTACCCACGCTCCATGAGTGAAATCCCCTCGCTCGCGCCCAGCGCGCGCTACCTCGAAGGCGTCGCCGCGCACCGCTGGGAGTCCGACCCGACCCAGCTGGCGCTGCTGCCGGAGTTCGACCGCATGCACGCGGCGCTGTGCACCGAGCCCGCCAGCGGCAACGGCAACGGCCTGTTCGGCCGGCTGAAATCGCTGCTCGGCAACGACCCGCCCGAGGCGGTCGCGGGGCTGTACCTGTGGGGCACGGTCGGCCGTGGCAAGACCTTCCTGATGGACCTGTTCGCGGCCAGCCTGCCGCACGGCGTGGCGCTGCGCCGGCACTTCCACCGCTTCATGGGCGAGGTGCACGAGAGCCTGCGCGCATTGGGCGAGCGGCAGAGTCCGCTGGTCGAAGTCGCCGCCGACATCGCCGCGCGTTGCCGCGTGCTGTGCCTGGACGAGTTCCTGGTCAACGACATCGGCGACGCGATGATCCTGTCCAACCTGCTCGACGCGCTGTTCGCGCGCGGCGTCACCCTGGTCACCACCTCCAACACCGCGCCGGCGAACCTGTACAAGGACGGCCTGCAGCGCGCGCGCTTCCTGCCTGCGATCGCGCTGATCGAACGGCACTGCCACGTAGTCGAGATGGCCTCCTCGCGCGACTGGCGCCTGCGTGCGCTGACCCAGGCACCGGTCTACCTGACCCCGCCCGGCGCCGAGGCGCATCGCGCGCTGGAGCGCATCTTCGCCAGCCAGGCCAGCGGCAACGTGCAGGAGGATGGCGTGCTGCACGTCAACAGCCGCGACATCCCGTTCCACAAGCGCGCCGACAACATCCTGTGGTTCGACTTCGCCGCGCTGTGCGAAGGCCCGCGCGCGGTCGCCGACTACATCGCACTGGCCAAGGCCGGCCCGGCGATCATCGTGTCCAACGTGCCGCAGTTCACCATCTACAGCGAGGACGCGGCGAAGCGTTTCGTGCAATTGGTCGACGAGTTCTACGACCGCCACGTCAAGCTGGTGCTGTCCGCCGCCGCACCGATCACCGAGCTGTACGACGGCGAACGCCTGCGCGCCGAGTTCGGCCGCACCGAGTCGCGGCTGATCGAGATGCAGAGCGAGGAGTACCTGGCGCTGGCGCATCGCCCGGAGTGAAGCGACGGCTCACAGCGCCGTCGCGCTACCGGCCTGCGTCCGCTGGAAGCGGCGGTGGTGGATCAGCAGGCCGCTGAAGTAGGCGATGTAGTAGCCGACCAGCAGGCCGATCACCAGCATGGTCAGCGGACTGGAGGCGTAGCCCGCCGGGTACGCGCCGGCCTGCGCCGCGGCCGGGTCGTGCTGCATCTGCGGCCACAACACCAGAAAGCGCCAAGCCAGCCGGCCCAGCAGCAGCGCGGTGAGCAGCGCACCGATCCACGGGTTCGGCACATAGCAGTCGCCCTTGACCGGATCCACCTCGAAGCGGGTCAGGCGCAGGCCGAGCAGGCCCAGCGCGCCACCGACCAGGATGCCGCCGAGCAGGCCCTCGGCCAGTGCGACGTGGTGGAATCCGCTGAGCGCAAGCAGGCCGCCGATGATCGCGAACACCACGATGCGGAAGATCATCCGCTTGCGCCGGATCGGCTGGCGGCCGAACTGGCGGCTGACGCGGCGCCACACGATCCAGGCGAGGATCGGCAGCATGACGAGGTAGTTGGTCAGGTGCGCTGGCATGGCGTGATCCGGTGGAGAGCCGGCCGCCAGCTTAGTGCGGCAGACCCATGCGTAGCGACTGACGATTGTCACCCTTTGGAGCGGGGATTCGTAGAGGCAAAAGCCCGCCAGCGGGTGGTGCAGCTGTGTTTTTGCGAATCCCGAATCCCCAATCCCGAATCCCGGCCAAAAGCTACTTCGCCCTGCCCTGGTTCGCCACCGCGGCCATCTTCGCCGCGATCGCGTCGGCGTCGCCGAGGTAGTAGTGGCGCAGCGGCTTCAGCGCGTCGTCGAACTCGTACACCAGCGGCACGCCGTTGGGGATATTGAGCTCCACGATCGCCTCGTCGGAGATGACGTCGAGGTACTTCACCAGCGCGCGCAGCGAATTGCCGTGCGCCGCCACCAGCACGCGCTGGCCGGACTTGATCGCCGGCGCCAGCACCTCGTGCCAGTACGGCAGCACGCGCGCCACGGTGTCCTTCAGGCATTCGGTGTCGGGGATGTCCTTCGGATCGAGCGCCGCGTAGCGCGGATCGTGCACCGACTCGTTGGCGGCCCGGTCCAGCGGCGGCGGCGGGATGTCGTAGCTGCGCCGCCAGATCTTCACCTGGTCCTCGCCGTACTTCGCCGCGGTCTCGGCCTTGTTCAGCCCGGTGAGGCCGCCATAGTGGCGCTCGTTGAGGCGCCAGTCGGTGAGCACCGGGATCCACATCAGGTCCATCGCGTCCTGCACGCCCCACAGCGTGCGCACCGCGCGCTTGAGCACCGAGGTGTGCGCCACGTCGAAATGGTAGCCGGCTTCCAGCAGCAGCCGGCCGGCCTCGCGCGCCTCGGCCATGCCCTGCTCGGTGAGGTCGACGTCGGCCCAGCCGCTGAAGCGGTTGTCGAGGTTCCACTGCGATTGGCCGTGGCGGATCAGGACGAGCTTGTGCATGGAGGCGCCCAACAGTGATGAGTAAATCGGGAATGGTGCCGGCCGGCCCCCGGCAGCGTCAAATGCGGCCCCTGCCACAGGTCATGCCAAACCCTCGGCCCGCTGGCTGCATCCTAGTGCTTGTACCCATCCACTGAAGACTCAAGGAGATTGCCATGCGTCGATTCCCGACGATCCTCATCCTGGCCGCACTGGCGCTGGGCCTGGTCCTGCCGCCGCTGGCCGTCGCGCAAGACAACGACATCGACAAGGTCAACGGTTCGGTGCAGGTCGCGGCCGGGCAGCAGGCGGGCGATGTCAGCACCGTCAACGGCGCGGTCCATGTCGGCGACGGCGCCAGCGTGCACGAGGCCAGCACCGTCAACGGCGAAGTCGAACTGGGCGACAAGGCGCAGGCAACCGAACTGGGCACGGTCAACGGCGCGATCAGCCTGGGCGGCGCCAGCCGGGTCAGCGGCAAGGTGAACGCGGTCAACGGCAGCATCCATCTGGCTCGCGGCGCCGAAATCGGCGGCCGGCTGGAGAACGTCAACGGCGCGATCGTGCTGGACGGCGCCCACGTCGCCGGCGGCATCGGCACGGTCGGCGGCGACGTCACGGTCGGTGCCGACTCGCGCGTCGAGGGCGGCATCCTGGTCGACAAGCCGAACAGCGGCTGGTTCCACTGGGGCAGCGACCGCAAGCCGGTGATCGTGATCGGCCCGCACGCCGTGGTGCAGGGCACGCTGGAATTCCGCCGCGAGGTGGTGCTGAAGGTCAGCGACAGCGCACAGATCGGCCCGGTGAAGGGAGCCACGGTGGAGCGATTCCATGGGGATGCACCGTAGGCCGCGACCCGGCATTCGTCACCACAACCGAACAACCGACCCATTGCAGCGAGCCATCATCCGGGGCTCGCCGGGAGACTGCCATGAACACCCAAATCGCCGTCGCGGTCGTCGCCGCGGCGCTGGCGGGTTGTGCCAGCGCGCCCATGAATCGCGACGCACTTCACCGGCACGCCGAACGCAACTGCCGCGTCCAGTCCGCCGTGTCGAAGGCTTATGCGATTGACAGTACTGGCGCAAGCATTCGTAGCGTCGCCTATGTCCGTTGCCTGCGTGCCGCTGGTTTCACGGCTGAAATCTGAGACGGGCGGGCGCTACGCCCAATCCCGCGGCTTCAGGTATTCCGCCAGCTGCGCCTCGGGCGAACCCGGCTCGGGCTGATACGCGTATTCGAAGCGCACGCGTGGCGGCAGGCTCATCAGGATCGATTCGGTGCGCCCGCCGGACTGCAGGCCGAACAGGGTGCCGCGGTCGTAGACCAGGTTGAACTCCACGTAGCGGCCGCGCCGGTACAGCTGGAACTCGCGCTCGCGCTCGCCGTATGGCGTGGCCTTGCGGCGCGCCACGATCGGCAGGTAGGCATCGAGGAAACCCTGGCCGACCGCCTGGGTGAACGCGAAGCAGCGCTCGAAGCCGCCCTCGTTCAAGTCGTCGTAGAACAGTCCGCCGACGCCGCGGGTCTCGTCGCGATGCTTCAGGTAGAAGTACTCGTCGCACCACTGCTTGTAGCGCGGATAGACGTCCGCGCCATACGGCGCGCACAGGTCGCGCGCCACCGTGTGCCAGTGCCGCACGTCCTCGTCCACCGGATAGAAGGGGGTGAGGTCGAAGCCGCCGCCGAACCACCACACCGGCTCCACGCCTTCCTTGCTGGCTTCGAAATAGCGCACGTTGGCGTGGGTGGTCGGCACGTGCGGATTCTTCGGGTGCAGCACCAGCGACACGCCGGTGGCGATGAAGCTGCCGCCGGCCAGCTCCGGCCGATGCGCGGTGGCGCTGGGCGGCAGCTGGTGGCCGTGCACGCGCGAGAAATTCACCCCGGCCTGCTCGAACACCGCGCCGTCGCGCAGCACGCGGGTGCGCCCGCCACCGCCGGCCGCGCGTGTCCACGCGTCCTCCTCGAAGCGCGCGCCGCCGTCGGCCTGTTCGATCGCGGCGCAGATGCGGTCCTGCAGTTCGCGCAGGAAGGTTTCGGCCCGGTTGGCTTGCTCGCTCATCGCCCGACTCGTCGATTCAATGGCGCAAGCTTAGCAAGTGCCCATGCACGAACGGCTGCGGCGCGGCGCCGCGCCGGGCTGAGCCAGATCAGCCGGACGAATCAGCTGATCCGCGCCGCCATCCGCCGGTGTCCGATCAGCTGCGCCCAGCGCAGGCCAAGGTCGATCCACATCAGATAGCTGGCCTCGAGCAGCAACAGGCCGAGGTAGCGCCGCTGCCGCGGCAGCGCCGGTTCGGCGGCCACCGGCAAACCATCGAAGCCGAGCCGGCGCGCCAGCAGCAGGCAGCGCGCCAGGTGATAGCGGCTGGTCACCAGCGCCACCGGCGGCAGCCCGGCGTCGCCGGCCTCGGCCAGCAGCAGGCGGCGCGCGTGGCGCAGGTTTTCCAGCGAGTCGACCGAATCCTGCTCCAGCTCCACCCGCACTCCGCCGGCCAGGCCGTGCCGCTGCAGCCAGGCCTGGCCGGCGGCCGCCTCGCTGCACTGGCCGCCGCTGCAGCCGCCGAGCAGCAGCAGGTGGTCGGTCTGTCGCTGCTCGGCCAGGCTCAGCGCACGGCGCAGGCGCTGCTGGTAGTCGTGCTCGGGCACACCGCGCTCGAGCCGGCGGCCGAACACCAGCGTCACCATCCGCCGCGGCGGCGCCAGCGGGCTGCGCAGGGCGACGCGGCAGACGTGGATCAGGTAGCCCAGCCAGACCAGGCCCGCGCTCAGCACCAGCGCCAGCACGGTCACCAGCGCGGCATGCTGCACGTCGCGGTCGCGCAGGTAGAGCCAGGGGCTTCGGGATACAGGCATGGGGAACGTGAAATGGCAGCGGGATGAGCCAGCTTAGCCGGCCGCGCTGTTCGCGGCATCCTCATGCCGCCATGGTTACGCTGAATACCCGCTTGGCGTGGGCCAGCCGCAGGCTAGGCATTCCGCGGGGTCAACGTTAGGCTTTCCTGATGCCCATTCTCATGACACCCCTCGCGGTCACCGCGTATACCGCCACTTCCGCCATGGGCAGCGGCCTTGAAGCGCAGCTCGATGCGCTCGAACACGCCCGCAGCGGGCTGCGCCCGAACGACATCAGCAGCGCGCCGCTGGCCTGCTGGGTCGGCCGCGTCGACGGCGTGGAAGACGTCGCCCTGCCCGCCGCCCTGCGCGCATGGGACTGCCGCAACAACCGGCTGGCCTGGCTGGGCCTGAACCAGGACGGCTTCCTCGAACGCGTGCACGCCGCACGCACGCGCTACGGCGCCGACCGCGTGGCGCTGCTGCTGGGCACGTCCACCGCCAGCATCGGCGCCACCGAGGAAGCCTATCGCCGGCTCGATCCCGACGGCGGCTTCGCCGACGACATGCTGCGCCCGGCGATCCACGCGCCGCACTCGCTGGCCGCCTTCGTCGCCGCCGCGCTGGAACTCGACGGCCCGTGCCTAACGGTTTCCACCGCCTGCTCGTCCAGCGCCAAGGTGTTCGCCAATGCCGAACGGATGATCCGCCTCGGCCTGGTCGACGCGGCGGTGGTGGGCGGCGTGGACACCCTGTGCGACAGCGTGCTGTTCGGCTTCAACGCGCTGGAGCTGGTGTCGCCCGAACCGTGCCGCCCGTTCGACGCCGCGCGCAACGGCATCTCGATCGGCGAGGCCGCCGGCTTCGCGCTGCTGGAACGCACCGGCGTGGCGCCCGACGCGCCGCAACTGCTCGGCTACGGCGAGGCCAGCGACGCGCACCACATGTCCACCCCGCATCCGGACGGCCTCGGTGCCGAGCTGGCGTTGCACGATGCATTGGCCCGCGCCGGCCTCGATGCGGCCCGGGTCGACTACATCAACCTGCACGGCACCGCCAGCCAGAAGAACGACGAGGTCGAGGCGGCGCTGGTCGGCCGCGTCTTTCCGGCCACGACGCGGGCCAGCTCGACCAAGGGCTTCACCGGCCACACGCTGGGCGCGGCCGGCATCGTCGAGGCGACCATCGCGCTGCAGGCGATCGGGCACGGCCTGGTGCCGGGCAACCTCGGCGGCGACACGCCCGACCCGATCTGCGGCGCGCAGTTCGCCTGGCGCAACGAACGCCAGTGCGTCGACGTGGCGCTGAGCAACTCGTTCGGCTTCGGCGGCAACAACGCCTGCCTGGCGTTCGCCCGTGCGGGATTTGCGGCATGAATACGCTGCGCGTCCACGTCGAAGGCGTCGGCCTGTGGTCGCCGCAACTGGCCGACTTCGCCGCGCTGCGCGCGCTGCTGGCCGGCGCCACCCCGCCAGCGCCGCCGCCGCGACCGGCCGCCGCCAGCCTGCCGCCGAACGAACGCCGGCGCGCGCCGGAAAGCGTGCTGCTGGCGGTCGAGGCGGCCGGCCAGGCGGTGGCGATGAGCGGCCGCGATGCCGCCGCGCTGGCCTGCGTGTTCGCTTCCGCGCATGGCGACCAGGCGATCACCGACTACATGTGCGCCACCCTGGCGCAGGCGCCCACCGAGCTGTCGCCGATCCGCTTCCACAACTCGGTGCACAACGCCGCGGTCGGCTACTGGACCATCGCCACCGGTTGCCACGCGCCGTCCACCGCGATCTGCGCCCAGCGCGCCAGCTTCGGCGCCGCGCTGCTGGAAGCGGCCAGCCAGGTATTGGCCGAGCAGCGTCCGGTGCTGCTGGTGTGCAGCGACACCGCCGGCAGCGGCGCGCTGGCCGAAGTCACCGGCTGCGCGCAGGCGTTCGGCTGCGCACTGGTGCTGGCGCCGCAAGCCGGCCCGGCGACGCTGGCACGGCTCGACCTGCAACTGGGCACCGCGCCCGCCGACGCGCCCTTGCCGGAACCGCTGCATGGGTGGCGCGCCGGCAACCCGTCGGCCGCCAGCCTGCCGCTGCTGGCCCTGCTGGCCACAGAGGGCGGACACTGCGAACTGGCCGTCGCCGCTACACTCGGCTTGCGGATCGACATGGAGAACGTCGCTTGAACACTGCCGTGGCGCGCTGGTGCGTGCTGATTCCCTGCCTCAACGAGGAGGCCGCGATCCAGTCGGTGGTCGAATCCGTGCTGGCGCTCGGCGCGCCGGTGATCGTGATCGACGACGGCTCGGACGACCGCACGCCGGAGATCGTCGCCGCGCTGCCGGTGACCCTGCTGCGCCACGACGAACGCCGTGGCAAGGGCGAGGCGCTGCGCCATGGCTTCCGCGAGGCGCTGCGGCAAGGCTACGAGGCGGTGCTGACGATGGACGGCGACGGCCAGCACCTGGCCAGCGACATCCCGCGCATCGTGGCGGCCGCCGCACAGTACCCCGACCACATCGTGATCGGCGCGCGCCTGCTCCATCGCGAACAGCAGCCGAAGGGCCGCCGCCGCGCCAACGCGGTCGCCGACTGGGGCATCTCGTGGGCCTGCGGGCAGCCGATCGCCGACACCCAGAGCGGGCAGCGCTGGTATCCGCGCGCGGCGCTGGACCTGGTCGACCTGCCGGCGGAGAACTTCGTGTTCGAGGCGGCGATCCTGATCGCCGCCTCGCGCGAGAAAAAGCTCGGGGTGGTCTCGGTGCCGATCGCCTCGCGCTACCACGGCGCGTTCCGTCCCAGCCACCTCAAGCCGGTGCGCGACGTCACCCGCATCACCACCTATACGATCGGCCAGGTCCTCCACTACGGCCACATCGTCGCCAGCCATCGCCGCTCGCGCGCGGCGCCGCTCATCGTCGACGACGGCACGACGGCCTGACGCCATGGGCCATGCGCTGCTGCTGGTGCAGTTGGTGGCGATCCTGGTCACGGCACGCGCACTCGCCTGGCTGCTGCGCTGGATCGGCCAGCCGCCGGTGATCGGCGAGATGATCGCCGGCCTGGCGCTGGGCCCGCTGCTGTTCGGCGCACTGGCGCCGGCCTGGCAGGGCTGGCTGTTCGCGCCGGCCAGCCTGCCGGCGCTGGACGGGCTGAGCCAGATCGGCCTGGTGCTTTTCATGTTCATCGTCGGCGCCGAGCTGCGCCTGTCCGGCGGCGTGAGGCAGGCGCTGCGCGCGGCCGGGGCGGTGGGCGGACTCGCCGTGCTGCTGCCGATCGGGCTCGCCCTGCTGATCACGCCGCTGTTGTATGCGCGCTACGCGCCGGCGGGCATCGCGTACTGGCCGTTCGCGCTGTTCCTGGCCGCGTCGCTGGCGATCACCGCGATGCCGGTGCTGGCGCGCATCCTCAAGGATCGCCACGTCACGCACACACCGGTCGGCCAGCTTGCGCTGACGGCGGCGGCGATGGCCGACGTGCTGGCGTGGATCCTGCTCGCGCTCACCGTTGCGCTGATCTCCGCGCACGGCGACTGGGCGCCGTTCTGGCGCAGCGTACTCGGCGTCGGCGCCATGCTGGCGCTGTGCTTCGGCGTGCTGCGGCCGCTGTTGCGGCGCTGGCTGACGCGGCATGCGTCGAAAGGCCGCCCGGACGGCGGCGTGCTCGCGGCGCTGCTGATCGGCGCGTTCGGCTGCGCCGCGTTGACCGAGTGGCTGCATCTGCACGCGGTGTTCGGTGCGTTCGTGTTCGGCCTGTGCCTGCCGCGCGACGATGCGTTGCTGGCCGGGCTGATCGAACGGCTGGAACACGTCGCGGTGATCGCGCTGATGCCGGTGTTCTTCGCGCTGACCGGGCTGAGCACCAGTGCCGACGCGTTCCAGCGCGATGCGCTGGACGCCTTCGCGCTGATCCTCGCGGTGGCGGTGGTCGGCAAGGTGCTCGGCGGCGCGCTCGGCGCGCGCCTGGGCGGCCACGGCTGGCGCGACAGTCTCGCGGTCGGCTCGCTGATGAATGCGCGCGGCATGGTCGAGCTGATCGTGCTGAAGATCGGCCTCGATGCCGGCGTGATCGGCCGCGAGATGTTCACCCTGCTGCTGTTGATGGCGATCGTCACCACCATGATGAGCACGCCGATGCTGCTGTTCTTCAGCCGCCACCGCCGGCTTGCCGCCGTGGAACGCTCACGCCACCCAGACCAGGGTTGAGCCAGCATCGGTCGTGCACGGCAGCCGTCGCGCACTCCCGGAGTCCTGGACCAGCATGAGCGACGCGATGCACGAAGCGGTGATCCTCGGCGGTGGCCTGGCCGGCCTGTGCCTGGCGCTGCAGCTGCGCGGCGAATTTCCGGACATGGACATCCTGGTGCTGGAGCGCAACCGGCACCCGCTGCCGGCGGCGGCGCACAAGGTCGGCGAGTCGACGGTGGAGATCGGCGCGGATTATTTCGACCACACGCTGGGCCTGCGCGAGCACATGGACGCCGCGCACATCCGCAAGTTCGGCCTGCGCTATTTCTTCAGCGACGGCAGCAGCGACATCGCGGACGTCACCGAACTGGGCGTGAGCCGGATCCTGCCGGCACCGAGCTACCAGATCGACCGCGGCATCTTCGAGACCTTTCTCGGCGAGGAAGCGCGGCGACGCGGCATCGCGTTCCGCGACGGCGCCACGGTCAAGCGCTTCAACGTGGGCGAGCATGGCGCCGCGCACGAGGTGCACTACCTCGACGACGATGGCGAGCACCATGTCACGGCGCGCTGGCTGCTGGATGCGTCGGGCCGCGCCGCGCTGCTGCGCCGGCGCTTCGGGCTGACCGTGGACAACGGCCATCATGCCAACGCGGTGTGGTTCCGCATGGATGCGAAGCTCGACATCGACCGCTGGAGCGACGACGCCGACTGGCGTGGGCGCGTTTCGCCGCCGGAACGCTGGCGCTCGACCAACCACCTGACGGGGCCGGGCTACTGGGCGTGGCTGATTCCGCTGGGTTCGGGCGCGCACTCGGTCGGCATCGTCACCGACGCGGCGATGCATCCGCTCGACGGCATGCGCGATTTCGAGCTCGCGCTCCAATGGCTGCACGCCCGCCAGCCGGCCCTGGGCCGCGCGGTCGCCGCCGAGCGCGGCAACCTGCTCGACTTCCGCTTCCTGCGCAATTACTCGCACGACAGCCGCCAGCTGTTTTCCGCCGACCGCTGGGCGCTGACCGGCGAGGCCGGCAGCTTTCTCGATCCGTTCTACTCACCCGGAAGCGACTTCATCGCGATCGCCAACACCTACATCGTGGCGCTGCTCGGCCACGATCGCGCCGGCCGCAAGCTGGCGCCATACGCGCACATCTACGAGCAGCTGTTCCGCTCGTTCTACGCGAACACGCTGAGCCTGTTCCGCGGCCAGTACCCATTGTTCGGCAACGCCCAGGTGCTGCCGGCCAAGGTGACCTGGGACTACGCGTACTACTGGGGCGTGCTGTGCCAGCTGATGTTCCAGCGCCGGCTGACCGACCTCGACCTGCTCGGCGAGATGCGCCCCGAACTGGAACGCGCGCAGGCGCTCAATGCGCGCATGCAGCAGTTGTTCCGCCACTGGCATGCGGCCAGCAGCGGCCACAGCCGGCGCGAGATGCTGGACCAGTGCAGCCTGGCCTGGTTCGCCGCACTCAACCGCGGCCTGCACGACAGGCTGGACGATGCCGGCATCCGCGCACGGCTGCGCGGGCACGTGCGCGTGCTCGACGGCCTGGCCGATGCGCTCACCCTGCAGGCAGCCGCCGTCGACGCGCGCCTGCACGCACCGCTGTCCGGCCAGCCGCGGCCGGCGCTGTTCGACGCGGCGAGGTGACCGCGCGGCTCAGCCCATCGCGCCGTTGACGCCGATCAGCTGGCCGTTGATGTAGCCGGCCGCGTCCGAACACAGGAACGCGACCAGCGCCGCGACCTCCTCCGGCTTGCCGGCGCGCTGCGCGGGGACCAGCTCGCGGATGCGTTCGGGCGGGAACGCGGCCTCGGCCATGCGCCCCTCGATCACACCGGGCGCGACCACGTTGACAGTGATCCCGCGCGAGGCCATCTCGCGCGCCAGCGACTTGCTGGCGCCCACCAGCGCGGCCTTCGCCGCGGCGTAGTTGGTCTGCCCGCGATTGCCCAGCTGCGCCGCCGCCGAGCCGATCGAGACGATGCGGCCGAAGCGCGCGCGCGCCATCGGCAACAGCAGCGGCCGGGTGACGTGGAAGAAGCCGTGCAGTGAGACGTCGATCACCCGGTGCCACTGCTCGTCGCTCATGCCTGCCATCGGCGCGTCGTCGTGGATGCCGGCGTTGTTGACCAGCGCGTGGATCGGCTCTTCGGACAGCAGCACGTCCAGCGCCGCGCGGGTCACCTCCGCGTCGGTGACGTCGAACGCCAGCGCCTGCGCGCTGCCGCCTCCGGCAACGATCGCCGCGGCGGTTTCCTCGGCCCGGGCCAGGCTGTGGTGGCCGTGCACGATGACGTGCCAGCCGGCCGCGGCGAGCGCGTGGCAGATCGCACCGCCGAGCTCGCCGCTGCCGCCGGTGACCAGGGCGCGACGTGCGGGATGGGCTTCGGACATGGCAGGCCTCGCAGGCGGATCAACGGGAAGGATAGATCACCGCGGCGCGCCCGCTGGCCAGCAGGCGGCCGCGATGCTCGACGCGGAACGCATACTGCGCGCCGCCGCCGTCGGCGTACAGGCATTCGGCATGGACGTCCAGATGGCCGTCGAGCCGGTCGACGTATTCCTCGAACAGCTGCACGTCACGCAGGCTGACCAGCCGGCCGGGGCGCACCGTCTCGTCGCCGCGCGCGCGCGCCAGCAGCGCGCCGTGCACCGCCGTCGCCTGCGCGCCATATTCGGCCAGATGCACGGCGTGCAGTCCGTGCGCGCCGCGCAGCGGGTTGTCGGCGCACGTGTGGCCCGCGCTGATCGCGTGGATACTGCGCTCGTCCCACGCCAGCACCGCTTCGAGCAGGCACATCGTGCCCGCGTGCGGAATCAGCTGCGCCCAGTCAGTCTTGTCGAGCATGCGGCGCCATCAGGATCGACAGGCAGAAGTGGAAGGCCACGCCCAGGCTCACCGTGAGCCCGATCGCGCGCAGCACCGGGATCGTGGCCCACGCCAGCATGCCGAACACCAGCAGCGCGGACAGCACGCAGACGAGGGTGGCGTGCAGGGTGCGTCGCTGCTCGGCCGGGTCGCCGGTGTCGCGCTCGAAGAACAGGGCGTAGTGCAGGCCGAGGCCGCCGGCGAGGATCAGCGCGACCAGGTGGAACAGCGAGATCTCGACACCGGCCACGCGCTCCACCGCCAGCACCAGGAAGGTCGCTAGCGTCATCGGCGCCAGCACGTGCCAGGCGCGGCGCAGGCTACGCAGCGCGAACGTGATCGTCAGCACCAGCAAAATCGCAGCGACCAGCAAGGCCTGCAGGATGCGCGTGCGGTAGTCGACCACCAGCGACTCCGAGGCTGCCTTCAGGTCGAGCAGGCGCACCGCGCCGTTGGTGTTTTCGCCCAGCGTCTGCAGCGCGGCCGCGTCGTGCACGCCGCTGACCGTGCCCAGGCCCAGCCAGTGGCCGTCGCGCTCCACCAGCATCGCAGCGAGGCGCTGGCCCAGCGGCGTCTGTGCGTAGCGCTGCGGCGTCAGCGGCGGCAGCTGGCGCGCGGTTTCCACATCGTCGACGAACGGCTGGAACAGATCGGCGCGGAACGGCAGGCCCTGTGACGCTTCGTCCAGCGCGTGCTGCAGCGTGGCGCGGTCGGGCAGCTTCTGCTGCCGCTTCCGCTGCAACGCTGTCGTCGGCAGATAGCGTGACGGCAATTCCAGCGCATCGGCCGCATGCTGCGCCAGCAGGGCATCGACGCGCGGCTGCAGCTTCTCCGACAACGCCAGCACGCCCTGCTCGGTCGGCGCCTGCAGCACCAGCAGGTAACGCACGTCGGGCGCGCCGAGCGCCTCGCGCAGGCGCGCGTCATGCTGCAGCAGATCCTGCGGCAGCGGGGTCAGCGCGGCGAGGTTGTTTTGCCAGAACGGCGCGGGTGCGAGCGCCAGCATCAGCACGACCGCCACGGCGACCGCGGCGGGAATCCAGCGCGGCCGCGGCAACCGGTCGACGACATCGCGCGCGCGCGCCAGCCAGCGCATGTCGGCGACGTCGCGCACGCGCCGCGGCAGCAGGTGCGGCAGCAGGTAGCGCGTGCTGAAGCCGGCCACCAGCAGGCCGACGATGGTGAACACGGCCAGTTGCTTCAGCCCGTTCACGCCGGAGGCGTAGAACGCCAGGTAGGCGATGCAGGCCGAGGCGATCGCGGTCAGCAGCAGCGGCCACAGGGCGCGCACGCTGTGCACCGCATCCTCGCCGGCGCGGCGGTGGCTGAGCACGCGGATCGGATATTCCTGCGCCACGCCAAGCAGGGTGAAGCCGAACGCCAGGGTGATCCCGTGCACTTCAGGGAAGGCGAGCGTCAATGCGGCGATGCCGGCCAGCGCGGCGCTGGCGATCGGCAGCGCCGACAGCAGCAGCGAGCTGAAGCTGCGGTACGCCAGCAGCAGCAGCGCGACGAAGCCCACGGTGGAGATGCGCCCGATCCAGTCGGCCTGGTGCCGCGTCTTCGCGCCGACCACCACGCTGAAGTAGCCCGGCCCGCTCAATTCCAGCTTCGCGCCGGCACTGCCGGGCAGCGCATGGAAGGCCTGCCGGATGCCGTCGATCGCCTGCTGCTGCGCGCCCGGATCGAAACCGGCGGCCACCGTCTGCACCAGCAACAGCGCTTCACCCTGCGGCGAGAACCACACCCCCTCGCGCAGTTCCGGCGATTTCGCCGGCGCCCACAGCTCGGCCAGTTTCAGCACCTCCAGCGTGGGGTCGCGCGGCAACAGGCCTTTCAGCAGACTGGCCGCCGGCGAGGAAAGATCGTCCAGCCGCTGCTGCAGCTGGTCGGCCAGGTACGCTTCGTCCAGCGGCTGCGTGTCCAGCGTGGGCGACAGCAGGAAGCGGTACGGCAGCAGGCCGGTGTCCAGCGCGCCGAGGTCGAAGCTGCCGTTGAGTACCTGGCTGTAACGCAGGTCGTGCTTCAACGCCGCGGCGAGGCCCTGGCTCAGCGTCGCCAGCCGTGCGTCGGACTGGCCTTGAATGGAGAGCAGCAGCAAGCGCGAACCCGGCCCTTCGCCGACCTGCTCCATCAGCAGACGCTGGTCCGGCGTGGTCGGTGCGGGCATGAAGCTGCGCAGGTCGGTGCTGACGTGCAGGCGCTGGCCGACCACCCAGCCGAGCCCGGCCAGCGCCAGCAACCATCCGATCAGCAATGCCGCGCGGGCGCCCCGGCGCATGCTCAGGGCGCGCCCTGGCACAGCGCCTGCAGTGCCTCCCGGGTAGGTTCGGCCGGCATCTGCGCGGCCAGCGGGCCCAGCAGGTCGACCGCGAGATCGCCGTCGGCTTCCTGCATGTGCATGCAGCGCGAGGCCTTCGCGTAGCCGTCGATGCGGATGTTGGCGACGGTCTTCGCCACGCGCGCGTCGCGCGGCACCAGGGTCAGCGTCCACGCGCCGCCGGCGTCGCCGCCCTGGCGGATCTCGAATGCCTGCTGCAATCGCGCGGCGTCGCCGCTGAGCAATGCCACGAAGCTGTCCAGCAATACCTGCAACTGCGGCGCACGCTTCAGCGAAAAGTGCCGCGGGCTCTTGCCGGGACGCTGCTGGGTCACCTCGCCGTCGGCGATGGTGGACGTTTCCTGCTGCGGGTGATCGACGCGCCGCTGCAGCCGGTCGCCGCCGAGCCACGACAATTCGCCGGAGACCACCAGCGGCCGATCGAGCACCTGCAGGAAACGCGCCTCGGCGAACGCGGTATGCGCGGGTGCGGGCTGGCCCAGGGCCGCGATCAGCGCCGGCGCGGACGACGCTGCCGGCGCCGGCTCAGATGCCGACGCGCTCGCCCACAGCGGCAGCAGCAGGCCCATCAGCCACAGGCGCGTCTTGCCAGAAATCATAGAAGTTGAACCAGTTGTAGGGAGCGACATGGATGTAGTGTTCCAGCCGTTGCGCGTAGCGGGCAATCAGCGCATCCAGCGCCGGGCCGCGATCCTGCCGCGGGATCTGCACCTGGTCGCTGAACGGCTCGAAGACCAGCTTGTAGCGGTTGCCGCCCAGGTACAGCCCGAAGCACAGTACCACCGGCACCTGCAGCGTATGCGCCAGCAGCCACGGGCTGATCGGGAACGGCGCGGGGGAACCGAGGAAACCGGTGCGCCGCAGCACCTCGTGGCCGCGGCCGCGGTCGGCCAGCATCGCCACCAGCGCGCCGTCGTGGCAGGCCTCAGCCATCGCCAGCGCGATCGTGGCGCCGTCCTGCGCCGCGTCGATCACGCAGGCGCCCACGTCCGGCGCCAGCGCTTCGAGCAGTTCGGTCATCGCCGGGGTCTTCTGCTTGTCCAGCACCACGCGCAGCGGCATCTCCGGCCGGCGCGCGCCGATCGCCCGCAGCGCCTCGAAACTGCCCTGGTGCGAGCCGAACAGCAGCACGCCGCGACCCTGCGCGAGGCGTTCGTCGAGCAGGTCCAGGCCTTCGGTCTCGATCTGGAATGGCTGCTCGCCGTGTGCGAGCAGGAAGATCCGGTCCAGGATCGTCGCGGCAAAGCAGTGGATATGCTTCAGCACCTGCCATGCCGTGGCCGGCCGGCCGAACACGCGCTGCAGGTACTGGCGTGAGGCCCGTCGTTCCGGTGCGCGGCGCAAGAAGAAGTACAGCGTGATCGGGTACAGGCACAACCGGCCAAGTCGGCGCCCGCCATGCAGTGCGATCGTGCGGATCAGCCACAGCGCGAAGCGGCCGCCGCCTTCCGGTCGGCTCTGCCAGTGTGTGTGTGTGCTCATGTCGTTCCCTCGACCAGGCCGCGCGCCAGCAGGATGCCGTCACGCCGGATTTCGAAACGCGCGCGCGCGCCGTCCGCGGCGGTCAGGCGCAACGTGGCGGTTTCTTCCGGCAACAGCGGCGCCACGAACTTCGCCTCCAGCACGCGGCCCAGCCGCTGGTCGCGCCAGGCGCGCAAGGCCAGCGCCACCTGCTCCAGCAGGATCACCCCCGGCACCAGCGGCGCACCGGGAAAGTGGCCGGGCAACGCCGGATGCCCCGCGCCGATGCGCAGTACCTGTTCGAAGCCGGCGTTCATGGCGCCACCGCGCGCTTGCCGCGCAACAGTTGCGGCCAGTGCAGCGCCAGCTGCAGCAGCATGTCGTGCAGGCCGGGATGATGCAGATGGCGCAGCCGCCAGCGGCGATAGGCGTATTCCAGCAGGAACGCCGCAGCCAGCAGGATGTAGCAACCCAGGTGCAGCCACGTCGCGGCCCAGCGCTCGGGCACCGGCAGCGGCACGGCGATGCCGGCGCGCGCCAGCAGGCCGCTGTGGCCGGCGCACAGCAGCAGCACGGTCAGCAGCAGCGCCTGGGTGCCCAGCAGCACCGTCCAGAACCAGGTGACCTGGCGGGCGTAGGCGGCCACGCCCGGCTGCAGCAGCCGTTCGGCGCCTTCGATGGCGACGATGAAGCGCGCCACCAGCGGCTCGGACGTGCCCAGGGTGCGGCCGAACCAGCCCGCCAGCAGCGCATTGATCAGCACCGGCACCGCCTCCAGCAGCAAGTCGGCGAAGCCGTAGCGCCACGTCCACAGCAGGCCGGCCAGCATGCCCGACCACCACAGCCACGGCGCGGCGCGGCGCGCCAGCAGGCGCGGCAGCATCAGCACGGTGAGCAGCAGGGCCAGCGCCAGCAGCGCGAAGACCTGCCGACGCGTCACCGCGCCGGCGATCGCCAGCAGCGGGTAGGCCGGCAGCAACAGCAGGCCGTAGCGCCGCGTCGTGCCGTCAGGTGGTGAAGAGGACGTCATGCCGGGTTCCGCGTTGGCTCCGTCGAAGCCGCCAGCCTGCCACCGGCGCCGGAACATGGCGTGACAGAAGCGGCGTCGATGCGACGATGCGCCCGCTTCAACCGACGCGGTTCTTCTCGACATGCGCGGACAGCGTGCGCAGGCTGGTGAAGATCTGCCGGTTGTCCGGGTTGTCCGAGCGCAGCTGGAAGCCGTAGCGCTTGGACACGGCCAGGGCGATTTCCAGCGCGTCGATGGAATCCAGTCCCAGCTCGCCGCCGAACAGCGGCGCATCCGGGTCGATCTGTTCCGGGGTCACGGTCTCGAGATTCAGGCATTCCACGACCAAGGTGGCCAATTCGTGCTGTGCCGCTGTCTGTTCCGCCATGCTCGATTCCGTACGCTGGATGCATTGCCTCCCCCCGGTGGCAGTGGGCGCGGAGTGTAACATAGCGCCCTTGTCGCTCCCGGTTGTACGCAATGATGCAGGGCTGTGAAAACCCCCAGATCGACCCGCAGCCGCGCCGCGCGCCGCGGGTGTCCTACCGCATGGCCGAGGTCGCCGTGACCCTGGCCGAACCCGGCACGCTGGCGCTGTTCGGCTTCGGCGCCGGCACCCCGGCCAGTACCGATCCACGCTACCTGCAGGTCGCACTGGAAACCCTCGATGCGCCTGCGCCGCTGGAACTGTGGCAGGTCGACGCGCCGGTCAGCAGCGGCAGCGACGGTGCGCTGCGCTGGTCGGCCGGCGGCGGCTGGCTGTTCGCCTCGATCGAACTGGACGAGCGCGAACACGGCGGCCCCATCGCCACCGCCCGGCTGGCCTACGAGCAGTTGCACCGCTTCGTCGCCACGCGTGAGGCGCGGCATGTGCTGCGGGTCTGGAATTATCTCGGCGCGATCAACCACGGCGACGGCGACGCCGAGCGCTACAAGCACTTCTGCGACGGCCGCGCCAGCGGCATGGGCGACTTCTTCGCCGAAGGCTTCCCCGCCGCCACCGCGATCGGCCATCACGGCCACCCGCATCGCCTGCAGGTCTATCTGCTGGCCTGCGACCAGCCCGGCACGCGGGTGGAGAATCCGCGCCAGGTCAGCGCCTGGCGCTACCCGCGCCAGTACGGCCGCACCCCGCCCAGCTTCGCCCGCGCGATGGCGCTGCCGGCGCAGGACGTGCTGGCGATCTCCGGCACCGCCGCCGTGGTCGGCCACGCCTCGGCGCACCAGGACGACCTCGACGCCCAACTGGAAGAAACCCTGACCAACCTCGAGGCACTGCTGGCCAGCGCCGGCATGGCCGCCGGCTTCGACACCCGTTCGCCGCTGAAAGCCTATGTGCGCCACGGCGCCGACGCCGCGCGCGTGCGCGCGTTCCTGCAAACCCGCCTGCCCGGCGTGCCGGTGCTGCTGCTGCACGGCGACATCTGCCGCAGCGAGCTGCTGGTGGAGATCGACGGCTGGCGCTACGCCTGACTGCCGGGATTAGGGATACGGGATTGGGGATTCGGAAAAGCGGGGCCGCAGTGGCTTCTGACGAATCCCCAATCCCGTATCCCTAATCCCGTTGTTTTACTGGCCGCTTCCATCCTTCGAACGTCTGCTGCCGGCCGCGCGCCACGGTGAGTTCGCCTTCCGGCGCATCGCGGGTGATCACCGAACCGGCGCCGATGGTGGCCAGTGCGCCGATGGTCACCGGAGCCACCAGCGCGCTGTTGGAGCCGATGAAGGCGCCGTCGCCGATGCGCGTGGTGAACTTGTTCACGCCGTCGTAGTTGCAGGTGATGGTGCCGGCGCCGATGTTGACGCCGCGACCCACCACGGTGTCGCCGAGGTAGCTGAGGTGGTTCGCCTTGCTGCCTTCGCCGAGGCGGGTCTTCTTGGTCTCGACGAAGTTGCCGATGTGCACGCCGGCGTCAAGTTCGGTGCCGGGGCGCAGCCGCGCGAACGGGCCGATCGTGCAGGGGCCGTGGGTCACCACGCCGTCCAGGTCGCAGTGCGACTGCACCACGCTGCCGGCCACCAGCTGCACGTCCTTCAGCCGGGTGAACGCGCCGATGCGCACGTCGTCGCCTAGCACCACGCGGCCTTCCAGGATCACGTCGATGTCCAACTCGACGTCGTGGCCGGCCTCGACCGTGCCGCGCACGTCGACGCGCAAGGGATCGGCCAGGCGCACGCCATCGGACATCAGCGCGCGCGCGGCACGCTGGCGATACGCCGCTTCCAGCTCGGCCAGCTGCAGCGGATTGTTCGCGCCGGCGGCCTCGATCGGGTCGACGCATTCGACGCTGCGCGCCGCCCGGTTTTCCGCCGTGGCCATGCGGAAGATGTCGGTGAGGTAGTACTCGCCCTGCGCGTTGTTGCGGTCGAGCCGGCCGATCCAGCCGCGCAGGGCCTGCGCCTCGGCGACCAGGATGCCGGTGTTGACCAGGTTCACCGCACGCTGGTCGGCATCGGCATCCTTCTCCTCGACCACCGCGCGCACGCGGCCGTTGCCGTCGCACAGCACGCGGCCATAGCCGTGCGGATCGGCGGGGCGGGTGGTGAGCAGGCTGAAGCCGCCTTCGGCCGCCACCAGCTGTTGCAGTGTCTCGACCCGGGTCAGCGGCACGTCGCCGTACAGCACCAGCACGCGCACGCCATCGGGCACGCCGGCCAGCGCCTGCTCCACCGCGTGGCCGGTGCCCAGCCGTTCCGCCTGCAGCGCCCAGCGCAGATCGGGCTGGTCGGCAAACGCGGCCGGCACCTGTTCGCCGCCATGGCCGTAGACGACGTGGATCACCGCCGGCTGCAGCGCGCGCGCCGCAGCGACCACGTGCGCCAGCAACGGCCGGCCGGCCAAGGGCATCAGCACCTTCGGCCGGTTCGATTTCATCCGCGTGCCGGCACCGGCGGCGAGGATGACGACGTGGAGAGGCGTTTGGTTCATGGCTGCAGGACCTTGTCGCGTGTCGATCAAAAAGCATACCAGCCCGTCCTGGCCGGATGATGGCGGGAACGGGTTCATGGCGTTGCCGCCGCGGCCGACACCGCGGGCTTGCCGGCATGGCACTCGAAGCGGAACACGCAGGCGAGACTGAACGGTCGCGTCTCGCTGTCCACCACATGGCTGTTGCCGTCGGCATCGGCAGCCCAGCGGTTGATCTGCAGCGGATTGAACTGCCACTGCAGCGCAGCCACGCGCACCGCGGCGATGAAGGCGCGCCGACTGGCATCCGCCTGTGCCTCGCCCGTGACGCGTACTTCGCCGACCATCCCGTTCGCACCGACGATCAACAGCGCCGGCACCTCCTGCGGCGGCGGGCAACTGGCAAGCAGATTCGGTGGATACGCCGGCGACACGCGCCGGAACGGTGTGCCGCCGCTGGACACCTCACCCAGTGCCAGTTGATAGCGCGTCGTGTCGGGCGGCAGCACGGCCCGCCACGACGCCCCGCCGGTGGCGAATGACGATGGCGACGGCAGGGGCGGCGTGGTGGCGCAGCCGACGAGAGTCAGCAACAACCCGCCGCATGCGTACTTCAGCCACGTCATCGTCGTCGTCCCTGCCTGTCCAAAGCTGCATCGTGCCGACGCAAAAACGCCGGCACAAGGCCGGCGTCCTTTTCTGAAGTGTCCATCGAAGCGACCGCTTCATCGACGAGTGCAGCCACGGACGGCCGCCTTTTGATCCTGGCTCTGCGCTCACGGACGAGCGCACAAACTCAGTGCTTGAGGTTCTTGCGCAGCCGCTCCAGCGCCTGCAGCTGGGTGATCGCTTCGGCCAGCTTGGCCTGGGCCTCGGCGATCTCCATCGCGTCGGTGCGATTGGCCAGCGCGTCTTCGGCTTCCTTCTTGGCGCGCTGCGCGGAAGCTTCGTCCAGGTCGGCGGCGCGGGCGGCGGTGTCGGCCAGCACGGTGACCACCTGCGGCTGCACTTCCAGCATGCCGCCGGAAACCCAGAACTGCTGGCGCTCGCCGCTGGTCAGCAGCACATCGACGTGGCCCGGCTTGAGGCGGGTGATCAGCGGCGCGTGGCGCGGCGTGATGCCGAGTTCGCCGATTTCGCCGGTGGCAACGACCATCGTCGCGTCGCCGGAGAAGATCTCGGCTTCGGCACTGACGATGTCGACGCGAATGGTGTGGGTCATGATTCTCTCTCGCTACGCTCGGTCGATCGATCGGGATTCGAGATTAGGGATTCGGGATTCGTCCAAAGCGCGATGACGCTGCTCTACGAATCCCGAATTCCGAATCCCAAATCCCGGCTCCAGGATCAGGCCGCCTTCTTGGCGCCCATCTCTTCCGCTTTCTTGATCGCCTCGTCGATGCCGCCGACCATGTAGAACGCCTGCTCGGGCAGATGGTCGACGTCGCCGTCGACGATCATCTTGAAGCCGCGGATGGTTTCCTTCAGCGACACGTACTTGCCCGGCGAACCGGTGAACACCTCGGCCACGTGGAACGGCTGCGAGAAGAAGCGCTCGCACTTGCGCGCACGCGCCACGGCCTGCTTGTCCTCTTCGCTGAGCTCGTCCATGCCGAGGATCGCGATGATGTCCTTCAGCTCCTTGTAGCGCTGCAGCGTGCCCTGCACCTTGCGGGCGACGTCGTAGTGCTCCTGGCCGATCACGTTCGGATCGAGCTGGCGGCTGGTCGAATCGAGCGGATCCACCGCCGGGTAGATACCCAAGCTTGCGATGTTGCGGCTGAGCACCACGGTCGCGTCCAGATGCGCGAAGGTGGTGGCCGGCGACGGGTCGGTCAGGTCGTCCGCGGGTACGTAGACGGCCTGGATCGAGGTGATCGAGCCGGTCTTGGTCGAGGTGATGCGCTCCTGCAGCACGCCCATTTCCTCGGCCAGCGTCGGCTGGTAGCCCACCGCCGACGGCATGCGGCCGAGCAGCGCGGACACCTCGGTACCGGCCAGCGTGTAGCGGTAGATGTTGTCGACGAAGAACAGCACGTCGCGGCCCTTGCCGTGCTCGTCCTTTTCGTCGCGGAAGTACTCGGCCATGGTCAGGCCGGTCAGCGCGACGCGCAGGCGGTTGCCCGGCGGCTCGTTCATCTGGCCGTACACCATCGCGACCTTGTCGAGCACGTTGGAGTCTTTCATCTCGTGGTAGAAGTCGTTGCCCTCGCGGGTACGCTCGCCCACGCCGGCGAACACCGACAGGCCTTCATGCGCCTTCGCGATGTTGTTGATCAGTTCCATCATGTTGACGGTCTTGCCCACGCCGGCACCGCCGAACAGGCCGACCTTGCCGCCCTTGGCGAACGGGCAGACCAGGTCGATCACCTTGATGCCGGTTTCCAGCAGGTCGGTCGCGGCGGCCTGGTCGGCGTAGCTCGGCGCCTCGCGGTGGATCACCCACTGATCCTGCTCGCCGATCGGGCCGGCCTCGTCGATGGCGTTGCCGAGCACGTCCATGATGCGGCCCAGGGTGGCCTTGCCGACCGGCACCTTGATGCCTTCGCCGGTGTTGCGCGCCTCGAGGCCGCGCTTCAGGCCTTCGGTGGAACCGAGCGCGATCGTGCGCACGATGCCGTCGCCGAGCTGCTGCTGGACTTCCAGCGTGATCTCGGTGCCGTCGATTTTCAGTGCGTCATACACCTGCGGCACCTGGTCGCGCGGAAATTCCACGTCGACGACCGCGCCGATGATCTGAACAACTTTGCCCTGGCTCATGCTGATAGCTCCGGATGAATCTCTTTAAGATTTCGATTTGTACAAAGCGCCAATGAAACGTCGCTCTTACTGGGAGTGCGGCCATGGATGGCCGCTTCTTGATCTTGCCCTGCGATCACGGACGATCGCATTTACACAGCCGCGGCGCCGCCGACGATTTCCGAGATTTCCTGGGTGATCGCAGCCTGGCGCGCCTTGTTGTAGATCAGCGTCAGCTCGTCGATCACCTTGTTCGCGTTGTCCGACGCGCTCTTCATCGCGACCATGCGCGCGGCGTGCTCGCTGGCCAGGTTCTCCAGTGCCGCCTGGTACACCACCGATTCGATGTAGCGGGTCAGCACGTGCTCCAGCACGGTCTGCGCGTCCGGCTCGTAGATGTAGTCCCAGTCGTGGCTCGCTTCCAGCTTCACGCCGGCGTAGGCCGACTCGCCCGCTTCCTGGTGCGCTTCCATCTCCGCGGCCACCAGCGGCAGCGGCAGCAGCGCGTCGATGGTCGGCTTCTGCGTCATGGTGTTGACGAAGTCGTTGTAGGCGAGGAACACGCGATCCAGGCCGTTGGCCTGGTAGGCGTCCATCATCACCTTGATCACGCCGACCAGTTGCTCGAGCTTGGGCCTCTCGCCGAGGTGACTGACGCTGCCGACCAGGTTGACGCCCTTGAGGCGGCGGAAGAACGCCACCGCCTTCTGGCCGATCGCCACCACGTCCACCTGCACGCCCTGCTTCTGCCATTCGGCGATCGCCGGCAGCAGGCGGCGGAACAGGTTGGAATTGAGGCCGCCGCACAGGCCGCGATCGGTCGACACCACGATGTAGCCGACCCGCGCCACGTTGTCGCGCTGGACCATGAACGGATGGCTGAAATCGGTGCTGGCCTGCGCCACGTGCGCGATCACCTTGCGCATGGAGCGCGCATACGGACGCGAGGCCTTCATCAGATCCTGCGCCTTGCGGATCTTCGAGGCCGAGACCATCTCGAGCGCGCGCGTCACCTTGCGCATGTTCTGCGTGCTCTTGATCTTGGTTTTGATTTCGCGTCCGCTGGCCATGCTCTACTCGCTCGCTTTGCTCACTCGTGGGATTCGGGATTAGGGATTCGAGATTCGTTGATGCCTCGACCTGCGGCCTTTTCGAATCCCGAATTTCAAATCCCGATTCCCGGTTCTCTTACCAGCTGCCGGTCTTCTTGTACTCGTCCAGCGAGGCCTTGAAGACGCCCTCGATGTCCTTGTCCCAGTTGCCGGTGGCGACGATGGTCTTCATCAGGTCGGCATGGTTCTGATGCATGAACGCGTGCAGGCCCTTCTCGAACGGCAGCACCTGATTCACCGGCAGGTCGTCCAGGTAGCCCTGCTCGGCGGCGTACACCGACAACGCCAGTTCGGCGATCGACAGCGGCGCGTACTGCTTCTGCTTCATCAGCTCGGTGACGCGCTGGCCGCGGTCCAGCTGGGCGCGGGTGGCCGGGTCCAGATCCGAGGCGAACTGCGCGAACGCGGCCAGCTCACGGTACTGCGCCAGCGCCAGCTTCACGCCGCCGGACAGCTTCTTGACGATCTTGGTCTGCGCGGCGCCGCCGACGCGGGACACCGAGATGCCGGCGTTCACGGCCGGACGGATGCCGGCGTTGAACAGGTCGGTTTCCAGGAAGATCTGGCCGTCGGTGATCGAAATCACGTTGGTCGGCACGAACGCCGAGACGTCGCCGCCCTGGGTCTCGATGATCGGCAGCGCGGTCAGCGAACCGGTCTTGCCCTTCACCTCGCCGTTGGTGAACTTCTCGACATACTCCTCGGACACGCGCGAGGCGCGCTCGAGCAGGCGCGAGTGGAGGTAGAACACGTCGCCCGGGTACGCCTCGCGGCCCGGCGGGCGCTTCAGCAGCAGCGAGATCTGGCGATACGCCACGGCCTGCTTGGACAGGTCGTCATAGACGATCAGCGCGTCCTGGCCGCGGTCGCGGAAATATTCGCCCATCGCGCAGCCGGAGTACGGCGCGACGTACTGCAGCGCGGCCGACTCGGACGCCGAGGCGACCACGATGATGGTGTTGGCCAGCGCGCCGTTCTCGTCGAGCTTGCGCACCACGTTGGCGATCGACGAACGCTTCTGGCCGATCGCGACGTAGATGCACTTAATGCCGGAATCCTTCTGCGCAATGATCGCGTCGATCGCCAGCGCGGTCTTGCCGGTCTGGCGGTCGCCGATGATCAGCTCGCGCTGGCCGCGGCCGACCGGGATCATCGCGTCGACCGACTTGTAGCCGGTCTGCAGCGGCTGGTCGACCGACTTGCGCCAGATCACGCCCGGCGCGACCTTCTCGATCGGCGCGTTGAGCTTGGCGTTGAGCGGGCCCTTGCCGTCGATCGGGTTGCCCAGCGCGTCGACGACGCGACCGAGCAGCTCCGGGCCGATCGGCACTTCCAGGATGCGGCCGGTAGTCTTGGCGGTGTCGCCTTCGCGCAGGTGCTGGTATTCGCCCAGCACCACCGCGCCGACCGAGTCGCGCTCGAGGTTCAAGGCGAGGGCAAACGAATTCCCCGGCAGCTCGATCATTTCGCCCTGCATCACATCGGCCAGGCCGTGGATGCGCACGATGCCGTCGGACACGCTGATGATCGTGCCCTCGTTGCGCGCTTCCGCGCCGAGCTTGAACTGCTCGATGCGGCTCTTGATCAGTTCGCTGATCTCGGACGGATTCAAAGTGGTGCTGGACATGGTGGTTATCCCGAAATTTTAGAATCGAAGCTCTTTCCCAGAGTCCGGCCATGGATGGCCGGTTTTTGCTCTTCGCGAAATGGACTTCGCGTAAAACTTAATGCGCCAGAGCGCTGGCCAGTTGCGCCAGGCGTCCGCGTGCGGAGCCGTCGATCACTTCTGCGCCGGTATCGATCACCACGCCGGCCAGCAGCGAGGCATCGACCCGGGTATCGAGTTCGATCTCGCGCTTGAAGCGGCGCTTCAGCGATGCCTTGAGCTGCTCGGCCTGGGCCGCGTCCAGCGCCATCGCGCTGGTCACCTTGACCAGCAGCTGCGACTCGGACTCGCGCTTGAACGCCTCGAACAATTCGGCCACTTCCGGCAGCAGCGCCAGCCGGCGCTGCTCGGCCATCTCGACGAGGAACTGCCCGAACGGGGCATCAGCGGCCACGCCGGTGGGCAGATGCAGCGCCACCAGCTGCGCCGGCTGCACCCGCGGGTCGTTGCCGAGGCCGGCCACGCGCGGATCCTTCGCCACCGCGGCGGCGAATGCCAGCGCCTGCGACCATGCCTGCAGCGAACCGGCCGCATGCGCCACTTCGAAAGCGGCGCGAGCGTACGGGCGGGCGAGGGTGATTGCCTGGGCCATCGATCAGATCTCGGCCGCGAGCTGGTCGAGCAAGGCCTTGTGCGTCGAGGCATCGACCTCGCGCTGCACGATCTTGCTGGCGCCCTGCACGGCCAGTGCACCGACCTGCTCGCGCAGCTGGTCGCGGGCACGCTGCGCCATCGAGGCGATGTCGTCCTGCGCCGCCGCCTTCAGCCGGTTGATCTCGCTGACCGCTTCGCCGCGGGCCTTCTCGATGATCTGGTTGGCCTGCTGCTGGGCCTTGTCGATGATCTCGGAAGCCTGCAGGCGCGCCTGCTTGATCTCGCCGGCCACCTTCACGTCCGCGCTCTTCAGCTCGGCATGGGCGCGCTCGGCTGCGTTCAGGCCTTCGGCGATCTTGATCTGCCGATCTTCGATGGCCTTGTTGATATGCGGCCAGATGAAATGGACGCTGAACCAGATCAGGATGGCGAACGAAATCATTTCGCCAATCAAGGTCGCGTTGAAATCCATCGCTGCGTTACCTGTAAATGCGGGTTGAAACAGGCCCGGGCGTCACGACACCCGGGCCGAAACGGCGACGCCGCAGCGTCGCCAGGGGAGCTTACGCGCCAGCCAACTTCGACAGCAGCGGGTTCGCCACGGCGAAGTACATCGCCAGCGCCACGCCGATCAGGAACGCGGCGTCGATCAGGCCGGCCAGCAGGAACATGCGGCCCTGCAGCAGCGGCACCAGCTCCGGCTGGCGGGCAGCGGCTTCGAGGAACTTCGAACCCATGACGCCGATACCGATACAGGCACCGAGCGCACCGAGGCCGATGATCAGGCCCAGCGCAATGGCGGTGAAGGACTGGACTTGAGCAATGTGAGCGATGAGTTCCACGACGATCTCCTGAGAAATTCAAACTGAAGTAGACAAAAGGATGAAACGAATGCTTCGAGGTACGCGGATCAGTGGTGATCGTGCGCCATCGAGATGTACACGATCGTCAGCACCATGAAAATGAACGCCTGGATCGAAATGATCAGGATGTGGAAGATGCCCCACACCGTGTAGCCGATGATGCCTGCGCCGTACAGCGCCCAGCCAGCGAGGCCCGCGCCGGCGCTGAACAGGCCGGCGATCAGCATGAACACCAGCTCGCCGGCGTACATGTTGCCGAACAGTCGCATCGCCAGGCTCACCGGCTTGGAAGCCAGCTCGACGAGGTTGAGCAGGAAATTCGGGATCCACAGCAGCGGATGCTTGCCGAACGGCGCGGTGAACAGCTCGTGCATGTAGCCGCCGGCGCCCTTGGCCTTGAAGCTGTAGAAGATGATCAGGATGAACACCGTCAGCGACATCGCGAACGTCATGTTGATGTCGGCGGTGGGCACGGCGCGGAAGTGGCCGACGCCAAACTTCTCGGTGATCCACGGCAGCAGGTCGACCGGCAGCAGATCCATCGCGTTCATCAGGAACACCCAAACGAACACGGTCAGCGCCAGCGGGCCGAGCACGCGGCGGTCGCCATGGAACACGTCCTTGACCTGGCCGTCGACGAACTCCAGCACGATCTCGACGAACGCCTGCCCCTTGCCCGGCACGCCGGCCGTGGCCTTGCGCGCCTTCAGCCAGAACCACAGGCAGAACATCACGCCCAGCACCAGCGACACGGTGACCGAGTCGACGTGCACCGCCCAGAAACCGCCCTCGCTGGTGTGCGGAGTCAGGTGCTGCAGATGGTGCTGGATGTATTCGGTAAGACCGCCAGTCGGCTCGCTTGCCATGGATCAACCCTTGAATCTGAACGCCAGCAGATAAACCGCGTAAGCCGCCGCCAACCCCGTGATGGCGGCCAGCGGTGGCAACTTGAATTGGAACAGGATCACGACCAGCCCCCCGACGATCACGATCCATTTCAGGAACATGCCCGTCAGCAGGCGGCTCAACGCCAGGCCCGCCCCGCCGAGGCCGCTGAAGAATCGCGCCGACATCAACGCGGTACCCAGCGCCACCAGCGCCGCACCTGCAGCTGCCGACACCGCTTCGCGGCGCCCCAGCGCCAGGAAAACCAGGCCAGCCAGCAGCGCCACAGCAAGCTGCAGCAAAATGATGCGCAAGGCGAGGCGTCGACCAGAGGCAAGACTGTTCAGCACGTAGCGTCTCCGCGCGGCCTGCATCAGGCGGCACCGATACAGCTAAGGGCCACGATCCAATCCGCAAAAGTATATCAGTGCGGCAATTGCGCGGACAAGCCGTGCTGCCTGCGGCATCGTGTCCGACCGCACGGATCGCATCCGCCAGGCCACCACCGCCGGCATGTTCCTGCGAAACGTACATACAAACAGGGCCGAACACTCGGTTCGGCCCTGTTTCATCGCGTGAACTGCGACGTACTGCTGGATTACTTGGCGGCAGCCTTCTTGGCAGCGGCGACCGGCGCGACGACGGCGTCGTTGGCGGCCTGGCGCTGCTCCTGCACGAGCGCATTCAGCGACTCGGCGGTCTTCTGGGTGATCGCGAGCACTTCCTGCGAAACCGCCACCGCACGCTCGGCGTTGTCGCGGCTCAGGCTGGTGCCCTTTTCCCACAGGCTGCGCAGGCCGTTGATGTCGCGGGTTTCCAGCGCTTCGGCGACGAATTCGGCGGAGACCTTGGCCTGCTCCTCGAGCGCCTTGAGCTGCAGCTCGGCGACCGTCTCAAGACCCTTCAGGGCCAGCGACTGTGCCTTGAACGCGCTGTCGGTGAACTGCTTGGTGAAAGCGAAAAGCTGGTTGTTGAGTTGCTGCGTCATGACGTAGTCCTCGCTGAGGATGGGGGTAGTGGCATGCACTCTAGCAACGCTTCTGTTGCAATGCAACATATATTTTCGCATGCAAGCGAAATGGTCAAGAAACGTTCATGAAAAACTGTGGCTTATAGCCATTTCAAGCACTACCGCGGCGCGTCAAAAGCTGTCATGACTGCAGCTGGCTCCCGAGGTGCAGGTCTCGTGCACCACTACCTTGTCCAACCCGGCCAGGCGCGGTTGCAGCCGTTGCCAGATCCAGCGCGCCAAGATCTCACTGGTCGGGTTCTCCAGCCCTTCGATCTCGTTGAGATAGTGATGGTCAAGTTGCTCGTACAGCGGCGCAAAGGCCGCCTTCACGTCGGCGAAATCCATCACCCAGCCCAGTTGCGGGTCCGGCTCGCCCGTCACATGGATCTCGATGCGGAACGAATGCCCGTGCAGCCGCGCGCACTTGTGCCCGGCCGGCACGTTCGGCAGCCGATGCGCCGCCTCGATCTGAAACACCTTGAAGATATGCATGGCGGACGCCTGCGAGCAAATGATGGGCCGGCGGCAGAAAACACGCACGACGCGTTTGGTGGCTATGGGTGGACTCGAACCACCGACCCCAGCATTATGAGTGCTGTGCTCTAACCGGCTGAGCTACATAGCCTTGGGGAAACCCGCCATGCCGGATCGGAACGATGCGGGCGGGGCGCGGCAGTGTAGTCGGGTAACCCGGTCGGTTCAAGTCCGCCGCTTGCCGCCGCTTCGCGCGCCGTGGTTGAATCGACCGCAGGACTTCGCTGCGGTTCGGCCGGCATTGGCCGCGCCGTTCGACTCCAGGAGGCGACATGATTGATGTAGATGGCTACCGTCCGAATGTCGGCATCGTGCTGCTGAATGCAGACGGCCGGCTGTTCTGGGCGCGCCGGATCAATCGCGACGGCTGGCAGTTCCCGCAGGGTGGCATGCGCTCGGACGAGACCCCGCTGGAGGCGATGTACCGCGAACTGGAAGAGGAGACCGGCCTCGCCGCGCACCACGTCGAGGTCATCAGCGCCACCCACGGCTGGCTGCGTTATCGCCTGCCGAACCGCTATGTACGCCATCACCAGCGGCCCACCTGCATCGGCCAGAAGCAGGTCTGGTTCCTGCTCAAGCTGGTCGGCGGCGAGGATGCGCTGAAGCTGGACGCCTGCGACAAGCCGGAGTTCGACCTGTGGCGCTGGGTCGACTTCTGGTATCCCGCCGCGCACGTCGTCAACTTCAAGCGGCAGGTATACGAACGGGCATTGCGCCACTTCGCCCCGCTGGTGGAAGACCTGTTCAGCGTCCAGTTGGGCACCCTGCCGCCGCGCGACGACGCCGACACCCCGCCGACCGGGCCGCGCGACGGCCGCGCCGCCGCCTGAACGGATGGCCGCGCCCCGTCGACTGCTTGTTGACAATCATTCGCATTCGCGTTCTTATACGCGCCATGTACATCTGCATGTGCAACGCCGTCACCGACCACGACATCCGCCGCGAAGCGGCCGATGGGGTGCATACCTTTGCCGAACTGCAGGCCCGCACCGGCTGCTCGGACTGCTGCGGCTGCTGCGAGCAGGAAGCCCGCGCCACGTTCGACAAGGCGGTATCGCAAGTCCGTTGCCAGCTGCCGCTCGCCGCAGCCTGAGTTCTTCATCTTCTGTTTGCCATGCGGGATACCCTCCCGCTTACAGGCAAACCATTGCCGTTCTCATTTCGTCGATCGCCGCGTGGAATTCGTATAGTCCACGTTGTCCGTCGACGGGAGAACGACCATGAAAGGTGATGCCAAGGTCATCGAGTACCTCAACAAGGTGCTCTACAACGAACTGACCGCGATCAACCAGTACTTCCTGCATTACCGCATGCTCAAGGACTGGGGCTACACCGAACTGGCCGAGCACGAGTACAAGGAATCGATCGAGGAGATGAAGCACGCCGATCACCTGATCGAGCGCATCCTGTTCCTCGATGGCCTGCCGAACCTGCAACACCTGGGCAAGCTGCGCATCGGCGAGAACGCGCTGGAATCCATGCAGGGCGACCTCGACCTGGAACTGGCCGCGGTGAAAGACCTGCGCGAGGCGATCGCGTACAGCGAAGGCATCGCCGATTACATCAGCCGCGACCTGTTCAAGAACATCCTGCACGACGAGGAAGAACACATCGACTGGCTGGAAACCCAGTTCAGCCTGGTCAAGGACATCGGCGCGGAGCGCTACCTGCAAAGCAAGATGCAGAGCTGAACCATATCGGCTGCATCGGGGCCCGGCGCACCGAAGCGTGCACCCGTTCCTTGACGCTTTCGTCACGCCGGGGCTATACCTTCGGTTTTCCCCCGGAACGCGCCGCATGGCCTCACGACCACCACCGCGTTTTGTCGTGCGCCGGCACGACGACGCCAGCCATCGCCGACGCTGGCTGTGGCTGGGTCCGGCCTGGCTCGGCAGCCTGCTGGTGGTCGGTCTGGCCGTTGCTGCGCTGAGCCGGCGGGCGAATGCCCCGGCCGCCGTCGACAACCGCCAGCAGCGCGCCCTGCTCGGCCAGATCGACGATCTGAAGCAGCAGCTCGCCAACCTGCAGCGCGCAGCCCAGGTCAACGAAGTCGCCACCCGCTCGCTGCGCGGCACCCTGGCCCAGCGCGAGGAAGAGCTCAACGGCTTGCGCGCCGACCTGGGTTTCTACTCGCGACTGGTCGGCGGCGACGCCCAGCGGCAGGGATTGAAGCTGCAGGAAGTGAAGTTGCAGCCGATCGTCGGCTCGCGCGGCTGGAACCTCAGCCTCAGCCTGACCCAGAACGCCAAGCGCGGCAACGAGGTTTCCGGCAACGCGCTGGTCAGCGTGGAAGGCCTGCGCGGCGACCAGGTGGCGCGGCTGGACTGGCCCGCGCTGGGCGATGCCGCGCAGAAGGACGGCCTGCCGTTCCGTTTCACCTATTTCCAGCAATTGCACGGCACCATCGTGCTGCCGGCGGGTTTCCGCCCGACGCGATTGCGCATCAGCATCCAGCCCGCCAGCGGCGAGCCGGTCAACCGTGCCGTCGCATGGGGCGCCGCGCTGAGCGGAAACATCACCAACGCCGAAGGGGACCGCGATGCTCAACCGTAGACGCAGCGACCGCAACGATCGCAACAACACCAGCCACGAAACCAGCCTGATCGCGCGCGGCACGGTGATCCGCGGCGACCTGCGCTTCAGCGGCGCGCTGCACCTGGACGGCCGCATCGAGGGCACCGTGCTGGGCGAGGGCGACGACGCCATGTTCACGCTCAGCGAGCACGGTCAGGTGCACGGCGAGATCCACGTGCCGCAGGCAGTGATCAATGGCCACGTGACCGGCGACGTCAACGTCAGCGTGCGGCTGGAACTGGCGCCGCAGGCACGCATCGACGGCGACCTGCGCTATCACACGCTGGAAATGGCCGCCGGCGCCCAGGTCAACGGGCGCATTTCGCGGCAGGCCGAGCAGGCGCAGCGCGAATTGCCGGCGCCGGACGCCGAACTCGACGAGGCCATGCCGGCCTGAAGCGGTATGCTTGGCTACAGTCCGCCACGCCCCCATCTAGATGACCATGGAAACTCTCGTCGCGATCCCCGATTACCGCAGCAGCGGCGCCCCGCTGGTGTTCACCGCCGCCGCCGCACACAAAGTGCATGAGCTGATTGCCGAAGAAGGCAACCCGGCGCTGAAGCTGCGCGTCTACATCTCCGGCGGCGGCTGCTCGGGCTTCCAGTACGGATTCACCTTCGACGAGGCCCAGGCCGAGGACGACCTGGCGATCGAGCGCGAGGGCGTGACCCTGCTGTGCGATCCGCTGTCGCTGCAATACCTCACCGGCGCGCAGATCGACTACGCCGAGAACCTCAGCGGCGCGCAATTCGTGATCAGCAACCCGAACGCGAAGACCACCTGCGGCTGCGGCTCCTCGTTCTCGGCCTGAGCACGCCGCCGATGGACCGGGCCAAACTGCCACCGCCGAACACGTTCGCCGGGCTCAGCCTGGTGCTGAACCGCGTTGCCGAGTCGCGCGACGAATCGGTGTGGATCGTCGAACAGGCACGCTCGCCGGAAGCGCGCTACCTGCTGCTGGACGCCAGCGGCAAAGCGTTCCTGCGCCGCGACGGCGACGCGTTGCGCTGGCTCGACGTGAACGAACGCGAACAATGGCTGGGCGAGTTGCACGCCAGCCTGCTCGGCATCGCCTACGAACGCCCGCATTTCCTGCTGGTGGTGGACGAGCCCGCCCGCATCGGCGAACTCGAAGCTGCGCTGGACGCACGCCGCATGAATCTGCGCAGCGCCGGCTTGCAGCTGGCCGCCGACGAGGCCGGCCTGTTCGCCTATGCCAAGGGTCTGTCGCACTGGCAGCGCGAAACGCGCTTTTGCGCCCATTGCGGCGCACCGCTGCTGCTGGTCGCCGCCGGCCATCGCGCGCAATGCACCAACCCGGACTGCGCACGCCTGCACTTCCCGCGCACCGATGCCGCCGTGATCATGCTGGTCGAGCACGACGGCGCCTGCCTGCTCGGCCGCCAGGCCGGCTGGCCGCCAGGGCGCTACTCCACCCTGGCTGGCTTCATCGAGCCAGGCGAGGCACTGGAGGATGCGGTGCGCCGCGAAGTGGCCGAGGAAGCCGGCGTGATCGTCGACGAAGTGCGCTACCACTCCTCGCAGCCGTGGCCGATGCCCGCTTCGCTGATGGTCGGCTTCATCGCCAGCGCCGTGTCGCGGCAAATCGTCATGCGCGACCACGAGCTGGAAGACGCGCGCTGGTTCACCCCACGGCAGATCGTCGACGGCATCGCCGACGGCAGCTTCCTGCCCTCCACGCGACTGTCGGTGTCCTACCAGTTGCTGGCGTACTGGCTGCAGCAGCGCACGGGGCTGGACCTGGACACGCTGGTAGCCGACACCCCGCCACGCTGATCCGCCGGCGCGGACTTCACGCCGATCCGCCGCGCCCCGGCATCCAGCTGCGGACCGCCCCTACCCTGCAGCAGGTCGTGCGCGCGATGACCACGGCCAGCCGCTGCGAGTACGAGCGCATGAAGAAGATGGAAAGAAGCGCGAATCAGTTCGTCACGCGCCAGCTGGAGGAACGCGCGCTCGATGTCGACGGCTGCGGCCCGCAACCCGCTCACACGGCAGCCGACGCCACGATCGATGCGATCTCCCGCCGGGCAGTCTCCGACGACTGACGCCAGCGCATGCTGTCGATGCCGATCGGTCGCTTACAATGGCAGCTACTGTCCGCGAGTCCGTTCCGTCATGGCCATCAGTCTGCTCGTTGCCCTCATCGCCCTCGGCCTGCTGCATGTCGTGCCGCAACTGGCACGCTGGCGCGGCGACGGCCTGTTCCGCCGCTGGGTGGCACAATTGGCGGACACCAGCGGTGGCGGCCGTGTGGCGCTGGTTCTGCTGCTGCCGTTGACCCTGTGCATGCTGCTGGAATGGTTGCTCGGGCGTTCGCCGCTGGGCGAGCTGCTGCGGTTGCTGTTCGCGCTGGCGGTGCTGCTGTACTGCTTCGGCCCGCGCGAGTTCGAAGCCGACCTGGAAGCCATCCTGGACGCCCCGGATGGCGCCAGCCGCGAAGCCGCGGCGCAGGCATTGGCCGACGACGGCCGTCCAATCGCCTGGAGCGCACCGGCGCTGGGCGAGGCGGTCGCCTATGCTGCGTTGCGCCGGCGCTTCGCCGTGCTGCTCTGGTTTTTCCTGCTCGGCCCGGCTGGTGCGCTGCTGTACCGGCTGGCGCAGACGCTGGGCCGCGACGATGCGCTGCGGCTCGATCCGGACAGCCGTCGCGTCGCCGGCTACGTGGCCAACGCACTGGACTGGCTGCCGGCACAACTGCTGACGTTCACCCTGGCCGTGGTCGGCCACTGGGAGGCGGTGATCGGCGCCTGGCGACGCTGGCACGCCCAAGCCGCGCCGACCAGCTGGTACGACGCCGGCCCGGGCTTCCTGGGTGCGGCGGCACAGGCCGACGTGTTGACCGACATCGAGGCCGGCGACGGCTACGCCGAGGAACACAGCGACCCGCTGGCCGAGCTGCGGCGCCTGCGCAGCGCCTTGCTGCGCGCCCTGCTGGCCTGGCTCAGCGTGGTGGCGCTGATCGTGATCGGCGGCTGGATCGGCTGAGCCCGCTTACGCCAGGTTGCCGCGCAGCTCGCGCACCCGCGCCTCCAGCGCTGCCGCCGTAACTTGTTCGGGTGTCCGCGGCTCATCGACCACCAGTTCCACCCGCGCCCGGAACCGCCGCGGCAGGCGCGCGCGATGCAGCATCGAATCGCGCCGGCTCCACACGCTGCCCCACAGGCCGCGCAGTGCCATCGGCACCACCGGCACCGGCCGCCGCGCCAGGATCTTCTCCACACCCGGCCGGAACGGCGCAATCTCACCGTCGCCGCTCAGCCCGCCTTCGGGAAAGACGCATACCACTTCGCCGGCGGCCAGCGCCTCGTCGATCGCGTCGTAAGCCCGCTGCAGCACCGCGGGATCCTCCTTGCGGCCTGCGATCGGGATCGCCTTGGCGGTGCGGAACACGAAGCTGAGCAACGGGATGTTGAAGATCCTGTAATACATCACGAAGCGCACGGGCCGGCGCAGGTTCGCCATCAGCAGCAGCGGGTCCATGAAGCTGACATGGTTGCACACCAGCAGCACCGGGCCCTCATCCGGAATGTGCTGGGTACCGTCGGCGCGCACCCGGTACAGCGTGTTCACCAGCACCCAGGTGATGAAACGCATCACGAACTCGGGCACCAGGGTGAAGATGTACCAGGCCACCAGCACGTTGAGCAGCGCTGCGGCAAGGAAAATCTGCGACGCATCCATGCCCAGCGCACCCAGCCCCAGGCCGAAGCCGGCTGCCAGCACGATCAGCAGCGCGTTCAGGATATTGGTGCCGGCGATGATGCGCGACAGCTTCTCGCGCGGTGCGCGCGCCTGCACGAAGGCGAACAGCGGCACCACGTAGAAACCGGCGAACAGGCCGATCAGGGTGAGGTCGAGCACGACGCGCCAGCTGCCCGCGCCACGCAGGAAGGCCAGCCAGTCCAGCCCGCGCACCGCCGCCACGCCGTGCCGCGCGAGGTACAGGTCGACGCCGAACGCAGTCAGCCCGAACGCGCCCAGTGGCACCAGGCCAATCTCCACCCGCCGGCCCGACATCCGCTCGCACAGCAGCGCGCCGATGCCGGTTCCGATCGAGAACAGGGTGAGCACCAGCGTGTTCACCGAACCGTCGCCGCCCAGTGTCTCGCGCGTGTAGATCGGCAGCTGCGCGATCAGCACGGTGCCAAAGAACCAGAACCACGAGATGCCCAGCACCGCATTGAACACGGGTCGATCGGCGCGGGTGATCGCCAGCACCCGTGCGGTTTCGCTGAACGGGTTCCAGTTGAACTTCAGCTCCGGCGCGGTTGCCGGCGCCAGCGGAATCCGGCGGCAGGCCAGATAACCGACCACCGCCACCGCGATGGTGGCGCCGGACGCCAGCAGCGGCCCCACGCCGGCTACCAGCATCAGCGAGTTGCCGGCAATCATGCCGATCAGCATCGCCATTTGCGTGCCCATCTCGACCAGCCCGTTGCCGCCGACCAGTTCGTCCGGCTTCAGCGCCTGCGGCAGGATCGCGTACTTGATCGGCCCGAACGTGGCCGAGTGCATGCCCATCATGAACAGCACTGCCAAAAGCAGCGAGGTGTGGTGCGTATAGAAACCGTACGCGGCCAGTGCCATCGCGCCGATCTCGAACAGCTTCACGTAGCGGATGATCCGGCTCTTCTCGTACTTCTCGGCCAGCTGCCCGGCCGTGGCGGAGAACAGGAAGAAAGGGATGATGAACAGCGCCGGCGCGAGGTTGGTGTAGAGCGACACCGTGTGATCGTCCAGCCCCATCTGGAACGCCACCAGCATCACCAGCGCATTGCGGAACGCATTGTCGTTGAAGGCGCCCAGTGCCTGGGTCCAGAAAAACGGCGCAAAGCGCCGCTTGCCCAGCAATGCGAATTGGCTCATGCGATGACCTTGGTGTGATGTACGCAACTTGCCTCGGCCGCCTGCACCGGACGATGGCGCGTCTTGCGGGGGCTACCGGCGCATCCTAGGTCTTGTGCCATAGAAGTGGGTACCACGCACAGCTTACAAGACGAGTGCATCGGTCCCAAAAGAAAAGCTGCCGGGAAGTCCTCGGCAGCTTTTTATGATTCGCAGCGGTACCTTGCTGCTTTTGCGGATGGAACACCTCGCGTCCGGATCCGACATGCCGGATCATCGCTGATCCGGCATGCCACCGACTCCCGGAAATCAGAAGTCGTAACGGGCGGTCAGGCGTACCGAACGCGGCGCATCGTAGCTGATGACGCGGAAGCGGCTGTCCGCAATCACGCCTTGACCACCAAGTTCGCCACGCTCTTCGACATTCTGTGCAACCTGACGGTTGAGCACGTTGAAGACGTCCACCGACAGCTTGAGCTTGCCGTCCGCCCACTTCGGCGTATAGGCGGCGTTCAGGCTCAGCTGGGCATCGAACGGCAGACGACCCGCGGTGCCGCGTGGCACGGCCTGGCCGCCACAGAAGTGGTAGTAACGACCGTAGTCCAGATTGTCCGCCCAGAACTGGCTGTACTCGGAAGACGTCGGCGGGAGGTAACCCAGGCAACTCTTCGGGCGACCGGTCTTAGCCACCAGCGAGCCACCAAACTGCCACTCGGGGGTGAGCTGGTAGTAGCCATACGCCTTCAGCACGTGGCGGCGATCGTTCGGCAGGTTGCCGCCGCCGTACGCCATCAGCTCCTTGTGATCGAACAGCACGGTCTGCGACACGTCGCCCTGACCGATATCCGAATCGAGCTGGCCTTCGTCGTTACCGTAGTTGTGCGAAATGGTGTAGTCGATGCGACCGAACCACTTGCCATCGAACGGGTGCTCCAGTGACAGGTCCAGGCCGATGTACTTGCGCTTCAGGTACATGCCCATGTCTTCCTTGGAATAGGGCACGGCGACCAGTTCCGGCGAGCCGGCTGCGTCAGGTAGATCCAGCAGCATCGTGTTGGCGACGCCCGGGTTGAACAGGCGGCAATCCGGCGAATAGCTGTAGTTCGGATCGACCGCGATGTTGTTCTCGGCCATGTACTTCAGCATCGGACGGTTGTCGCACTGGTCGTCGATCGCCGACTTCAGGTCGCGGTACTGCAGGCGGGCGCCCCAGTTCCAAGACGAGCCGATCGCCTGCTGCATGCCCAGGATCATTTCGTCCTGATAATGCGACTTCAGGCCCTTCGCCGCCACGGTACGCGGATCCGGTGCCTGGCCGTACTCGTTGTTGGACGAGTACGGGCCACTGCCCAGCGGAGTCAGGCCACCGGGAACGCCAGTGGTCGGGTCTATACTGGTGTACGAGAAGAACTCGGTGGTGTACAAGGAGCCGGAGGCGCCACGAACCGCGACGTTCAACGGCATGGCCAGGAAATAGCGACCGGCGTTGCCGTAGACCTTCAGGCTGGAGTCGCCGAAGACATCCCAAGTGAAGCCCAGACGCGGCGCCCACTGATTCTTCTGGCTGACATACTCGATGCCGTCAGAGTTGTAGTTGGTGAAGCTGTCGTTGCGCACGCCCAGCGACAGCAACCAGCGGTCGGTCAGCTGCCAGCGGTCCTCGACGTAGTACGCCTTCTGCTCGACCTTGAACGTGCCGCCATTCTCGAAGATGTACTTATAGGCGTAGTCGCTATTCGGCGCCGTGGTCAGGCCGCCGCTGTTCGGGATATCACCGGCAGCGGTATGCGCATAGAACCAAGCGTAACCCGGACCAGACATAATGGTGCCCGCTTCGGATTCCGAGTTCGACACGTCGTAACCGAAGCTCAAGTCGTGATCGCCCACATGCCACTCAAGGTCGACGCGGTAGCCGTCGGTCTTGTCGTAGGCATTGGTGTCGTCCAGGTTGGTATAGGGCTGCAGGCCGGTGACCTTGTTGGTGATCGGCCGATTGTCGACGATGTTGACCTGGGTCGGATCGTAGCCGTCCGGCGCCGAGTAATGCACGACCTTCTGCTGGCCATACATGGCCGTCAGGGTCAGGCTGTCGGTCAGATAGCCGGTGTACTTGCCGATGTAGGTCTCGCCGCCGTCCTTGTAGCGGTAACCACCGTTCTTCGTGTTGCCGTGGGTGCCGTCCGCAAAATTGTAGGAATAACGGCTGCGATTGGTGCCGAGCTTGTCGGAGATGCCGGTGAATTCGAGCAGGTTATTGTCGTTGATGTTCCAATCGACCTTGGTCATCCAACGCGGCGTCTTGTCCTTGTCCGAGATATACGCGGTACGCGGCGCGGCGGTGACAGCCTGATTCTGGTTGAAGTCGCGGCTGGTCCACTCGCCGGTGGCGTAGATGAATAAGCGATCCTTGATTAGCGGGCCACTCACATAGGCGCCATAGGTGAGCGAGTCGTCTTCAAAGCCGCTCCGATCTGTGTAGACCGTGCCAGCGTTCGGCGCGCCATTATCCTTTTCGTAGTACAGGCTCTTGCGAGTGGAGCGCAGGCTTTCCGGCGTCCAAGTCGTGAGGGCGCCGAACTTCCATTCGTTGCTGCCGGCCTTGGTGGAGATACTGATCACACCGCCGGTGGAACGACCGTAGCGGGCACTGTAGCCACCCGTAATTACCTGCTCCGACTGGATCGCGTCAAACGGCATCGTCGTCGAGCCAATGTTGGTCAGCGCATTGGTGACCGGATAGCCGTTGATGAAGTAGGCATTCTCGGACGCCGCAGCGCCGCCGAACGACACCGAATTGCCATAACGTGAGTCGGCGGGAATAACGCTCGGTGCCAGAACCGCGGCCTGAGTGATGTCGCGCGCCACCGGGATGTTGTTCAAAATCGTCGCGCTCAGCTCCGTGGAGGTATCCACGCGGCTGACGTCGATGGCCGGCAGCGAGTTCGCCGACACGGTCACAGCACCAAGCTCCTGCGCACCAGCGACAAAATCGACCATGGTGCCGCCCGCGCCCACGTAAATATTGCGAGGAGCGCCTACGGCTTCGCCGCCGCTGGTTGCGGTGACGGTGTAGGTGCCGAGCGGCAATTCACTGGCCCGGAAGCGGCCCTTGGCATCAGCGACGAGCGTACGTGTCAAGCCAGTGTCTGTACTGACGATCTTGATCTCGCTGCCAGCAGCCGCGCCACCGAAAATGGAGCCTGCAGCGCGCGACTGTGCGAAAGCCGAACCACCGCCAGCGAGACTCATTGCCAAGCCGATTGCCAAAGCCGAGCGCCGCAACTGCCCTGTCTTGAAATTTTTACGCGAATTCATCGTGGTGACTCCCCATGGTTCGGCCCGAGCCGTCCGGGCACAAGAAACTTTTGTGTGTTCGTGGCATCCAAGAGCGGCATCCCAGAAGCTATGCAAGCCCTGCCGATCCACATGATTTAAACTAGGTTTCTTACGCAAATAGCTACGCAAGTTATTGCGACGTTAATTCAAGAAAACGCGGAGGTCAACACTTCCGTAACTTTTATTTCGGATGTTCTTTTAGCTTGACATCCGCTCACAACCTGCGCTAGCTACCTCCTTCTCACTAGGCCACCCAAATGGATACGCAAAAGCTCACGAACCCCTCAGCCACCGAGACATTCGCCGAACGTATTAAATTGCTGATCCAGCGCGTCGGGAGCGCTACCGAAATCGCAAGAATGTGCGGCTTCTCCGAGGGCGTGGTGCGCAGCTGGCGCGATGGCAACACCGATCCCTCGCGCGCGCGTTGCGTCACGCTGGCCAAGACGTTGGGCATCTCGCTGGTGTGGCTGGTGGCCGGCGAGGGGACGCTGCAAATCGACCCCAGCCACGTCGGCGCGGATGAGCAGTACAGCTCGGAAAAAGTTGCCCCTCACCGCTCCCATGGTCGCGCGGGCCTTGCGCACGGCCATACGGTCAACAGCATGGCGGTCGACGCGCAGCGGCTGGATACTGCCGTGCGCATCCTGCAGTCGGAGCTGAGCCTGGCGAACAGCCAACTTTCACTGTCCGAGAACACCGATCTGCTCAGTCAACTCTATGAGATGCTCGGTCCTGGCGGCTCCCATGTGGATCCGCTCGCCATGGTGACGTTCAACCAGAAGCTAGCCGAGCGGATCCGCAAGGAGCGCGACACGGCCTGACCCACCGGCCTGGCACACCGCCAGAGAACGCGGCAGCCATCGAGGCTGCCGCGTTTTTTGTGGCCTGTTCTCAGAGCAGGGCGATGTCGGCGATGGCGCCGAACTGAGCTTTCAGCTGGCCCAGCAAGGCCAGCCGATTGGCGCGCACCGCCGGGTCGGCGGCGTTCACCAGCACGCTGTCGAAGAACGCATCCACTGATGCCTGCAACTGCGACAGACGAGCCAGTACCGCCGTGTAGTCGCCGGCGGCCAGGGCGGCAGCGCTGTCCTGCCTGGCCGAGGTCAGCGCGTCGGCCAGGTCGCGCTCCGCATCCGCCTCGAAGTGTGCCGGGTCGACGACACGGCCGATGGGCGGCGCACCAGCCTCCTCGGCCTGCTTGCGCAGGATGTTCGCGACGCGCTTGTTGGCGGCAGCCAGGCCGGCCGCTTCCGGGCGGCGGCCGAACTCGGCCACCGCGCGCAGGCGGTGGTCGAAATCGGCCAGGCTGGCCGGCTGCACCGCCAGCACTGCCTCGAACTGGGCGTTGTCGAAACCCTGTTCGGCGTAGTAGCCACGCAGGCGATCGAGCACGAAGTCGTACAGTTCGTCGGCCAGGATCGCCCGCCGCTGGCCCGCGTTCAGGACCGGCGGCTTGCCGCCCTTGCCTGGTTTCAGGCCCGCCGCCAGCGCCGCGTCCGGCAGCAGTTCCAGCGCTTCGACAAAGCTGCCGCGCAAGTCCAGTTCGAGGCCACCCTCGATCAGGGTGCGCGCCAGGCCCAGTGCGGCGCGGCGCAGGGCGAACGGATCCTTGTTGCCGCCGGGTTTCATGCCGACGGCGAAGATACCGGCCAGGGTATCCAGCCGTTCGGCCACGGCCAGCACCTGGCCGAGCCGGTCGGCGGCGATCGCATCGCCGCCGAAACGCGGCTGGTAGTAGCTGTCCAGCGCCTCGGCCACCGCCGCCGGCTCGCCGTCGTGGCCGGCGTAATAACGACCCATCACGCCCTGCAATTCGGGAAATTCGCCGACCATGCGGGTCAGCAGGTCGCACTTGCTCAGCGAAGCGGCGCGGGTGGCCGCACCGGCATCGACACCGACCCGGTTGGCGGCGATCCGCGCCAGTTCGGCCACGCGCACGCTCTTGTCCCACAAGCTGCCCAGCGCCTGCTGGTAGGTGACGCCCTTGAGTTGTTCCTGGTAGCTGGCCAGCGGGGTCTTCAGATCCTCGTCCCAGAAGAACTTGGCGTCGGCGAAGCGCGGCCGGATCACCCGCTCGTAACCCTTGCGGATCTCGGCCGGGTCCTTGCTCTCGATGTTCGCGATGCCGATGAAGTGCTCGGTCAACTTGCCGTCGGCGTCGAACACCGGCACGAACTTCTGGTTCGCCACCATGGTGGTGACCAGCGCCTCCGGTGGCACGCCGAGGAACTCGCGCTCGAACGTGCAGGCGATCGCCACCGGCCATTCGGTGAGGTTGGCCAACTCGTCCAGCAGCGCATCGTCGAGCCGCGGCACGCCACCGGTCACTCCGGCGGCCTGCCTGACCTGGTCGCGAATGCGCTGGCGCCGCTCGCGTGGATCGGCCAGCACGTTGCAGGCACGCATCGCATCCAGCCAGCCGTCCGCATCGGCCAGGTGCACCGGCTGCGGGTGCATGAAGCGATGGCCGCGCGACTTGCGGCCGCTGTGGAGGCCCAGCACGCTGCCGTCGACGATGCCGGCGCCGTGCAGGATCACCAGCCAGTGCGCCGGGCGTACGAAGCTGTAGTCGTGATCGGCCCAGCGCATCGGCCGCGGTACCGGCAGCGTCTTCAGCGCCTCGTCGATGATTTCCGGCAACAGCGCCGCCACCGGCTGGCCCGGCTTGACCGTCCGCCAGACGAACCAGCCGCCCTTGTCGGTTTCCAGTTTCTCCAGCTGTTCGACGCCGACGCCGCAGGACTGCGCGAAGCCAAGCAATGCCTTCGACGGCTGCCCCGCCGCATCGAGCGCCGCGGCCAGTGCCGGGCCACGGCGTTCCAGCGCCTGCTGCGGCTGCGTCACGGCTACCGCCGGGATATACGCAGCCAGACGGCGCGGCGAAGCATAGGCCTGGGCCAGGTCGAGCCCGGCGTCGATGCCGCGCCTGGCCAAGCCATCGCAAATGCCGCGCAGGAAAGCGGCAGACAACTCATCCAGCGCCTTCGGCGGCAGCTCCTCGGTGCCCAGCTCGATCAGCAGTGACTTGGCGGCGCTCATGCGGCCTGCTCCTTCGCGTTCTTCGACGGCGCATGCTTCAGGCCCGGGAAGCCGAGCCTCTCGCGCTGCGCCACATAGGTCTCGGCCACGCTGCGCGACAGCGTGCGCACACGCAGGATGTAGCGCTGGCGCTCGGTGACGCTGATCGCACGGCGCGCATCGAGCAGGTTGAAGGTATGGCTGGCCTTCATCACCTGCTCGTACGCCGGCAGCGGCAGGTTCGCCGCGATCAGCTGATTCGCGGCGGCTTCGCACACGTCGAACCAGTGCAGCAATTCGGGCACGTTCGCGTGTTCGAAGTTGTAGGTGCTCTGCTCCACCTCGTTCTGGTGGAACACGTCGCCGTAGGTCACGATGCCACGCGGGCCGTCGGTCCAGACCAGGTCGTAGACGTTGTCCACGTTTTGCAGGTACATCGCCAGCCGCTCGAGGCCGTAGGTGATCTCGCCGGTCACCGGGCGGCATTCCAGTCCGCCGGCCTGCTGGAAATAGGTGAACTGGGTGACCTCCATGCCGTTGAGCCAGACTTCCCAGCCCAGTCCCCAGGCGCCCAGGGTCGGCGACTCCCAGTTGTCCTCGACGAAGCGCAGGTCGTGCACCAGCGGATCGAGGCCGAGCTCCTTCAGCGAGCCGATATACAGGTCAAGAATGTTCTCGGGATTGGGCTTCATCACCACCTGGTACTGGTAGTAATGCTGCAGGCGGTTCGGATTCTCGCCGTAGCGGCCGTCGGTGGGCCGGCGCGAGGGCTGCACGTAGGCTGCGGCCCAAGGCTCGGGACCGAGTGCGCGCAGGAAGGTGGCGGGGTGGAACGTACCGGCGCCGACCTCGGTGTCGAGTGGCTGCAGCAGCACACAGCCCTGCGCCGCCCAGTAGCGGTTGAGGGTCTGGATCACATCCTGGAAAGTGCGTGCGGACATGGTTTTCCGTGACCTTGGATAAAGCGCGTTAGTATAGCCGCAGCTCGCTTTTCCACCGGGCTCCGGTCGGAAAACGCATCGCGGGGGACGCATCCGGATGGTCGCTTCACCTCAAATCGCATCCCTGCTCGGCCGGCGTGGCCGGCTGGAGCTGGACGAACTGCTGGCGACGCTGGTGGTCGACGGCTACCTGCTGGCCGATGACGCCAAGCAGGTGCGCATGGGTGCCCGGGCCGGCCGCAGCACGGTCGAATTGCACCCGCTGGTGCTGATCGCGAACGCCAAGCTGGCTAACCAGCACGAAAAGGGCCGACCGCTCAGCCTGGAGGCCCTGACCGAGTGGCTGGCCGGCCACGCCGGGCTGCCGTACCTCAAGATCGACCCGATGAAGATCAACGTCGCCTCGGTGACCCAGGTGGTGAGCCATGCCTACGCCAAGCGCCACCGGATCCTGCCGATCGCGGCCGCTCCGGGCGAGGTGACGTTCGCCACCTGCGAGCCGTTCGAAGCCGGCTGGGCACCCGACCTCGCGCAGATGCTGCGGCGGGACATCAAGCGCGTGGTGGCCAGCCCGATCGACATCAACCGCTACCTGCAGGAGTTCTACGGCGTCCAGCGCTCGATCCAGCTGGCGCAGGACGCCAAGGGCGGCAGCGATGCCTCTTCGGCGATCCTCAACTTCGAGCAGTTGGTCGAGCTCGGCAAGAGCGGCGAAGTCGGCGCCGATGACCGCCACGTGGTACACATCGTCGACTGGCTGCTGCAGTACGCGTTCGAACAGCGCGCCTCGGACATCCACCTGGAACCACGCCGCGACACCGGGCATATCCGCTTCCGCATCGACGGCGTGATGCAAAAGGTGTTCGAGCTGCCCTCGCCGGTGATGACCGCAGTGACCGCGCGTATCAAGATCCTGGCGCGCATGGACGTGGCCGAAAAACGCCGCCCGCAGGATGGCCGCATCAAGACCCGCTCGTCCTCCGGCCGCGAGGTGGAGCTGCGCATCTCGAACATGCCCACGGCATTCGGTGAGAAGGTGGTGATGCGCATCTTCGACCCGGACCTGGTGGTGAAGGACTTCGCCCAGCTCGGCTTCTCTCCCTCTGAGGGCGCCAACTGGCGCAGCATGGTGGAGCGACCGCACGGCATCGTGCTGGTCACCGGCCCGACCGGTTCGGGCAAGACCACCACGCTGTATTCCACGCTGAAGCATCTGGCCACGCCGGAGCTCAACGTGTGCACGGTGGAGGACCCGATCGAGATGGTCTCGCCGGAGTTCAACCAGATGCAGGTGCATGCGGCGATCGAGCTGGATTTCGCCGCCGGCGTGCGCACGCTGCTGCGACAGGACCCCGACATCATCATGATCGGCGAGATCCGCGACCTGGAAACCGCGCAGATGGCCGTGCAGGCCTCGCTCACCGGCCACCTGGTGCTGTCCACCCTGCATACCAACGACGCGCCGAGCGCGGTCACCCGCCTGCTCGACCTGGGCGTGCCGCATTACCTGATCCAGTCCACCCTGACCGGCGTGGTGGCGCAGCGACTGGTGCGCACGCTGTGCCCGCACTGCAAGCGGGCGAGCGCGCAGGACCTTCAGGCCTGGACCGTACTCACCCACGGCTGGGACATGCCGCTGCCGCAGCAGGTGTTCCAGCCGGTCGGTTGCCTGGAATGCCGCAATACCGGCTTTCTCGGCCGCACCGGCATCTACGAGATGCTGAAGCTGTCGCCGCGCTTGCGTGGCATGATCTCGGCCCAGCTCGACCTGAGCGGGTTCGGCCAGGCCGCACTGTCCGAAGGCATGCGCCCGCTGCGCATCTCGGCCGCGGACCAGGTGGCTGCCGGACTGACCACCGTGCAGGAAATCCTCACCGTCTTGCCGCCGATCGATGCGTTCGACAATATCCAGCCGTAAAGACGTCCAGATGACGCGTGACCGACTCCCCGCATGAAGCCCGTACTGATCATCCGCACCGGTCGCGCGCCGGATCGCATCCGAGCCCGCCACGGCGACTTCCCCCACTGGTTCCGGCTTGGCGCGGGATTGCACCCGCAGCAGCTGCGCATCGTCGACGTCGCGGCCGGCGAGGCACTGCCGGCGCCGCGGGAAGTCGCCGGAGCCATCATCACCGGTTCGGCGGCCATGGTCACCGAGCGCTCGGCATGGAGCGAGCGCACCGCCGGCTGGATCCGCGATGCGATGGATGCCGAATTGCCTCTATTCGGCGTCTGCTACGGCCACCAGCTGATGGCACACGCGCTGGGCGGGCGCGTCGATTACTTGCCGGGCGGGCGTGAAATCGGCACCCAGGCGATCGAGTTGTCAGCCGCCGGCGCGCAGGATCCGCTGGCGCGCAGGCTGCCGGCCAGCTTCCGCGCGCACACCACGCACGAACAAAGCGTGATCGAGCCACCAGACGGAGCCGCCGTACTGGCTCGATCGGCACGCGACCCGCATCAACTGCTGCGCTACGGACCGCATGCGCTCAGCGCGCAATTCCATCCGGAGTTCAATGCCGAAGTGATGCGTGCCTATATCCAGCGCAAGCACGCCGATATGCAGCGCGAGGGTACGGACCCGCAGCAGATCTTCAGCGCGGTGGCCGCCACGCCGATCGCCCGCCGGCTGCTACGCCAGTTCTCACGCCACCATCGCTGGATTGCGGTTGCAGGCTGAAGCCTCAGCCACGCAGGCGGCGGGCGATCGCATCGCGCGAGAACAATGCAAACACCACGCCGAACAGAAAACCGCCGATGTGCGCCCACCAGACGTAGGCGCCATAGCTCGGCCCCGCATAGCTGAACAGCAATTGCAGCAGAACCCAGAGGCCGATCAGCAGGAACGCCGGCACCCGCACGAACTCCAGGTACAGGCCCAGCGGCAGCACCAAACCGAGCCGGGCACGCGGAAACAGCGCCACATACGTGCCGACCACCGCCGATACCGCGCCACTGCAGCCGATGATCGGCAGGCGTACGCCGGTCAGGGACAACGCACCGATCAGGTTCGCCACGATCCCGCCCACCACGAACAGCAGCAGGAACCGCAGCGAGCCCAATGCGCGTTCGCCCGGCAAGCCGAAGATCGCCAGAAACAGCAGGTTGCTCAGCAAATGCAGCCAGGTCACATGGATGAACAGCGCCGTGAACAGACGCAGCAAGGCGGGATCGGTCAGCTGCGGCAACAGCGCCTCATGCGGATCGAAGATGTTCGCCGGTACCGTGCCCCATTCCAGCAACAGGGAAACCCGTTGCGTGGCAGGCGTCAGCGCCAGGCCCACGAAACACATGACACAGACCGTCACCACCAACAGGGTGGCCCAGTGCCAACGGGGACGGCGACGTGTTTCGACATGGACAAACAAGAGTCGCTCCCCCAGGACATGTGTCGGCCGCAGGTGTGCCGACCATCATAGGCGATGGCGCATTGCCCGCGGTGATGGAATCGATATTTCGACGCCGGGGAAAACACCCTCACCGTTGCCGATGAGGGTGTTTCAGGATAAAGCCCGAGACGGAGAGCCGTGTGAGCCGGCGATCGGCGATCGCCGCGGCAAACGCCAAAAAGACGAAGGCCTCCCCGGATGGGGAGGCCTTCTAAGGATAAAGCCCCTGGCGGTGACCTACTCTTGCATGGCAAAGCCACACTACCATCGGCGCATGCGCGTTTCACTTCTGAGTTCGGGATGGGATCAGGTGGGACCACGCCGCTATGGCCGCCAGGGAAGGGGTTGAAGCAGCGCCAGTGCGCCGGCTTCAATAAATCGTAAACGAGTGACAAGCGTCGAGGTGAATGCGAATCGGACTTTCGTTAAAACCCGCGAAGCCACTTGGGGTTATATGGTCAAGCCGCACGGCTCATTAGTATCAGTTAGCTGAACGCATTGCTGCGCTTCCACACCTGACCTATCAACCACCTGGTCTTGATGGTGCCTTAAGGAGAGTCAAGCTCTCGGGAGATCTCATCTTGGGGCGTGCTTCCCGCTTAGATGCTTTCAGCGGTTATCACTTCCGTTCGTAGCTACCGGGCAATGCCATGGGCATGACAACCCGAACACCAGCGGAACGTCCACTCCGGTCCTCTCGTACTAGGAGCAGCCCCCCTCAAATCTCCAACGCCCACGACAGATAGGGACCGAACTGTCTCACGACGTTCTGAACCCAGCTCGCGTACCACTTTAAATGGCGAACAGCCATACCCTTGGGACCGGCTACAGCCCCAGGATGTGATGAGCCGACATCGAGGTGCCAAACACCGCCGTCGATATGAACTCTTGGGCGGTATCAGCCTGTTATCCCCGGAGTACCTTTTATCCGTTGAGCGATGGCCCTTCCATACAGAACCACCGGATCACTATGACCTACTTTCGTACCTGCTTGATCCGTCGATCTCGCAGTCAAGCACGCTTATGCCATTGCACACAGTGCGCGATGTCCGACCGCGCTGAGCGTACCTTCGTGCTCCTCCGTTACTCTTTGGGAGGAGACCGCCCCAGTCAAACTACCCACCATACACGGTCCCTGACCCGGATCACGGGCCGAGGTTAGAACGTCAAGCACTTCAGGGTGGTATTTCAAGGATGGCTCCACGCAAACTGGCGTCTGCGCTTCAAAGCCTCCCACCTATCCTACACAGAAGAACTCAACGTTCAGTGTAAAGCTATAGTAAAGGTTCACGGGGTCTTTCCGTCTTGCCGCGGGAACGCTGCATCTTCACAGCGAATTCAATTTCACTGAGTCTCGGGTGGAGACAGCGCCGCTGTCGTTACGCCATTCGTGCAGGTCGGAACTTACCCGACAAGGAATTTCGCTACCTTAGGACCGTTATAGTTACGGCCGCCGTTTACTGGGGCTTCGATCAAGAGCTTCGCCTTGCGGCTGACCCCATCAATTAACCTTCCAGCACCGGGCAGGCGTCACACCCTATACGTCCACTTTCGTGTTTGCAGAGTGCTGTGTTTTTGATAAACAGTCGCAGCGGCCAGGTTACTGCGACCCATCAACGCTCAGTCACGCACGTGACCACGTCGATGGGCGCACCTTCTCCCGAAGTTACGGTGCCATTTTGCCTAGTTCCTTCACCCGAGTTCTCTCAAGCGCCTTGGGATTCTCACCCTGCCTACCAGTGTCGGTTTACGGTACGGTTTTTCTACAGCTGAAGCTTAGTGGCTTTTCCTGGAAGCGTAGTATCAGTCACTTCGTCCAAATAGGACTCGTCTCGGTGCTCGGCATAAAGGGCCCCGGATTTGCCTAAGACCCATGCCTACCGCCTTTCCCCGGGACAACCAACGCCCGGTAGACCTAACTTTCTCCGTCCCCACATCGCACTGTAGAAAAGTGCTGGAATATTAACCAGCTTCCCATCGACTACGCATTTCTGCCTCGCCTTAGGGGCCGACTCACCCTGCGCCGATGAACGTTGCGCGAGGAAACCTTGGGCTTTCGGCGTGGGGGCTTTTCACCCCCATTATCGTTACTCATGTCAGCATTCGCACTTCCGATACCTCCAGCAGACTTTACAATCCACCTTCACAGGCTTACGGAACGCTCCTCTACCGCGTACACCTAAAGGTGCACACCCCGAGCTTCGGTGCATAGCTTAGCCCCGTTAAATCTTCCGCGCAGACCGACTCGACCAGTGAGCTATTACGCTTTCTTTAAAGGATGGCTGCTTCTAAGCCAACCTCCTGGCTGTCTATGCCTTTCCACATCGTTTTCCACTTAGCTATGACTTTGGGACCTTAGCTGCGGGTCTGGGTTGTTTCCCTTTTCACGACGGACGTTAGCACCCGCCGTGTGTCTCCCGGATAGTCTGTCCTGGTATTCGGAGTTTGCCATGGTTTGGTAAGTCGCGATGACCCCCTAGCCATAACAGTGCTCTACCCCCAGGAAGATTCGTCCGAGGCGCTACCTAAATAGCTTTCGAGGAGAACCAGCTATCTCCGAGTTTGTTTAGCCTTTCACTCCTATCCTCAGCTCATCCCCATCTATTGCAACAGATGTGGGTTCGGTCCTCCAGTGCGTGTTACCGCACCTTCAACCTGGCCAAGGATAGATCACTCGGTTTCGGGTCTACTGCCAGAGACTATGCGCCCTATTCAGACTCGATTTCTCTTCGCCTCCCCTATACGGTTAAGCTTGCCACTGACAGTAAGTCGCTGACCCATTATACAAAAGGTACGCAGTCACCCTTGCGGGCTTCCACTGCTTGTACGTATACGGTTTCAGGGTCTATTTCACTCCCCTCTCCGGGGTTCTTTTCGCCTTTCCCTCACGGTACTAGTTCGCTATCGGTCAGTCAGTAGTATTTAGCCTTGGAGGATGGTCCCCCCATGTTCAGACAAGGTTTCACGTGCCCCGCCTTACTCAATTTCACACAAAGTGCCCTTTCGTCGACTGGGCTATCACCATCTATGGCCGGCCTTTCCATGCCGTTTGACTAGAACACAATGTGCTTTTGGGCTAGTCCCCGTTCGCTCGTCGCTACTCAGGGAATCTCGGTTGATTTCTTTTCCTCCGGGTACTTAGATATTTCAGTTCCCCGGGTTCGCCCCGTACACCTATGTATTCAGTGCACGGTACCGCTTGCGCGGTGGGTTTCCCCATTCGGACATTGCCGGATCAAAGCTTGTTGCCAGCTCCCCGACACTTTTCGCAGGCTGCCACGTCCTTCATCGCCTCTGACTGCCAAGGCATCCACCGTATACGCTTAGTCGCTTGACCATATAACCCCAAGTCGCCTCGGGGCCTACACCCTCCTCAGGTGCAGCCAAGTTACTTCGTTTTCGTGCCTTAACACTTGTCTCGGTTCGGTTCGAACCAAGACGCTTGTCACTCGTTTACGTGTTTTCAAAGAACATCACACCGGCCTCAATGCCGGATGATTTCAAAATCTTGGGTGTGCTGATACTTCACGCGGCGCTTGATGGTGGAGCCTGTCGGGATCGAACCGACGACCCCCTGCTTGCAAAGCAGGTGCTCTCCCAGCTGAGCTAAGGCCCCTTGAGGAGTCCGCCCAGGGAAGGGCGGTCTTGATCTGCCCTTCGCGGATGGACTCGCGTGAGGTAATGGTGGGTCTGGGTGGACTCGAACCACCGGCCTCACCCTTATCAGGGGTGCGCTCTAACCACCTGAGCTACAGACCCAGAGATCGAGCCCCAGAACCTACGCCAGCCTGCCTCGAACCTGGGTTCGGACCGGCTTTTGTTGAAGAGTCCGGCCATGGATGGCCGGTTTTGCTCTTCGCAAAAGGGACTTTGCGTAAAGTACAGGTGTCTTGTGTGGACGTCTTGCGTGAAGACTCACGCCGTCATTTCTTGAAAGGAGGTGATCCAGCCGCACCTTCCGATACGGCTACCTTGTTACGACTTCACCCCAGTCATGGACCACTCCGTGGGCGTCGTCCTCCTTGCGGTTAGACTAACGCCTTCTGGAGCAACCCACTCCCATGGTGTGACGGGCGGTGTGTACAAGGCCCGGGAACGTATTCACCGCGGCATAGCTGATCCGCGATTACTAGCGATTCCGACTTCACGGAGTCGAGTTGCAGACTCCGATCCGGACTGGGATCGGCTTTCTGGGATTGGCTCCACCTCGCGGTATGGCAACCCTCTGTACCGACCATTGTAGTACGTGTGTAGCCCTGGCCGTAAGGGCCATGATGACTTGACGTCATCCCCACCTTCCTCCGGTTTGTCACCGGCAGTCTCCTTAGAGTTCCCACCATGATGTGCTGGCAACTAAGGACAAGGGTTGCGCTCGTTGCGGGACTTAACCCAACATCTCACGACACGAGCTGACGACAGCCATGCAGCACCTGTGTTCCGATTCCCGAAGGCACTCCCGCATCTCTGCAGGATTCCGGACATGTCAAGGCCAGGTAAGGTTCTTCGCGTTGCATCGAATTAAACCACATACTCCACCGCTTGTGCGGGCCCCCGTCAATTCCTTTGAGTTTCAGTCTTGCGACCGTACTCCCCAGGCGGCGAACTTAACGCGTTAGCTTCGACACTGATCTCCGAGTTGAGACCAACATCCAGTTCGCATCGTTTAGGGCGTGGACTACCAGGGTATCTAATCCTGTTTGCTCCCCACGCTTTCGTGCTTCAGCGTCAGTGTTGTCCCAGATGGCCGCCTTCGCCACTGATGTTCCTCCCGATCTCTACGCATTTCACCGCTACACCGGGAATTCCACCATCCTCTGACACACTCTAGCTGCCCAGTATCCATCGCCATTCCCAGGTTGAGCCCGGGGATTTCACGACAGACTTAAACAACCGCCTACGCACCCTTTACGCCCAGTAATTCCGATTAACGCTTGCACCCTTCGTATTACCGCGGCTGCTGGCACGAAGTTAGCCGGTGCTTATTCCTCAGGTACCGTCAGCCCCACAGGTTATTAACCCGTGGTATTTCGTTCCTGATAAAAGTGCTTTACAACCCGAAGGCCTTCTTCACACACGCGGCATTGCTGGATCAGGCTTGCGCCCATTGTCCAATATTCCCCACTGCTGCCTCCCGTAGGAGTCTGGGCCGTGTCTCAGTCCCAGTGTGGCTGATCATCCTCTCAGACCAGCTAGCGATCGTCGCCTTGGTAGGCCATTACCCTACCAACTAGCTAATCGCACATCGGTCCGTCCAACCGCGCGAGGCCCGAAGGTCCCCCGCTTTCTCCCGTAGGACGTATGCGGTATTAGTCCCGGTTTCCCGAGGTTATCCCCCACGTCTGGGTAGGTCCCGATGCATTACTCACCCGTCCGCCACTCGCCACCCAAGGAGCAAGCTCCTCTGTGCTGCCGTTCGACTTGCATGTGTTAGGCATGCCGCCAGCGTTCAATCTGAGCCAGGATCAAACTCTTCACTTAAGTTTTCGATCGTCCGGAGACGATCTATCTTTCTGAAGCGTTCTTCCCAACCAATCAAAACTCATTACTGACTTTTACTTGGTGGGACGCTTGCATTGCTTGGACAGGTCGCAACCCTCCAACACAAGACGTCCACACAATTCACCTGCGCACACTGTCAAAGATCTTCCCGCCGACCACCGTTTCGGTGATCACCCCGCAACCTTTCGTCCCGGGTGAGCCGCCCATTCTACATCGCTTTTCTAGACCGTCAACACCCTCGGCGAAGCTTCTTCGAGGTCCCGTCAGTCCATCTTGCGACGTTGGGCGACTGCGGGCCGCGAATAATACGGGCTGTGTTTTATTTGGCAAGCGTTTCTTGAGAAAAATTTCACGAAATCTTCGCAAGCGACTGTGGCGTCGCCGAATTTTCTTTTTCGCAGAGTGTCCGCACCGCCACGCCTGCCGGCGCGGACGTGGCGAAATCAGGCGAGCACGAGCTTCACACGGGCAAAGTTGCGCTTGCCCACCTGCAGTACGCCCTCGAAGCCGGCGCTGAAGACGCGCTGTGCATCCACCACCACTTCGGCGTCGATGCGCACGGCGCGCTCCTTCAACTTGCGGTTTGCCTCGGAGTTGCTGGCGGTGAGTCCTGCCGCGGTCAGCAAGGCCGCCAGCCGCATGCCTTCAGCCGGCACCACGACGTCGGCCTGCGGCAGCAGCGAAGTATCGCCTTCGCCGCGTACGACGGCATGCCAGCCCGCGATCGCCTGCTCGGCGGCCGCCGTGTCGTGAAAGCGTGCAGCCAGCTCGCGCGCGAGGCGCAGCTTGGCGTCGCGCGGGTTGAGTGCACCGCTGGCAATGTCCTGCTCCATCCGGGCCAGCTCGTCCAGCGACACGTCGAAGCTGAGCAACTCGAACCAGCGCCACATCAGTTCGTCGCCGATCCTCATGGTCTTGGTGACGATGTCGATCGCCGGCTCGTTGATGCCGATGTAGTTGCCAAGCGACTTGGACATCTTGTTGATGCCATCCAGGCCTTCCAGCAGCGGCATGGTCAACACGATCTGCGGCGGCTGGCCGTGGTGTTCCTGCAGCGCGCGGCCCATCAGCAGGTTGAACTTCTGGTCGGTGCCGCCCAGTTCCACGTCCGCCTTCAACGCCACCGAGTCGTAGCCCTGCACCAGCGGATACAGGAATTCGTGGATCGCGATCGGCTGCTGCGCCGCATAGCGCTTGGTGAAGTCGTCGCGCTCGAGCATGCGCGCCACGGTGTGCTGGGCAGCCAGCCTGATCATGTCGGCCGCCGACATCTGGCCGAACCATTCGGAATTGAAGCGCAGCTCGGTCCTCTCGCGGTCAAGCACTTTGTAGACCTGCTCGGCATAGGTCTCGGCGTTGGCCAGCACGTCTTCGCGGCTGAGCGGCTTGCGGGTGACGTTCTTGCCGGTAGGGTCGCCGATCATGCCGGTGAAGTCGCCGATCAGGAAGATCACCTGGTGACCCAGGTCCTGAAACTGGCGCATCTTGTTCAGCAACACGGTGTGGCCCAGGTGCAGATCCGGCGCCGTCGGGTCGAAGCCGGCCTTGATCCGCAGCGGGCGACCGCTTTTCAGACGCTCGGCCAGATCCTCCCGCTTGATGATTTCGTCGGCGCCGCGCGCAATCGTGGCCAGCGCCTGCTCAAGCTCGCTCATGGGTTTCTCTCTGATGAAGTGGGCAGCGGCCCGCAATGTGACCGTGCCGTCAACGTTAATTGTGTGTTAACCAGGAATGCGTTGCAAACCCTTGATGCGAAAGGCGTTGACGCCCTTTGCACATGACCGTTATGGTACGCGAAGTTTGTTACTTTGTAGCGCGGGCGTGTACAGCATGGCAGAAGAAAAGCAGGGGGCGCGGCAAACCCGCAAGCAGGCGATCTGTCGCAAGGCACAGCGTCGGCACTCCCACTTCTACGAGCGCCGTGCACACTGGTCGTTCAATCGCTCGGGCGAGATCGAGCCGATCCGCTGGAACCGCGAGCGTCTGGTACTCGCCGGCACCGCGCTGCTGATCACCCTGTTGTCCGGCTTCATCATGCCCGCCTGGGCCAGCGCAATGCGTCCCGCGCCCACGCCGGAAGTGCACTCGTTGCTGCCGCTGGCGCTGCCCAAGATCGCGCCGGTCAGCGTCACGGCCGCGACCGTGGACGACTGGCAGGTGGTGCGGGTGCAGCCGGGCCAGACGCTGTCGGATATTTTCACCGCCCGCGGCCTCGACATGACCGATCTGCAGAAGGTGATGGACGCCGCCGCCGGCGCGAAATCCGCCCTGCACAGCATCCGTCCGGGCCAGGAATTCGACTTCCTGCTCGGCAGCGACGGCAGCCTCAAGGGTTTCCGCTTCGATCGCGACCAGGCCAGCCGCGCCACCGTCCGTCTCGACGGCGCGCAGCCCACCGTCGCCATCCAGCAGCGCGACATGGACCTGCGCGAACAGGTGGCGCATGGCGTGATCCGCAGCAGCCTGTACGCTGCCGGTGACCAGGCCGGCATGGATGCGGCGATGGTGGGCAAGCTTGCCGACCTGTTCAAGTACGACATCGACTTCGTGCAGGATCTCCGCGTCGGCGACAGCTTCACAGTGATCTACGACGACATCTACCGCGACGGCGTGCGCTACGGCCAGGGCAACATCATCGCCGCCGAGTTCGTCAACCAGGGCAAGCGCTACACCGCCTACCGCTTCAAGAAGGCCGACGGCAGCTACGGCTGGTACAGCGAAGACGGACGGCCGATCCAGAAATCGTTCCTGCGCATCCCGGTCGATTTCACCCGCATATCCTCGCAGTTCACCGCGGCCCGCATGCACCCGATCCTCGGCCGCATGCGGGCGCACAAGGGCGTCGACTACGCCGCGCCCAGCGGCACCCCGATCCATGCGGCCGGCGACGGCGTGATCAAGTACCACGGCTGGGAGCGCGGCTACGGCAACTTCGTGGTGATCCAGCACGACAAGACCATCAGCACCGCCTACGGCCACATGTCGCGCTTCGTGAAGGGTCAACACGTGGGCGAACGCGTGCGCCAGGGCGAAGTGATCGGCTACGTCGGCATGACCGGCCTCGCCACCGGCCCGCACCTGCACTACGAATTCCGCGTCAACGGCGTACAGCGCAACCCGCAGACGGTCACGCTGCCCAAGCCCCAGCCGCTGCCGGCCGCGCAGATGGCGCGTTTCAAGGCCGAAGTGGTGAAACCCCAGCTGGCGCGCCTGACCGAACTGGACTCCCGCATCAAGCTGGCGCGTGCCAACGCCCCCGCCAACCACGACAACTGAGCGTCCGCCGCGCGTGGACGACGACGCCTCGGCGCTCTACCTCGGACTGATCTCCGGCACCAGCGCGGACAGCATCGACAGCGTGCTGGTCAGCTTCAGCCGCGGCGTGCCGCAGCTGCTGGCCAGCCACGCGCATCCCTGGCCCACGGCGCTGCGTGAACGCATGCTTGCCCTGGCCCAGGGCGAAACCGCACTGGACCTGGATACGTTTGGACGGCTGGACGTCGAAATCGGCCACGGCTTCGCCGACGCGGCGCTGCAGCTGCTCGAACACAGCGGTACCCCGGCAACAGCCGTCCGCGCGATCGGCTCGCATGGCCAGACCCTGCGCCACCGCCCGACCGGGACGTATCCGTTCACGCTGCAACTGGGCGATCCCAGCGTGATCGCCGAACGCTGCAGCATCGACGTGGTGGCGGATTTCCGCCGCGCCGACATCGCCGCGGGCGGGCAGGGCGCGCCCTTGCTGCCGGCGCTGCACGCGATGCTGCTGGCCCGGCCGGGACATGCGCGGGTGGTGCTCAACCTCGGCGGCATCGCCAACATCACCGTGCTTGGCGCCGACGGCCGCGTGCTCGGCTTCGACACCGGCCCGGCCAACGGCCTGCTCGATGCCTGGTGCCTGCGCCAGCGCGGCGAGCCGTTCGACCGCGACGGCGCGTACGCCGCCAGCGGCCGCCCCGACGCCGGCTTGCTCGATGCCTTGCTGGCCGATCCCTACTTCGCGCTGCCGCCGCCGAAAAGCACCGGACGCGAGCATTTCCACCTGGCGTGGCTGGCCACGCGTGCGCCATTCGCCGCGCTGGATCCGGCCGACGTGCAGGCAACCCTGCTGGAACTCACCGCGCGCAGCGTCGCCATGGCGATCGCACAACACGCGCCGGACGCGGAAGAGGTGCTGACTTGCGGCGGCGGCGTGCACAACGGCGCGCTGATGCGGCGGCTGGGCGAACTGCTGGCGCCCCGCGCACTGCTGAGCACATCGCGCTACGGCATCGACCCGGATTTCCTCGAAGCTACCGCGTTCGCCTGGCTGGCACGACAGCGCCTGCTCGGCCTGCCCGGCAACCTGCCGGCGGTCACCGGCGCGCGCGGACCGCGGGTGCTTGGCGCGATCTACTCCGCGCCTGCCGCGGGTTCGTCGTAACGGATGCGCTCCGGCGCCAGCTGGGTCGGGCGGGTCTGCGCCAGCGCGCGCAGCGCTTCCTGGAACACTCCCTGTTCCGCAGCTTCCCACTGGCCTTCGAGCACGGTCAGCGCCTCCGGGTCGCGCAGGCTTTCGCTGAAATGCTGGGCGGCCGAGATGCCCAGGCCATTGCGCAAGGCGTGCAGCATCACGTCGTTGATCGAGCACTGGCGTTCCCTGGCCAGCGCCCGGATGCGCTCGGTGAGCAGACTGTCGACGTGCTGCAAGATCATGTCCGGCACAAGCGTCACTCCCTGTTGCACGTGCCCCCTGTCGTGCCGGATGCTTGCACAGCCATGACGAAGCCAGGCGTCGCGACGACGATTCCGTGGATGACTTGGCAGTTTTACTGTGAGCGCCGCCACGCTGCCCGGCTGGGCGCCTACGCAGCCGCTTCCGCCGCCACGCGTGCGCGTTCGACGCCGCGGAAGTAGCGCCACAGACAGGCGAACAGCAGCATCGACGGCAGCACCGCCAGCACCGTGATGACGAAGTAGCCGCCGTAGCCGGTGGCCGTGGCGATGCCGCCGGCGAAAAAGCCGAGCAGCTTGCCGGGCAGGTTGACCAGCGAGCTCAGCAGCGCGTACTGCGTCGCGGTGTGCTGGCGGTTGACCAGCGAGGACAGGAACGCCACCGTCGGCGGCCCCAGCATGCCCAGGGTCAGGTTTTCGCCGGAGATCACCAGGGTCAGCACCAGCAGGTTGCCGGGGTGGGCGATCAGCAACAGGTACAGCAGGTTGCTGCAGCCGCACAGCACGATGGTGACGCCGAGCGGACGCCACGCGCCCCAGCGCGCCACCGCGGCGCCGCCGATGAACACGCCGACGATGCCGATCCAGATGCCGTAGATCTTGGTGATGGTGCCGATCTCGGTCTTGGAGAAACCCATGTCGCGATAGAACGGGCTCATGATGCCGCCGATCGTGGCCTGCTCGGGCATCTTGAACAGCAGCAGGAACAGCAGCGTCACGCCGGCCAGCGCCCAGCCGTAGCGACGGAAGAAATCGGCGAACGGATCGATCACGCTCTCGCGCATCGCGTCGCGCCAGCGCGCAGCCCGTACCCGCAGCACGTCCGGCTCGCGCGCCATCAGCGTGGTCGCCAGCGGCACCGCCATCGCGATCGCCATCAACGCGTAGACCAGCCGCCACGGCAGGTGGTCGGCCAGGATCAGCGCCACCGCGCCGGCCAGCAGCAGCCCGATCCGGTAGCCCAGCGAGTAGGTGGCGACCAGCGCGCCCTGCGCCTCGATCGGCGCGATCTCGATGCGGTAGGCATCCACCGCGATGTCCTGGGTCGCGCCAAAGAACGCCACCGCCAGCGTGGCCGCCACGAACGGAGCCAGCTGCGCCGGCGTCAGCACCGCCATCGCCAGCAACCCGACCGTCACGCCCAGCTGCGCAAACAGCAGCCAGCCGCGGCGCTGGCCGAGCCGGGCGAAGCCGGGGATTCGCCAATGGTCGAGCAGCGGCGCCCACACGAACTTGAACGCGTAGGTCATGCCGGCGCTGGCGATCATCGTGATGTCTTTCAGCTCGATGCCGTTTTCCTTCAGCCAGTACGCCAGCGTGCCGGCCACCAGCAGGAACGGCAGGCCGGAGGAAAAGCCGAACAGGAACATCGTCCACGCCGCCGGCTGGGCGAACGCCCGCCATACCGACGGCTTCGCCGGCTTACGTGGCAGCGGCTCAGTCGGCATAGTCGACTGTGTACGGCGCGTGGTCGGAGAAGCGTTCGTCGCGGTAGATCGAGCAGGACTTGAGACGCTGGCGCAAGGACGGCGTGATGACCTGGTAGTCGATGCGCCAACCCACGTTGTTCGCGCGCGCCTGGCCGCGGTTCGACCACCAGGTGTATTCGACGGCGTCCGGCTTGATCGCGCGGAAGCTGTCGACCCAGCCGCGCTCGTGGAACAGCAGGTCCAGCCACGCGCGCTCTTCCGGCAGGCAGCCGGAGTTCTTCTGGTTGGACGACCAGTTCTTGATGTCGTTCCTCGTGTGCACGATGTTCCAGTCGCCGCAGATCACGTAGTCCCGGCCGCTTTTCAGCCACGCATCGAAGATCGGCGTGATCCACTCCATCGCCTTGAACTTGAACTGCTGGCGCTCGTCGCCGGAGGAGCCGGACGGGAAATACAGCGAGACCACGCTGAGATTGCCGAAGCGCGCCTCGATGTAGCGGCCTTCGTTGTCGAACTCGTCCCAGCCCAGTTCGGTCAGCACCTGGTCCGGCTCGCGCCTGGCGTAGATCGCCACGCCGCTGTAGCCCTTCTTGCTGCTGGCGTCGCGGTAGAAGCAGTGGTGGCCGTCGGGTCGGAACATCGCGTCGGTCAGCTGGCCTTCCTGCGCCTTGGTTTCCTGCAGGCAGATCACGTCGGCGTCCTGCTTGCGCAGCCAGTCGAACACGCCCTTGGTGGCGGCCGAGCGGATGCCGTTGGCGTTGAGGCTGATGATGCGCATGGACTCTCCCGATCTCGTGATGGGTGATCATAACAACCACGGCACCCCGCCACCGCCATGGAAGCGAACATGCCAGCCACTGCCGCCATCCGCGTCGTCCCGGTCGACGACGCACTGCGCCCGAAGCTGCTGGGCCTGCACGTACTGCCGGTCCAGCGCGGCTGGGTCGGCGCGATCGCCGACCTGCTGGCCGACGTGGCGCTGTGCCCCGACAGCGAAGCGATGGCGATCCTGCGTGGCGACACGCCGGTCGGCTACTACTGCGTCGAAGCCACGCCGCGCGGTGTGACGGGGCGCGACCTCGAACCGCCGTCGCTGGGCCTGCGCGGGTTCTTCATCGATGCCGCCTGGCAAGGCCGCGGCCTGGGTCAACTGGCGTTGCAGGCCATGTTCGCCGACCTCGCCCGGCGTCGCCCGTGGGCGCGCCAACTGGTGCTGATGGTCGACCGCAGCAACCACGCGGCCCTGCGGCTGTACCAGCGCGCCGGCTTCGACGACAGCGGCGAGCTGTACCATGGCGGGCGTTCCGGCCCGCAGCGCCTGCTGCGGCGGCCACTGCCCTGACTCCACCGCTTGCGAGACGTACCCGTGCACGATTACCAGCGCGACTTCATCGAACTCACACTGCAACGCGAAGTACTGCGCTTCGGCGATTTCACCCTGAAATCCGGCCGCCACAGCCCGTACTTCTTCAACATGGGGCGGATCGACTCCGGCGCCGCGCTGGCCCAACTCGGCCGCGCCTATGCCGCCGCCGTGATGAACGCCGGCATCGCCGTCGACATGCTGTTCGGCCCCGCCTACAAGGGCATCGCGCTGGCCGCCGCCACCGCGATCGCGCTGGCCGACGGCCACGGCCGCGACCTGCCGTGGGCCTACAACCGCAAGGAGGCGAAGGATCACGGCGAGGGCGGCGTGCTGGTCGGCGCCCCGCTCAAGGGCCGCGTGCTGATCGTCGACGACGTGATGACCGCCGGCACCGCGGTGCGCGAATCGCTGGCGCTGATCCGCGCGCACGGCGCCACGCCTGCCGGCGTGCTGATCGCGCTGGACCGGCAGGAGCGCGGCCAGGGCGAACGCTCCGCCGCACAGGAAGTGGCCGCCGACTATGGCATCCCGGTGATCGCGATCACCGGCCTCGACGACGTGCTGGCATATGCCGGCGAGCGCCCGCAGCTGGCCGCCGAGCATGCCCGCCTGCTGGCTTACCGCGAGCGCTACGGGGTTCAGCGTTGAGAGCCTGTTCGGCCGATAGACTCAGGCGAACCCGGTCACACTGGCGGCCGCTGCCGTCGGCGCGGAACTAGGCAGCGCGATAACGCTGGCTATACTGGGCAACGAGAGAGGAATCCATGCGCAAACCATTGCTCGTCATTGCTGCTGTCGTACTGGTCGCGAGCCTGTCGGCGCGCGCCCAGAACACCGGCAACATCCGTTACAAGTGGTACGACGGGCAAGGCCTGATGCACTTCAGTGACAGCCTCACCGCCGAAGCGATGAAGTACGGCTACGACCTGGTCAACGACCGTGGCCTGGTGGTGCAACACGTACCGCGCCAGCTGACCGCCGCAGAACGCGCCGCGGCCAACAAGCTGGCCGCCGAACAGGCGGCCAAACAGCGCGCCGCGCAGGAGCGCGCAAACGCCGACACGCAGATGCTGGCGGCCTATCCGGACGAGGAGTCCTACCAGATCTCGCTGCAGCAGGCGCTGGACACCATCGACCAGCAGATCCACACCACCCAGATCAACCTGCGCAGCCAGGAAAAGGCCCTGACCGACCTGCTCGGCCGCGCGGCCGACCTCGAGAACGCCAAGAGCCCGGTGCCGAAATTCCTGGCCGACAGCATCGCGCAGCAGCGCAACGTGGTCGCCACCCTGCGCAACACGCTGCGCCGCCAGCAGACCTTGCACGCACAGACCGTGCAACAGCAGGTCGGGCAGTTGGCGCACTATCGCGAACTCAAGGCGGCGCAGGAGCAGCCGGCGGAGTAGGGCAGTTCTGCGGCGATGTGAACCCCGCCATCCGCCGGAATGAGCCTCGACATCCTGTCCAGGCCCGCGATGTCAGAAGGGCAGCTTCAGCCCGGGATCCACTGCCAGCAGCTGCTGGCGGAAGACCTGCTGGATCCGCTTCAGCGCGACCGGGCTGTCCGCCTCGAAACGCAGCACCAGCACCGGCGTGGTGTTCGACGCGCGCACCAGTCCCCAGCCGTCCGGCCAGTCCGCGCGCATGCCGTCGATGGTGACCAGGGTGGCGTCCTCGAAATTGGCCTGCTGGCGCAGCTTGTCCATGAAGCGGTAGTGCTCGCCCTCGGCCAGCTCGACCTTCAGTTCCGGCGTGGAGACGCTCTTCGGCAACGTCGCGAAGATCTCCTCCGGGCGGCGCCCCTGCAGGTCGCCGGCGAGGATCTCCAGCAGCCGCGCGGCGGCGTAGACGCCGTCGTCGAAGCCGTACCAGCGCTCCTTGAAGAAGAAGTGCCCGCTCATCTCGCCGGCCAGTTCGGCGCCGGTCTCGCGCATCTTCGCCTTGATCAGCGAATGCCCGGTGCGCCACATCAGCGGACTGCCGCCGGCATCCAGGATCTGCCCCTTCAGGTGGCTGGTGCACTTCACGTCGTAGATGATCGTGGCGCCGGGCTGGCGCGACAGCACGTCGCGCGCGAACAGCATCAGCAGGCGGTCGGGATAGATGATCTCGCCGCCCTTGGTGACCACGCCGAGGCGGTCGCCATCGCCGTCGAACGCCATGCCCAGGTCGGCCCCGGTCTGTCTCACCGCGAGGATCAGGTCTTCTAGGTTGGCCGGATCGGACGGGTCCGGATGGTGGTTCGGGAACGTGCCGTCGACGTCGCAGTACAGCGGGATCACCTCGCAACCGACGCCCTCCAGCACCTGCGGCGCGATCGCGCCGGGAATGCCGTTGCCGCAATCGACCACGACCTTCAGGCGGCGCTCGGCCAGCACGTCGGAGATGATCTTCTCGATATAGTCCGGCGCCACGTCGACCTGGCGCAGGCCACCGCCGCCGCCGCTGGCCAGCGCGCCGCTGGCGATGCGCTGGTACAGGTCCTGGATCGCCCCTTCGGACAGCGTCTCGCCGCCGACCACGATCTTGAAGCCGTTGTAGTCCGGCGGGTTGTGGCTGCCGGTGACGGCCACGCCGCAGCCGGTGTTGAAGCGGTAGGTGGCGTAGTACACCACCGGCGTCGGCACTGCGCCGATGTCGATCACGTCCACGCCGGCCTCGCGCAGGCCTTCGGCCAGTGCCCCGGCCAGTTCCGGCCCGGACAGCCGGCCATCGCGGCCGACCACGATCTCGCGCAGGCCCTTCTCGCCCATCAGCGTGCCGATCGACTGGCCCAGCACGCGCGCCACGTCCTTGTTCAAGGTCTTGCCGACCACGCCGCGCACGTCGTACGCGCGGAAGATGCCCGGGTCCACGCCGACCGCCGCCGCAACCGGCGGCGCGGCCGGCGCCGGCGGTCGGACGCGGACCGCCGCGACCTTGGGGACTTCGACCGCGGCTTCGGGCTGTTCCGCTTCGGACGGTGCCCGCAGATGGCGCAGGCGCAGCCACAGCAGGTAGCCGCCGCCACCGAGGCCGAACAAGGTCAGCAGCCCGCTCAGCAGCCACGAACGCGGCAACACGATGAAGGCACCCGGCAGGCCGGCGCCGACACTGAACACGCTGCCCGCGATCGGCTTGCCGGCCGCCTCGGCTTCGGCCGAGGTGGTGCCGTGCGAGAACAGCTGCACGTAGCCGCTATCGTCGCCCTGGCGCAGGTCGAGGCGGCCGCCGGCTGGCGAAACCGCGGCGAAACGCTGCCTCAGCGGAGCGAACGGCAACTCGACCCAGGCCCAGGCCTGGGCTTGCTGCGGCGGCCCCAGCGGAATCACCAGGCTCAGCCGGCGATCGCCGTTGCCATAGGAGACGCTCTGCGCCAGCGGCACGCCTTCGGCACTCTGCGCGGCCATCAGCTGGGCCGCCTTGGCGTAGCCGAATTCGCGGTAATTGGCCTTGAGCACCTCGCTGAGGTCGCCGCTGTACAGTTCCAGCTTCTTCGCCTGCGGCAGTTGCTGGCGCAGCGCCGCGGCGGACCGCGCCGGGTCGCTCATCAAGGTTGCCGGGTCCACGCCTGCCAGCACCTTTTCGACCGCACCGCGCTGACTGGCGATTTCCCGGGACAGCGCCTGGACGGCCTCGTCCTGGGCCATATGCACGCGCTGGATCGCATTGCCTTCGTCGGCAATCAGCCAGGTCTGCCACGCACAGAACAGACCCAGCAGCAGCAGCACGGTGCCGCCGGCCAGCGGCAGCAGCGCCTGCCAGTCGACCCGCAGGCCTCGCAGCCGTTCGTTCGCGATGTTCAACGCCATACCCGCCCCCGCGGCTGTAGCCTAGGGCCGGCCCGACCCGCTCGGGCCAGCCCGGCTGATTATTGGATGCCGGTGGAACCGAACCCGCCGCCGCCGCGTTCGCTTGGCGCGAAATCGGCCACGACGTTCAACCGTGCCTGCGCCACCGGCACCAGCAGCAGCTGGGCGATGCGGTCGCCCACCGCGATGGTGTACGACTGGCTGCCGCGATTCCAGCACGAAATCATCAACGGCCCCTGGTAGTCGGCATCGATCACCCCGACCAGGTTGCCCATCACCAGCCCGTGCTTGTGGCCCAGCCCCGAGCGCGGCACGACCAGCGCGCACCAGCCCGGGTCGCCGATGTGGATCGCGATGCCGCTGGGCACCAGTGCGCTTTCGCCCGGCGCCAGGGTCAGCGGCGCGTCCAATGCGGCGCGCAGGTCCATGCCGGCACTGCCGGGCGTGGCGGCCTGCGGCAGCGGGATGCTGTCGCCGAGACGCGGATCGAGGATCTTCAGTTCGACGTCGATCGTCATCCGCGCGTCGCCCGGTAGCGTGCGGCCACGTGGGCGATCAGCTGACGCGCCAGCTCGGCTTTCGCCGCCCGCGGCAGTTCGACGGCGCCGTCGGCCCAGTACAACGTCAACGCATTGTCGGCCGCCTCGAAACCGAGACCGCCGCCCACCTGGTTTGCCGCAATCATGTCCAGCCCCTTGTGGCGCAGCTTGCCCTGCGCATAGCTCGCCACATCATGCGTCTCCGCGGCGAATCCGACCAGGAACGGGTGCGCGGTTTGCGCGGAAAGGCTGGCCAGGATGTCCGGGTTCTCGCCGAGGCGCAGGGTCAGCTCGCTGCCGTCGCGCTTTTTCAGCTTCTGCGCGGATACCTCCAGCGGCCGGTAGTCGCCGACCGCGGCCGCACCGATATAGACGTCCGCCTGTGCGGCGGCGGCCAGTACCGCCGCGTGCATCTGCGCCGCACTGCGCACGTCGACGCGGCGCGCCACGCCGGCCGGCGTGGCCAGGCTTACCGGCCCGGCCACCAGGGTCACTTCGGCACCGGCCTGGGCGGCGGCTTCGGCCACCGCGAAACCCATGCGGCCGGAGCTGCGGTTGCCGATGAAACGCACCGGGTCGATGTCCTCGTAGGTAGGGCCGGCGCTGACCAGCACCTTCAGCCCGGCCAGCGAACGATCGCCGAACGAGGCCACCAGCGCATCGCGCAATTCGTGCGGCTCCAGCATGCGGCCGCTGCCGACGTCGCCGCAGGCCTGGTCGCCCACCGCCGGCCCCAGCAGCTGCGCGCCGTGCTGGCGCAAGGTGGCGATATTCGCCTGCACCGCCGGGTGCGCCCACATCTGCTGGTTCATCGCCGGCGCCAGGTACAGCGGCGCGGCGCTGGCCAGGCACAGCGTGGTCAACAGGTCGTCGGCCATGCCGTGCGCCAGCCGCGCCAGCAGGTCGGCGCTGGCCGGCGCCACCAGAATGCGTTCCGCCCAGCGCGCCAGTTCGATATGACCCATCGCCGCCTCGGCCTGCGCGTCCCACAGGCTGACCCGCACGGCCTGGCCGGACAGCGCCTGGAACGTGGTGGGGCTGACGAAGTGGGTGGCGCCCTCGGTCATCACCACGCGCACCTCGGCATCGAGATCGCGCAGGCGGCGGACCAGTTCGCAGGACTTGTAGGCGGCGATGCCGCCCGACACTCCGAGCAGGATGCGGCGTTGGGCAAGACTCATGTAAGGCGGGCCTGACAATCGGGCAGAGGCCTAGCTTACCGGATTCACTCGTCTTGCCCGCTGCCCGGCGGCGGCGCCAGCGGGCAAGCTGGGAGCATGAGCATCCGCGACTGGCCCGAAGGCGAACGTCCCCGCGAAAAACTGCTGGCGCGCGGCAGCAGCGCGCTATCCGACGCCGAGCTGCTGGCGGTGCTGCTGGGCAGCGGCAGCCGCGGCAAGGACGCGCTGGCGCTGGGCCGCGAACTGCTGAATACCGCCGGCAGCCTGGGCACCCTGCTCAGCCGCAGCGAACGGCACATTCGCGTCGGCGGACTGGGACCGGTCAAGCGTGCACGCATCGCCGCCGCGCTGGAGCTGGCACGGCGCAGCCTGGCCGAACAGCTGCTGGAGAGACCCAGCCTGGGCAATCCGCGCGACAGCGGCGACTACCTGCGTGCACGCCTGCGCCATCTGCCGTACGAGGTGTTCGGCTGCCTGTACCTGGACAACCGCCACCGCGTGCTGGCATTCGAGGAGCTGTTCCGCGGCACCGTCGATGGCGCCAGCGTGCACCCGCGCGAGGTGGTGCGGGCCTGCCTGCAGCACAATGCCTGCGCGGTGATCTTCGCCCACAACCACCCCTCCGGCGTGGCCGAACCCAGCGCCGCCGACCGCGCGATCACCCACGAGTTGCGCGACGCGCTGCAACTGGTCGGCGTGCGCGTGCTCGACCACCTGGTGATCGGCAGCGGCGAGCCGGTGTCGATGGCGGCCCGCGGCCTGATCTGAGGACCTGTTCACGGACAAAAAAAACGGCGTGGCACAAGCCACGCCGCGGGGCCGATTGGGGAGGTGGAGAGAGCGGCGTCTCCGTCGCCACACCATGGAGGGGAGTTCATGGCGCGACCCAGCCAGTATCGCAGCGCCGCATGACAAACGGATGACGCACGCGAGCCTCGAAAACGCCGCCAAGATGCCGAAACTTATGCACAAAGCGGTGATACCGGCACTTGCCGCGCCTATCGGGTCTTTGGCTCTAGGTTGTCTGCATAATCAATTGATATACATAAACAATTTCTTTCGATTGCTGAATTCCCGGTACGCCCGGGCGAACCTGAAGCCGCCAGCTGTCGCTTTCCCCACAGACTTATCCACAAGACGGCTCGCCGCGGCGCATCAAAATCCGTTCGCATGGTGCTACCCCATCAGCCCGCGCCGTGTCGCCCCATCCCGGCGCGTTTCGCCGGCATGACGGTCTGTTAGGATTGGCGGTTCCATCACGAAACCGACCCCACCCGTGAAAGAACAGCTGCGCGAACTGGTGCTGCAGGCGATCCAGTCCCTGCAAGACGATGCCACCCTGCCTGCCGATCTCAGCCTGCCCGGCTTCGTGATCGAGCGCGCGCGCAGCCGCGAACATGGTGATTTCGCCAGCAATGTGGCGATGCTGCTGGCAAAACCGGCACGCGCCAAGCCGCGCGAGCTGGCCGAGAAACTGGTCGCCGCGCTGCCGGCGAATACCCTGGTGGAGAAGGTCGAGATCGCCGGCCCCGGCTTCATCAACTTCTTCCTCGGCGCCGGCGCCTATCACGCCGAGGTACGCCGGATCATGGCCGAAGGCGACGCCTACGGGCGCAGCGCCGGCGGCCACGGCAAGACTGTCGGCGTGGAATTCGTCTCGGCCAACCCGACCGGCCCGCTGCACGTGGGCCACGGCCGCGCCGCGGCGATCGGCGACTGCCTGAGCCGCCTGCTCGCCGCCACCGGCTGGAACGTGAAGCGCGAGTTCTACTACAACGACGCCGGCGTGCAGATCGCCAACCTGGCGATATCGGTGCAGGCGCGCGCCCGCGGCATCACCCCGGACGACAGCGGCTGGCCGGAGAACGGCTACCGCGGCGACTACATCGCCGACGTGGCGCGCGCCTATCTCGACCGCGAGTCGGTGGTCGCCGATGGCGAGACGGTGACCGCGGCCGGCGACGTCGACGACCTCGACGCGATCCGCCGCTTCGCCGTGGCCAGCCTGCGCCGCGAGCAGGACCTGGACCTGCAGGCGTTCGGCGTGGGCTTCGATACCTATTTCCTCGAATCGTCGCTGTACACCGACGGCAAGGTGGAGGAGACCGTGCGCGAGCTGGTCGCGCACGGCCACACCTACGAGGACGGCGGCGCGCTGTGGCTGCGCACCACCGATTTCGGTGACGACAAGGACCGCGTGATGCGCAAGTCCGACGGCACCTATACCTACTTCCTGCCCGACGTGGCCTACCACCTGAGCAAGTGGCAGCGCGGCTACGAACGCGCGATCACCGAGCTGGGTTCGGACCACCACGGTTCGCTGGCGCGGGTGAAGGCCGGCCTGCAGGCGCTCGACTGCGGCATCCCGAAGGGCTGGCCGGAATACGTGCTGCACCAGATGGTGACGGTGATGAAGGGCGGCGAGGAGGTGAAGATCTCCAAGCGCGCCGGCAGCTACGTCACCCTGCGCGACCTGATCGACGAGGTCGGCAGGGACGCCACGCGCTACTTCCTGATCTCGCGCAAGTCCGACTCGCAGCTGGTGTTCGACATCGACCTGGCGCGCTCGCAGTCGAACGACAACCCGGTCTACTACATCCAGTACGCGCATGCCCGCGTCTGCAGCGTGCTGCGCCAGGCGCCGGAGAAGGGCTTCACGGTCGACCTCGCCGACGGCCTCGCCCAGCTGGCGCGGCTGGACAACGAGCACGAGCAGATCCTGCTCACCGAGCTGTCGAAGTACCCTGAACTGGTCGAGGCCGCGGCGGCGAACCTGGAGCCGCACCTAGTCGCGGCGTGGCTGCGCGAACTGGCCAACGCGTTCCACACCTACTACAACTCGCACCAGTTCCTGGTCGAGGACGCCAGCTTGCGCAACGCGCGCCTGGCGCTGGTGGTGGCGACCCGCCAGGTGTTGAAGAATGGTCTGGATTTGTTGGGCCTCGGCGCCCCGGAGAAGATGTAATGGCAGCACGCAAGGGCAGGGGCCGGCAGGCCGTGCGCAACGGCAGCAACGGTTTCCCGGGCTGGGGTTACGCGGTCATCGGCCTGGTGGCCGGCGCGATCCTGATGGCCGTGATGATGCGCGGCAGCCTGCTGACCAGCCTGCGCAAGGCCGACGGCCCGCAGGCGAATCCGCAGGCCACGGCCGAGCGCGGCAGCGCGCCGGGCGTGCTCGAATCGACCGGCGACAACGCACCGAAGAAGCCGCAATTCGACTTCTATTCGGTGCTGTCGGAGAAAGAAGTGCGCATCCCCGACGCCGAGATCAGCGCGCAGGCGCGCGTCGAGCAGCAGCAGAAGCAGCAACAGGCGGCACAGCTGCAGGCGCAGCAGGCCGCCCAGGCGGCGCCGACGACGGCGCCGGCCAACGCACCGGCCGCGGTCAGCCAGGACGTCACCGCCGCGCCGGCCACCGCCGTGCCGCAACCCGCTGCCGGCAGCGGCTACCTGCTGCAGGTCGGCGCCTTCCCGAACGCCGCCGACGCGGAAACGCTGAAGGCGAAACTCGCGCTGCAGGGCTTCGTCGCCAACGTGCAGTCGGTCAATATCGGCGGGCAGACCTACAACCGCGTGCGCCTCGGCCCGTTCCGCTCGGCCACCGAGCTGGAGTCGACCAAGCAGCGCCTGGCCGGCGCCGGCATCAACGCGATCGCGCTGAAGGAAGGCCGCTAAGCCTGCCGCCGCCATCTCCCGCTGGACTTCCCGCATGACCACCAAGACCGTCTGGATCACGGGCGCCACCTCCGGGTTCGGCGCCGCCACCGTGGAGCGCTTCGTGGCCGGAGGCTGGCGGGTGATCGCCAGCGGCCGCCGCGCCGAACGGCTGCAGCACCTGGTGGCGCAGCACGGCGCCGAGCGCGTGCACGCGGCGGCGTTCGACGTGCGCGACGAGGCCGCGATGCGTTCCGCATACGCGGACCTGCCGCCCACGTTCGCCGGCATCGACCTGCTGGTCAACAACGCCGGCCTGGCGCTGGGCACCGCGCCGGCACAGCAGGCGGATCTGGCGCAGTGGAAGCAGATGATCGACACCAACGTCACCGCCCTGGTGTCGCTGACCCACCTGCTGCTGCCGCAACTGGTCGAGCGCCGCGGCGCGATCGTCAACATCAGCTCGATCGCCGGCAGCTACGCCTACCGCGGCGGCAACGTGTACGGCGGCACCAAGGCCTTCGTCACCCAGTTCTCGCAGAACCTGCGCTGCGACCTGCACGGCAGCGGCGTGCGCGTGACCTCGGTGGAGCCGGGCATGGCCGAGACCGAGTTCACCCTGGTGCGCACCGGCGGCGACCAGGCCGCCTCCGACCAGCTCTACGCCGGCGCCCATCCGATCACCGCCGGCGACATCGCCGACACGATCTGGTGGATCGCCAACCTGCCGCCGCACCTCAACATCAATCGCATCGAGGTGATGCCGGTCAGCCAGTCGGCGGCCGGACTGCAGGTGGCGCGGGACAACTGAACCCGCTCAGCCGGCCTCGCCGCGATGCACGTCGTGCGTCACGAAGGGGCGTTCGGGATCCGGTGCGGCAAGCCAGTGCGGATGCGCCAGCGTGTGGCGCATGTCGTCCAGGCCGCTCTGCCAGTGGTTGCGCATGCTGGCGGCGCTGAATTCGTAGTCCTTGAAGTGGCCTTCGTGCGGCCTGTCCTGGTAGATCAGGTGGATCACGTTGGTCAGCGCCTCGGCCGCGCGTGCCTCGGCATGCCGGTACGCCGGGTTGCTGCGCCGCTCCTCCGGCACCAGCGCCATCACGTCGTGCAGCAGCCGGCGCTGTTCCTGCGTGCGGCGCATGAACTCGGTGACCAGCCGGGTGCGGCTGGAGTACTGGATCTCCTTGCTGCGCTCGGCCACGTCGGCGAGGTCGCGCGGCAGCGTGCCGCGGGCGCTCCACAGATCGACCTGGAACACCAGCGTGTCGCAGCCGGGGCGCTCGCTCAGCACCTCGTACAGCGGCGTATTGGAGACCATGCCGCCGTCCCAGTAGAACTCGCCGTCGATCTCCACCGCGGGAAAGCCCGGCGGCAGCGCGCCGGAGGCCATGAAATGCTCGGGACGCAGGCGTTGCTTGCGGTTGTCGAAGTAGGCGAAGTTGCCGCTGCGCACGTTCACCGCACCGACCGCCACGCGCATCGCGCGCGGGTCGTTGAGGCGGTCGAAATCGACCAGCCGCTCCAGCGTGGCGCGCAGCGGCGCGGTGTCGTACCAGCTCACGCTGTCCGGCGTGGCATGCGCGCCCAGGAATGGCGGCGGCTGGCGCGGACGGAAAAAGCCGGCCTGGCCTTCGGCCATCGCGCGCCAGGCGGCCAGACCGCTCAGCCCGTTGAGCCACGCGGTGGGCCACGCCACCTCGTCGAGCCACGGCAGCGCCAGCGTGTCCGGCCACAGCGGCGAGCGGCAGATCGCCTCCCAGAATTCGCGCAGCCGCTCCACCCGCCGCTCGGGTGCGTTGCCGGCGATGATTGCCGCGTTCAGTGCGCCAATCGAGATGCCGGCCAGGCGTGTCGGCTGCAGGCCGGCCTCGTCCAGCGCCTCGAACACGCCGGCCTGGTACGCGCCGAGCGCACCACCACCCTGCAGCACCAGGGCGATGGTGCGGTAATCGCGAGCCACCGCCGCGGCCAGCGAACCGGCAGGATCGGGCTTGGTCACTGCATGAACCAGCCGTGGCTGACCACGATCGACTGGCCGGTCAGCGCCGCGGACGGGAAGGTGGCCAGGTACAGCGCGGTCTGCGCGATGTCCTCGACGGTGGTGAAGGTGGCATCGACGGTGTCCTTCAGCATCACGTTCCTGATCACGTCCGCTTCGCTGATGCCCAGCTCCTTCGCCTGCTCGGGAATCTGCCGCTCGACCAGCGGCGTGCGCACGAAGCCGGGGCAGATCACGTGCGAGCGCACGTTGTGCGGCGCGCCTTCCTTGGCCAGCGTGCGGGCCAGGCCGAGCAGGCCGTGCTTGGCGGTGACGTAGGCGGACTTCAGCTTCGACGCCTCGTGCGAGTGCACCGAGCCCATGTAGATCACGATGCCGCCGCGGCTCTTGCCGGTACCGTCGTCCTGGTACATGTGCTTCAACGCGGCCTTGGTGGTGAGGAAGCCGCCGTCGAGATGGATCGCCAGCATCTTCTTCCAGTCGGCGAAGGCGAACTGCTCGATCGGGTTGATGATCTGCACGCCGGCGTTGGAGATCAGGATGTCCAGACGGCCAAACGCGGCGACCACCTTGTCGGTGCCGGCGTTGACCGCGTCCTCGCTGGTGACGTCCATCGCCACGCCGAGCGCCTTGCCGCCGGCCGCATTGATTTCGGCCGCCACCTTGTCCGCGGCGTCCTGGTTGATGTCGGCGATCGCCACGCTGGCGCCGTGCTGCGCGTACAGCTCGGCGATCGCCTTGCCGAGGCCGCTGGCCGCGCCGGTGATCAGGGCGACCTTGCCGTTGAGACTTGTCATGCGCTGCTCCTGTAACGATCAGAAATAAGCTCGATATTGCTCCCTTCTCCCCTTGGGAGAAGGTGGCGCGAAGCGACGGATGAGGGTTTGGTCGGAGCGGGATGTCGCGCTCTGCACCGAACCTTCACGCCACCCTCTCCCGAGGGGGAGGGGCTTTCCATCAATGCGACTCTTCGGCGAGATAGGTGTACGCGGTGAGCCCGCCGTCGAGCGTGTCGTACAACTGCCCGGCTTCCGCGCCGGTCACGCCCGCGCCGGCGATGCGCTCGCGGTAGCTCTGCCGCAATGCCTCCAGGTCGTAGCCGACGTAGTCGAGCATCAGGTCGGTGGTGTCGCCGCGGCGCACGTGGGCGAAGGTGTAGCCGTCGCCGTCCACGCGCACGTTGACCGCGTCGGTGTCGCCGAACAGGTTGTGGATGTCGCCCAGCGTCTCCTGGTAGGCGCCGACCATGAAGATGCCGAGCCGGTAGCTTTCGCCGTTCCGCAGCGCGTGCAGCGGCAGGCTGACGTCGACGCCCTCGGCGTCGACGTAGTGGTCGATGCGGCCGTCCGAATCGCAGGTGAGGTCGACGATCACGCCGCGCCGGGTCGGCTGCTCGTCGAGCCGGGCGATCGGCGCGATCGGGAAGATCTGCCCGATCGCCCACACGTCCGGGATCGACTCGAACACCGAGAAGTTGACGAAGTACTTGTCGACGAGCTTCTCGTCCAGCTCGTCCAGCGCCTGCCGGTGCGAGCGCTCGGCCGGCAGCAGCCGCAGCCGCACCGCGCCGGCGATCGCGTAGTACATCTCGTCCAGCCGCGCGCGGTCGGCCAGCGCCAACTGGCCCAGCGCGTACAGCGTCTGGCCCTCGCTCAAGTGATGCTGGGCCTCGTGGAACAGTTCCAGCGCGGGACGCCGGTCCAGTTCCTCCCAGGTCTCGCGCAGGCGGCGCAGCACCGCCGGTTCGTCCGCGCACGGCGGCGGGATCGCGCCGGCCGGCACTTCCTCGACCTCGGTCACGTTGACCACCATCACCGCGTGGTGCGCGGTCATCGCGCGGCCGGCCTCGGTGAGGATGTGCGGCGCATCCAGGCCTTCGGCAGCCACCGCCTCGGCCAGCGACTGCACGATGGTCGAGGCGTACTGCTCGATCGAGTAGTTGATCGAGTTGTGGCTGCGCGAGCGCGAACCCTCGTAGTCCACGCCGAGGCCGCCGCCGACGTCGACGATCTCCAGCGGCACGCCCATCCGGCGCAGCTCGACGAAGTAGCGCGTGGCCTCGCGCATGCCGTTGGCGATGTCGCGCACGTTGGAGATCTGCGAACCCATGTGGAAGTGCTGCAGCTTCAGCGTGTGCTTGAGGCCGGCGCGATCCAGCCGTTCGATCAGGCTCAGCACCTGCTGCGGCGACAGCCCGAACTTGCCCTTGTCGCCGCCGGTGTTCTGCCACTTGCCGGCGCCGATCGAGGCGAGCCGCACGCGTACGCCAAGCAGCGGTTCCACGCCCAGCGCCTGCGCCTCGCTGAACACGTGGTCGAGCTCGGACAGCTTCTCGATCACGATGTGCACGCGCAGGCCGAGCTTGCGCCCGATCAGCGCCAGGCGGATGTACTCGCGGTCCTTGTAGCCGTTGCAGATCACGATGGAGCCGGGCCGCGCCATCGCCAGCACCGCCATCAGCTCCGGCTTGGAACCCGCTTCCAGGCCGAAGCCGTGCGTACCGGCGGCGACCAGTTCGCCGGCCACGCCGCGCTGCTGGTTCACCTTGATCGGGTAGATCGCGGTATAGCCGCCGGCATAGCCGTGCTCGGCGATCGCCTGGGCGAACGCGCCCTGCAACCGCGCCAGGCGGTCGGCCAGGATGTCGGGGAAGCGCACCAGCAGCGGCAGCCGCAGGCCCTCGGCGCGAGCGCGTTCGACAATTTTCGGCAGCGACAGCGCCGGGCCGTACGCGCCGCGCGGGCGCATCACGATCTCGCCGGCCGCGCTCACGTCGACGTAGCCGTCGCCCCAGTGCGGCACGGCGTAGGTGTGACGCGCGGTGTCGGTATTCCAATGGTTCGCCATCAGCGTTGCTCCTCGTGCAAACGAATGATGTCGTCGCAGCGGCGAGCCTTGACGCTTTGCTCCACAAGAGCACGAGCCCGAGCGACCGGAAGCCTCGCACGCCGCGGGGCCGATCGGACTGGTCGGCCGCCGGCGCGCTGCGCCGGCCAGGCCAGCCGCCATTGTAATGGGCACCTGTGACGATATGCGCACGGGCCGCCGACCCGCTCTCGGGACGTTCACCCCGGTTATCGCTACAATTGGCAGTCTTTGTCCTTCCACCCGGTTCGTCAGGAACATCCGCCATGTCGCAGCAGTCCACGCCGAATGAAGCCAGCTGGTTCACCGAGGCCCACCAGGCTTCCGGCTCCTCCATCGGTTTCCGCACCGAGCAACTGCTGCATGCGGAGAAGACCCCGTTCCAGACCATCGAGATCCACAAGACCACCGACTGGGGCAACCTGATGGTGATCGACGGCTGCGTGATGCTGACCACGCGCGACAACTTCTTCTACCACGAGATGATGACCCACCCGGCGCTGTTCACCCATGCGCGCGCCAAGCGCGTGGTGATCATCGGCGGCGGCGACTGCGGCACGCTGCGCGAGGTGCTCAGGCACGAGGAAGTCGAGCACGCGGTGCAGGTGGAGATCGACGAGCGCGTGACCCGCCTGGCCGAGGAGTATTTCCCCGAGCTGTGCGAGTCCAACGGCGATCCGCGCGCCGAACTGCTGTTCATCGATGGCATCAAGTACATGGCCGACGCCGAGCCCGACTCGCTGGACCTGATCATCGTCGACTCGACCGACCCGGTCGGCCCGGCCGAAGGCCTGTTCAACGCCGCGTTCTACGCCAGCTGCTACAAGGCGCTGCGCCACGGCGGCCTGCTGGTGCAGCAGAGCGAATCGCCGCTGGCGCACATCGAACTGATCAAGTCGATGCGCTCGGCCATGCGCACCACCGGCTTCAGCGCGGTGAAGACGCTGCCGTTCCCGCAGCCGTGCTACCCGACCGGTTGGTGGAGCTGCACGATGGCGCGCAAGGGCGGCGACCTGTCCGGCTTCCGCGAGCGCGGCGCGCTGAGCAAGAACTTCCCGACCCGCTACTACAACGCCGACATCCACAAGGGCGCGCTGGCGCAGCCGGAGTTCATGCGCGAGGCGCTGGGCGAGTAAGCCGGGATTCGAGATTGGGGATTCGGGATTCGTCAAAGCCGCGGCTCGTCGCTCTTTCGAATCCCCAATCCCGAATCCCGGCACTCAAAACATCTTCGAGCGCACCTTCGGCAGCAGCACCAGCAACAGCGTGGCGAGCGGGCCGAACAGCAGCGACAGCAGGAACCACAGCAGGCCGCTGCGGTTCTTGCCCTGCGCCAGGGCGGCATTGATCAAGGCCAGCGTGCCCCAGCCGACAAACCAGGGTGCGCCATCGGCGAATGTCGACAGATGATCCACTACGCGTCTCCCGAACGATGACATGGGGGCGCGGCCCTGCGCCGGGGAACACCCATCCTAGCAAGCCTTGTCGCCTCGATCCGTCTGCACCGGCCGATGGATCAGCCGCGCTTAATCCGCGGGAGGTATGCTGCGCGCTTTGACTGCGGACCCGAGCCCATGATGCGTGGATTGCGTTGCCTCGTCCTGACGTGCGCCTTGTCGCTGGCCGTCGCGCCGGCATTCGCCAGCAAGGCCATCGCCGACAAGAGCCAAGGCACGCCGGACAAGGCCGCCCAGGCCCGCGACAAGGCCCAGCTCGCGTTCCAGCGGGATCTGGTCAGCGTGCTGGCACCGGGCGGCGATCCGTTGCGATTGCTCGGCGCGGCCCTGCTGGCGCGGCCGCTGTTCAACCAGACTCCGAGCAACAGCTTCCACCGCCTGATCGAACGCGCCACCCAGGCCGAAGGCGCCGGTGCGGCGGTGTACTGGGTGCAACTGGCCGATTGCGACAGCAACGCCGACGTCTGTCCGAACACCGTGGCGCTGGAGCATCTGCTCGGCCAGGCGCCGGACAACGCCGCGGTATGGCTGCTCAAGCTCGGCGCCGATGCGCGCGGCATGAAGCAGGACGCCGCCCGCGACGACCTGGCCAAGGCTGCCGCGGCAAAACTCTACGACGACTATGCCGGCACCACCCTGCAGGCGCTGGCCAACGCGGTCGGCATGTTGCCGCCGCCGCCCGACACGCTGGACCCGACCCATGCGGGCGGCGCGGTGGGCATGCAGGCCGTGCTGGTCTTCGGCCTGGCCACGACCCAGCCGCAGCCAAGCCTGCAGCTGGTCGCCAAGTTGTGCGAGAACGCCGGCGAGGATGCCTCGATCAAGGCCGATTGCCTGGCCCTGGGCAAGACTCTCGAGTGGGGTTCCAGCCCGCTGGCGCGTTCGCTCGGCCTGCACCTGCGCGAAGTGCTGGCCGATGATCCGGCGCAGCAGCAGGAAGCCAAGGACGCCCGCCGCAACCTGATCTGGCAGGTACAGGGCTTCGCCCAGCTGCTGGCCCGGGCGCAGGACGACCCGGCGCTGGCCCAGCGCCTGCTGGCGCTGGCCCGCAACGGCGGCACCGAGATGAGCCTGCAACTGGCCGCCCTGCGCGACAACAGCATCCCGACCGAAGCCCCCACCGGCTGGCAGCCGCGCAAGGCGCAGTGAATCGAGCACGAGGGGGAACAAGCATTCGCCGCGCTGCACGTTTCCCGTTCCCTGTTTCCCTTTCCTGCTCCCCCCGGTAGGCTTGGTCCACCTTCCGTGGCAGGGGCGATCCGATGCTTACGACGCTGGTGGCAAGCAGCAAGGGTGGTTGCGGCAAGAGCACGCTGGTGACGCAACTGGCGTCGCACTGGGCACAGGCGGGGCAGCACACCGCGATCATCGACGCCGACCGGCAACACTCCAGCTTCCGCTGGGCCGAACTCAGACCGGACAACGTCCCCGGCGTGCTGGCGCTCGACAGCGGCCGCCGCAGCCTGCAGCGCGTGCCGCCGGACACCCAGCAACTGCTGATCGACACCCCCGCCGGTTCCGGCGAGCGCGAGCTGGAGCCGTTCATCGACGTGGCCGACGTGCTGCTGGTGCCGGTGCTGCCGTCCTCGTTCGATCTCGACGCCACGTTGCGCTTCCTCGGCGAGCTGCAATCGATCAACCGCATCCGCCGCGGCAAGCTGCCGGTGGCGCTGGTCGCCAACCGGCTCAAGCCGTGGACCCACGCCAGCCAGGACGCGCTCGCCCAGCTCGCCGAGCAAGCGCCGTTCCCGATCGCCGCGCAGCTGCGCGACAGCCAGGCCTACGTGCTGCTGAGCGGCCTCGGCAAGGGCATCTTCGATTACCAATCCGAACAGGTCCGCAGCCACCAGCAGGACTGGAAGGCCCTGTTGCGCTGGATCAAGCGCCAGCACTGAAGCGCGCCCCTCCCGATATTCATCGCGCGCCTCGCGCAACCACACCCCGGAGTCTTCCATGCACGAACTGATCCTGTTGCGACACGCCGAAGCCGTGCCGATAGAAACCGCCGGCAGCGACCAGCAGCGCCCGCTCAGCGCGCGCGGCGAGCAGGAAGCCCAGGCCGCCGGGCTGTGGCTGACCGCACACGGCCTGCGCCCCGATCGGGTGCTGTGCTCGCCGACCCGGCGCGCCGACGAGACCACCCGGCTCGCGCTGGCCGCGATCGACAACGCGCCCGTACCGCAGCAGGCCAACGAGATCTACGACGCCTCGCCCGGCGAACTGCTGGCCTTGCTCGACCAGCATGCCGACGCCGATACGGTCATGCTGGTCGGCCACAACCCCGGCATGGAGCGGCTGGTCGCCCTGCTGGTCGAAGGCCGCTCCGACGAATTCCGCGGCATGCCGCCCGGCGCGCTGGCGGTGTTGCACCTGGACGGCGCACTGGAGCCGGGCAACGCCCGCCTGGACGCGTTCTGGTCGCCCTGACGCAGGTGCCGGCCTGACTGCGCAAGTCACGCCGGCCATCCGCGGCGGCCATGCGATGCCCGCCGCCGGTGCTCACGGCTACGGCACGCACAAACCGTATCATTCGCCCATGCCTGTCCTGCGCCGTCTCCTTTTCCCGCTCCTGCTCGCGCTCCTGTTGCTGCAAGGCTGCACGGTGTCACGTGCACAGATCCGCCGCGCCGATGCGGTGGTCGCCGCCACCACCGATCGCAGTGTCAGCTGCACGCAGGCCGACCATTGCGCGCAGCCGTCGCCGCTGCTGGCCGCAGCCACGGCGGCACTGGCCGCCTCCACGCCGGAGCGGCCGGTACACGTGGTCACCCTGCTCGACGACTCCGAGCCGGCCATGGCCGCGCGGATCAACCTGGTGCGCGCGGCGCGGCGGTCGATCGACGTGCAGACCTTCATCTGGGACCAGGACGACGCCGGCCAGCTGATGCTGGACGAACTGGTGCAGGCAGCGCGGCGCGGCGTGCACGTGCGCATCCTGGCCGACCAGCTGTTTTCCTTCGACGACCTGGACCTGCTCGACCGGCTGGCGCGGGTCAGCCCGAACCTGCAGGTGCGGCTGTACAACCCGACCTTCCAGAAAGCCCACACGCAACCGCTGGAATTCGCCGCCGGCGTGCTGTGCTGCTTCATGCAGTTCAACCAGCGCATGCACAACAAGCTGCTGCTGGTGGACGACCGCATCGGCATCACCGGCGGGCGCAACTACCAGGACCGCTACTTCAACTGGGACGACACGTTCGACTACGTCGACCGCGACGTGATGGTCGGCGGTCCCGCCGGGCAGCAGATGGCGGCCAGCTTCGAGCTGTTCTGGAACCACCCGCGCTCGGTGCCGCTGACCCACCTGCGCGACGTCAACCGGCGCATCCTGTCCGACCGCGCGCCGCCGGTCTGGCCGGCCCCCCATTACCTGCGGCCGTCGCGGGTGGCCCGGGTGCAGCAGGCCGCCGAGGACCCGGCCTGGCTGCAGGCCTGGCTGGTCGACGCCTCGCTGCAGGTGGGCAAGGTCGACTACTTCAGCGACCTGCCGGCGAAGACCGATGCGACGCACAAGCGGAGCGCGACGGACTTCACCCGCCACATCATGCGCATGATCAGCGCGACGAAACGCGAGGTGCTGCTGCAGACACCGTACCTGGTGATGAGCAAACACGCCCAGCACATCTTCCGCGTGCTGCACCGGCGCACCGATCCGCCGCGGGTGATCGTCTCCACCAACTCACTGGCCTCGACCGATGCGTTTGCCGTGTACGCGATGTCGTACAAGCACCGCAAGCGTTACCTGAAGAAATTCGGCTTCGAGATCCACGAGATGAAGCCGCATGCGCCCAGCGCGGCGGTGGACAACGAACTGGCCAACCTCGGCATGGATGCGCCGGGCCTGTCGGGCGAAAACGCCAGCCCGGCCGGCGCCGCCAGGGCGCGCTTCCACCTGCTCGGCAGCCGCGGCAGCAACAACCTGCCGGCGCCCCTGCGCAGCGAGGGGCGCCGCTTCGGCCTGCATTCGAAGTCGATCGTGGTCGACGACACCTTCGCGATGATCGGCTCGCACAACTTCGACCCGCGCTCGGATCACTACAACACCGAAGCCGGCGTGATCGTCTACGACCACGCCTTCGCCGACCAGCTGCGCCACAGCATCCTGCGCAGCACCCAGCCGGAGAACGCGTGGGTGATCGCGCCGCGACAATCGAAGGTGCCGGTGCTGACCGACATCAACAAGGCGATCGGCACGGTCTCCGAGCAACTGCCGCTGTTCGACCTGTGGCCGTTCCGCTACGCCACCAGCTTCGACCTCAAGCCCGGCTGCCAGCCGCTGCGCGCCACCGACCCGAACTTCTACGCGTGCTACCAGCCGGTCGGCGATTTCCCCGACGTGGCGCTGTCGCCGAAGCTGATCATCACGCGGCTGGTCACTGCGTTCGGGGTGGGCGCCAAGGGCGTGCTGTGAGTGCCGCTGGCCGTGCCTTACGCTCCGAGGAAATCGCTTTCGCAGCTGTGTTTTTTGAAGCAAGAGCAAAGAGCTTTCGTCCTCCTTGCGGAGGGCGAGTTACTTTCTCTCGCTTGCCCCGGCGTGCCTCGAAGCAAAAGCTCAAGCGCAGAGCGGTCGATCGCCTGCGGCGACCGAGTCACTTTTCTCTTGCGTGGCCAAGAGAAAAGTAACCAAAAGAGAAGGCCACCCCGCTTGCGCGCCTTGCGGACATCCTGTCCGCAAGGTCCGCGGTCGGGTTACGGGGTTTGTCGACAGGGCATCCTGCCCTGACGCCAAACTGGCTTGCATCCATGCAAGCCACCCTGCGGGCTTTTCCTCCACCCGCCCGCCGCTCCAGAGGGGCCCCGGTAAAGCAGCGGGCCATCGTGGCCCGCACTCTTCAAAAGAGCCGATCAAAAACAGAGCAACGGCAGAGCGACGCCTTGCTCCGGCTGTTGCCCTGCTTCGCTTCTGCGCTTCACCACCGAGTGCGGGCCACGATGGCCCGCTGCTCTACCCGGGGTCCCTTGCGCGGCGGTGAGTCGGGGTCGACAGGCCGCGTAGCGGGAGTCGACAGGGATGTCGACTCCTTTTCGCCCGGACAGGAGTCCGGTCGAAAAGCCCGACTCCGGCTCACGGACTTGCCGGGCAGGAGCCCGGCAAGCGCCAAGCGGGGTGCCCCTCTCTTTGGTTACTTTCTCTCGGGCAAGCGAGAGAAAGTAACTCGCCCTCCGCAAGGAGGACGAAAGCTCTTGCTCTCAAACCACCAGCGTCGTTGCGGCTGGACAAAAACTCTACGGCAACTGCGCGATGCGGTCGCCCTGCGAGGAGAAGCGCATCGGCAGTTCGCCGCTGAGGCCGTCGGGGCGATCCGGCGGTACCGCGAAGCGCCAGCCGTGCACGCTGCGCAACGCATGCTCGTCGAGCACCGGGTCGCCGCTGGACTGACTGACGCTGGCGCTGCGCACCTGGCCGGCGCCGTCGATGTCGACGCGCAGCAGCACGCGGCCGTCCAGATGGCCGCGCAGCTTGTACCACGGCTGCGATGTATCGGCGGGCATTGCCAGCGGCACCAGTTCCGGTGCCGGCGGCACGCTGGCCTGCGCGGCACCAGCGTCGACGGCGGAGAGATCCGCCGGCACGCGCGTCGTCCGCACCACGCGGGCTGGGGCATGCGAGCGCCGCGGCGAGGGCAGGGCAGCACGCGGCGCGGATGCCGTCCGCGCGGCGGCATAGCGCGGCGGCGGGCCCGGCCAGTCGGTGGTCAGCGTGCTGAGCCAGCCGGTGCCGGCAACGCCGACGGCCAGCGCGAGCAAGCTGAGGGTGGTGGTGGTGCGCAGGCGAAACATGGCGGCCTTTATGCACCCTCCAGGGCGAATCGCGGCTGAAGCCGCCGACCCGTCACCGTTCGAGGATCGCGGTGACGCCCATCCCGCCGGCGGTGCAGATCGAGATCAGGCCGCGGCCGGAGCCCTTCTGCTCCAGCATCTTCGCCAGCGTGGCGATGATCCGCGCGCCGGTGGCGGCGAACGGATGGCCGACGGCGAGGCTGGAGCCGTGCACGTTGAGCCTGGCCGGGTCGATCGAACCGAACGGCGCGTCCAGGCCGAGCCGGTTCCTGCAGTAGTCGGCCGACTCCCACGCGCGCAGCGTGCACAGCACCTGCGCCGCGAACGCTTCGTGGATCTCGTAGTAGTCGAAGTCCTGCAGGGTCAGCCCGTTGCGCGCCAGCATGCGCGGCACCGCGATGGTCGGCGCCATCAGCAGGCCTTCGCCGTGCACGAAATCCACCGCGGCGACTTCGGCGTCGCGCAGGTACGCCTGCACCTTCAGGCCGCGCTGCGTGGCCCACGCGTCGCTGCCCAGCAGCACCGCGGCGGCGCCGTCGGACAGGCCGGTGGAGTTGCCGGCGGTGAGCGTGCCGTGGCCGGACGTCTTGTCGAACGCCGGCTTCAGCGAAGCCAGCTTGTCCATGCTCGAGTCCGGGCGCAGGAAACCGTCGCGCTTCAGCCCGCGGAACGGCACCAGCAGGCCCTCGAAGAAACCGGCGTCGTAGGCGGCGGCCAGCTTGTGGTGGCTCTCCAGCGCCAGCCGGTCCTGCGCCTCGCGGGTGACGTGCCACTCCTTCGCCATCTGCTCGCAGTGGTCGCCCATCGACTTGCCGGTGCGCGGCTCCGCCACACCGGGAAACGACGGCTTCAGCTCGCCGAGCGAGAACCCGCGCAACGCCACCTTCAACTTGTCCAGCGGCGTCTTCGCGCGGTTCACCGCCAGCAGGCGTTTGCGCAGGCGGGTGCCGTAGACGATCGGCACGTCGGAGGTGGTGTCCGAACCGCCGGCGATGCCGGCTTCGATCTGTCCGGCGGCGATCTTGTTGGCGATGATGATCGCGTTGTCCAGCGACGTGCCGCAGGCGCGCGCGGTGGTGATGCCCGGCGTGGTCGGCGCCAGTCCGGAACTGAGCAACGCCTCGCGCGCCAGGTTCCAGTCGGACGAATGCCTGATCACCGCACCCATCGCCACCTCACCCAGCTCCACTCCGTGCAACCCGAAGCGCTCGACCAGCGCGCCGAGCACTTTCACCGACATGCCGAAGTTGCCGACGTCGGCATACGCCGTGTTGTTGCGGCAGAACGGAATGCGTACGCCGCCGATGACGCCGACGCGCCTTTGCGTGTTTTCCATGCTCAGAACAGTCCACCACTCAAGTTTGTCAAGGCTAACCCGCCATGCCGCGCGGCGGAAGCCCAAAACGCTGAATGGTAGAATCAGTTCTCTTTGCCCATGGATCACCGCCTCGTGGAAGCGCAAACGCTGCTCGCCCTGCCTGTCGTGCTGGCGCTGGAACCGGTCGCGGGCGAGCCGCCGGCGCAGCTGACGCTCTCCCGCGACGAGGCTGCGGAACTGGCCGCCCTGGTCGCCGCCGACCTGCACGCGCTGGTGCCGCAGGTCGACGCTGCCCGGCTGGCGCTGGCCGGCGCGCTGTTCGACCAGGTCGAGTTGCTGCGGCCGGGCTTCCCGGTGTGGGCCACGCTGGACGAGCTGGCGCGGCGCGTGCCGCGCGGCCATCTGCAGAACGTGGTGGCTTTCGGCAGCCATGAGGGACACATGCCGGCGCAACCGCTGGAACCGTCGCCGCTGTACGCCGAAGGCCCGATGCGGCTGTTGCCGATGAGTCTGCTGGCGCCGGCGGAACTGGCCGGGGAGCTGTCCGAGCAACTGGAGATCCAGCTGGTCGGCCGCGGCGAGGCGGGCACGCTGACCGCCGACTGGCTGATGCGCACGCTCGGCATCCGGCTGGAGCACGTGCGCTACCTCAGCCGCAACGACCTTCTGGCGCTGACCTGCGTGCAGTACGAGCACGTCAACCTGGCGCCGCTGTGGGCGCTGCTGGAGGCGGCGTTGCTGACCCCGTATCGCGAAGAAGCGACGATGAGCGCGCGCGGACTGGCCCTGCGCTACGCCGGCGGCAAGGTGCTGGCGCAGTCGCCTGCGCAATGGCTGGCCGCGCAGACCGGCGACGCCGCGGAGCGTGCGCACGGGTTCGCCGGCATCGTGTTCGAACTGCGCCAGTACGCCGCGCTGCTCGACGCCCACCAGCTGCCGCTGCAGCTGCAGCCGGACGCCGCGCAGCAAACCGAAGCCACCCACGGCTACCTGCTGGAAACCCTGGCCGCGGCCGATCCCGGCTACGACACGCCGACGCTGTTCGCCCACGAGGCGCCCGGCCTCGGCGTGATCGCGGTCACCGTGGCGCAGCGCGGCGACGGCGGCCATGCGCGCGCGCTGGCGCACGCTTATCCGCTGCAGCCGCAGGCACTGGGGCCGCTGCTGGCGCTGCTGGCGGACCGTTACGGCAGCGCCGGCGAACTGCACGTGCTGGGCCGCGTCGTGCTGGATGGCGACGGCCGGCTCGGCGCGCCACCCACCGCCCTGCACTGAATCCCGCGGGGCCGCGATTCGGGGTAGCTGGGCAACGGCGCCGACTCGGCGCATGATGGCGAGGCGCCGACAGGGGGCGCCATGCTGACGGAATGACCATGCGGCCGCTCAAGCCTGCCGAGGTATTGCCATCGCTTCCGGAAGAAACCGACTGGCCGGCTCGGGTGGCGCGCGGCACGCCCGCGCTGCTCGCCTACCTCGACCTCGAGCAGCGCTTCCGCTACGCCAACGACACCCATCGCCGCTGGCTCGGCATCGACCCGCAGCAACTGCTCGGCCGGCGCCTGGTCGACGTGGTCGGCCGGCGCAACCACCAGCTGGCCGGCGCGGCGCTGGAGCGCGCCTACGCCGGCCGCATGGCCAGCTACGAGGGCGAGCTGTACAACGGCGGCGAGCGGCGCTACGCGCACGGCAACTTCCAGCCCGACTTCGACGCCGACGGCCGGGTCTGCGGCATCTTCACCGCGCTGATCGACATCACCGAGCGGCGCACCCTGGAACTGCAGCTGCACGAGAGCGAGCAGCGCTTCTTCGCCGCGTTCCAGCATGCCGCGATCGGCATGGCGCTGACCCGTCCGGACGGGCGTTTCCTGCGCGTCAACGCCGCGGTCTGCCAGATGCTCGGCTACCGCGAGGACGAACTGCTGCAGCTGGACATCGCCAGCCTGACCCACCCGGACGACATGGCGGCCGACGCGGAACTGATGGCGCAGCTGCTGGCCGGCGAACGCGAGTCGTACCAGCTGGAGAAGCGCAACTTCCACAAGGACGGCCGCGTCGTGCACATCCTGCTCAGCGTGTCGCTGGTGCGCGACGAGCAGGGCGCGCCGCTGTATTTCGTCTCGCAGGTGCAGAACATCAGCCAGCGCAAGGCGTTCGAGGACGCGCTGCACCGCGAGCGCGAGCTGGCCGAGGTGACCCTGCGCTCGATCGGCGACGCGGTGATCACCACCGATCCGCAGCTGTGCATCACCTCGCTCAACCCGATCGCCGAGGCGATGACCGGCTGGAACGGGATCGAGGCTCAGGGCCGGCCGATCGAGGAGATCTTCCAGCTGTTCGATGCCCAGCACGGCCACGCCGTGGCGAATCCGCTGCGCGCGGCGATCGAGCACAACACCATCGTCGACCTGGCCGGCCGCACCCTGCTGCGCCACCGCCACGGCTTCGACACGCCGGTGGAGGATTCCTCCGCGCCGATCCACGACCACGCCGGCAACGTGATCGGCGGCGTACTGGTGTTCCACGACGTCAGCGAGACCCGCGCGCTGGCGCTGAAGATGATCCACCTGACCCAGCACGACACGCTCACCGGCCTGCCCAACCGCAGCCAGCTGCACGACCACATCGGCCAGGCGATCGCCACCGCGAACCGGCGCCAGCAGCGCGCCGCGCTGCTCTACATCGACATCGACAACTTCAAGCAGGTCAACGAACTGCACGGCCACGCCGCCGGCGACCGGGTGCTGCGCGCGTTCACCGCCCAGTTGCACGGCTGCCTGCCCGGCGACGAGCTGCTGAGCCGCTACGGCGGCGACGAATTCGTGGTGATGCTGCCGCACCTGGAAAGCGTGGGCGAGGCGGCCAGCCTGTGCCAGACCCTGATCAACCACGGCGAGCAGACCCGCGTCGACGGCCTGTCCGAACTGTCGCTGCGCCTCAGCATCGGCATCAGCGTGTACCCGGACGATGCGATCGAGCCGGAAGACCTGCTGCAGCACGCGGAGACCGCGCTGGTCGCGGTGAAGGCGCAGGGCCTGCACGGCTACCGCTTCTTCACCGCGTCGATGAACGAGCGCGCGCGGGCGCGCCGGCGGATCGAGACCGCGCTGCGCCAGGCGCTGCCGCGGCACGAACTGGACTTGCACTACCAGCCCAAGGTGGATGCGCAAAGCGGCCGCATCGTCGGCGCCGAGGCGCTGTTGCGCTGGCACGCGAACGGACGCGAGCAGTACACGCCGGACCAGTTCATCCCGGTCGCCGAGGACACCGGGCTGATCCTGCCGATCGGCGCCTGGGCGCTGCGCCAGGCCTGTCGCCAGGCGCAGCTGTGGCAGCGCTGCGGCCGCCCCATTCCGGTGTCGGTGAACGTGTCGCCGCTGCAGTTCCAGCATGCCGAGTTCTACAACTGGCTCGACGAGGTGCTGGACGGCAGCGGGCTCGAGGCCGGCCTGCTCGAACTGGAACTGACCGAACGCATGGTGATGTCCGGCGGCGACGCCACCACCGGCCTGCTGCAGCGGATCAAGCGGCGCGGCGTGCGGCTGTCGCTGGACGATTTCGGCACCGGCTACTGCAGCCTGTCCTACCTGAAGCATTTCCCGATCGACGCGCTGAAGATCGACCGCGTGTTCGTGCGCGACATCACCACCGACCGCGACACCGCCACCATCACCAGCGCGATCATCGCGATGGCGCGCAGCCTCGACAAGGACGTGATCGCCGAAGGCGTGGAGACGCGCGAGCAGGGCGCCTTCCTGCGTCACGCCGGCTGCTCGCAGCTGCAGGGTTTCCTGTACGGCGCAGCGGTGCCGGCGGCGGCATTCCAGAAGCTGCTGGTCGAGCCCGCCTGAACCGCATGCCCCCGGGCAGCGCCCCTACGCCGCCGAATCCGACAGCAGCGCCTCGTACATGAAGTAGTGGCAGCGCTGCATGCCGAGCCCTTCGTAGGTCGCCTGCGCGTGCTGGTTCCCGGTTTCCACGTACAGGCGCAGGCCGACCGCGCCGGCGGCGGCGGCGCGCTGCGCGACGTCGGCGTAGAGCGCCCGGAACGCGCCGCCGCGGCGCGCGGCGGGCACCACGTAGACACTCTGGATCCACCAGAAATCGCCGTCGCGCCAGTCGCTCCATTCGTAGGTCACCAGCAGGCTGCCGACCGCCGCGCCGTCGCGCTCGGCCACCAGGTAGAAACCGCGCTGCGGCCGCTCGAACACGCCGCGGATGCCGCGTTCCAGCGTCGCGGGGTCGAGTCGCTTGTGCTCGGTTTCCCAGGCCATCGCCGCATTCCAGGCGGCCAGTTCGGGCAGGTCGGTGAGGGCGGCGGCGCGGATCTGCAGCGGCACGGCATGGCTCCGGTGGGTGGATGGACGCACATCGTAGCGTGCGCGCCCTTCACACGCCGACGCGTAACGTGGAAGCGAAGCCGGCGGTTGCAGCCCGTCGAGGCGGGCTCCTGCCGGCGTGCCGCCCGCACGGAGCGCGTCGTGTTCCGCTCCGGCACGAGCCCAAGGAAACCTGCTTTGAAGATCGGCAACCTCCTCGACCTGCTCAAACTGCGCCGCCTGCGCGCCTTCCACCGCCGCCGCGCCGCCGCGCGCACGCGGCCGGAGCAGGAGCCGGCACTGCGCGCGGAGCTGTTCAGCACCGAACAGATGGAACGGCACGGCCGCGCCCTGGCCGCCCAGCACCGGCTCAGCCCGCAGGTCAGCATGGATTCGCTGCTGGCGCGGCTGGACGACAACGAGGCGGTGCTGACCCACACCTGCGAACGGCTGACCAACGCCACCCGCAAGCGCCGGCGCATCACCCCGGCCGGCGAATGGCTGCTGGACAATTTCTACCTGGTCGAGGAACAGATCCGGATCGCCCGCCGGCACCTGCCGAAGGGCTACAGCCGCGAACTGCCGCGCCTGGCCAGCGGCCCCTCGGCCGGCCTGCCGCGGGTCTACGACATCGCGCTGGAAATCATTTCGCACGGCGACGGCCGGGTCGACACGCACAACCTGCTGCGCTTCATCGGCGCCTACCAGGAAGTGACCGCGCTGCGGCTGGGCGAGCTGTGGGCGATCCCGATCATGCTGCGGCTGGCCCTGATCGAGAACCTGCGCCGGGTCGCCGCACGGGTGATGGCGGACTGGCGCTACCGCGGCAAGGCCGTGCGCTGGGCCGACGCGATGACCGCCACCGCCGAGCGCGACCCGAACTCGGTGGTGCTGGTGGTCGCCGACATGGCGCGCTCGGACCCGCCGATGAGCGGCCCGTTCGTGGCCGAGATGGCGCGCCGGCTGCAAGGCCAGAACCCGGCGCTGGCGCTGCCGCTGAGCTGGATCGAGCAGCGCCTAGCCGCGTCGGGGCAGAGCATCGAGCACCTGGTGCAGCTCGAAGCGCAGCAGCAGGCCGCCAACCAGGTCACGATCAGCAACAGCATCGGCAGCCTGCGCACGCTGTCGGCGATCGACTGGCGCGACTTCGTCGAGCACTGCAGCCTGGTCGAGCGCTGCCTGCGCGGGGACCCGGCCGACGTCTACGCGGCGATGGATTTCGCCACCCGCGACCGCTATCGCCACGCGGTGGAATCGATGGCGCGCCGGCACCGGCTGAGCGAACTGCGGGTGGCCGAGGCGGCGATCGCGCTGAGCCAGGCCGAGGCGCCCACCGACTGCACCGCGCCGCAGCCGCAGCACGTCGGCTACTACCTGATCGACCGCGGCCGGCGCCGGCTGGAACAGCAGCTGGGCATCCGCCCGCCGCTGCGCGAGACACTGCGCCGCGGCTTCGACCGCGCGCCGCTGCCGATCTACCTGGGCCTGCTGGCGCTGCTCACGTTCGCGTTCGCGCAACCGCTGGTCGCCGCCGCCGCACACGAGGAGCTGTCGCCGTGGACGCTGCTCGCGCTGGCGATTCCCGCCGCCATCCTGGCCAGCCAGCTGGGGTTGAGCCTGCTCAACTGGCTGGCCACCCTGTCGATCGCGCCGCGGCAGCTGCCGCGCATGGATTACTCGCACGGCATCCCGGCCAGTGCGCGCACCCTGGTGGCGATTCCGAGCCTGTTCGCTAGCGCGCAGGACGTCGACGAGCTGGTCGAGTCGCTGGAGGTGCGCTTCCTCGGCAACCGCGACGACCACCTGCACTTCGCCCTGCTCACCGATTTCGCCGACGCGGACCGCCAGACCCTGCCCGACGACGAGGCGCTGCTGCGGCTGGCGCAGCGGCGCATCGAGGCGCTCAACGAGCGCTACGCCGACGGCAAGGCCGACCGTTTCTTCCTGTTCCACCGCCCGCGCCGCTGGAACGTGGGCGAGCACTGCTGGATGGGCCACGAACGCAAGCGCGGCAAGCTGGCCGACCTCAATGCGCTGCTGCGCGGCAACGCGCACGGCCGCTTCATGCTGATCGTGGGCGACATCGCGGCGCTGGGCCCGGTGCAGTACGTGATCACCCTGGACACCGACACCGAACTGCCGCGCGACGCGGCGCAGGCCTTCGTCGGCACCATCGACCACCCGCTCAACCGCGCCGTGTACGACCCCGAGCGGCGCCGCGTGGTCAGCGGCTACGCGATCCTGCAGCCGCGCGTCGGCATCAGCCTGCCCAGCACCGCGCGTTCGCGCTACGCGCAGCTGTACGGCAGCGACGCCGGCATCGACCCGTACACGCAGATGGTTTCGGACGTCTACCAGGACGTGTTCGGCGAAGGCTCGTTCATCGGCAAGGGCATCTACGCGATCGACCCGTTCGAGCGCACGCTGGACGGGCGCTTCCCGGAAAACCGCATCCTCAGCCACGACCTGGTCGAAGGCTGCCACGCGCGCTCGGGCCTGCTCAGCGACGTGCAGCTGTTCGAAACCTACCCGGCCCGCTACGGCGCCGACGTGAGGCGCCGGCATCGCTGGATCCGCGGCGACTGGCAGCTGCTGCCGTGGCTGCTGCCGTGGGCGCCGACCGCGCACGCCGGCTGGCGCCGCAACGCGCTGACCGCGTTGTCGCGCTGGAAGATCCTCGACAATCTGCGCCGCAGCCTGGTGCCGGTGGCGGTACTGGCGCTGCTGGTCGCCGGCTGGCTGCTGATTGCGCCGGTGTTCTCGTGGACCGTGGCCGTGCTGTCGATGGTGCTGGTGCCGCCGCTGCTGTCGGCCCTGCTGGACCTGGTGCAGAAGCCGCGCGAAGTACAGCTCGACCAGCACCTGCGCGCCGGCTTCCAGGCCGGCATGCAGCACCTGGCGCGAATGGCGCTGGGGCTGGCGTGGCTGCCGCACGAGGCGCTGTACCACCTCGATGCGATCGTGCGCACGCTATGGCGCATGGCGATCAGCCAGCGCCACCTGCTGCAGTGGCAGACCTCCAGCGAGGTCGAGCGGCGCAGCGACAACGCACCGGCCGCGCTGTGGCGGCTGATGTGGATCGGCCCGCTGCTCGCCGTGCTGCTGGGCGTGGCGCTGGTGTTGCAGCGTCCGCAGGCGCTGTGGCTGGCGATGCCGCTGCTGCTGCTGTGGCTCGCTTCGCCCGCGGTCGCATGGTGGATCAGCCAGCCGCGCGCACCGCACGCGTTCGCGCCGAACGCGGCGCAGGAGCGCTTCCTGCGCACGCTGGCGCGGCAGACCTGGGCCTTCTTCGACGCCCACGTCGGCGCCGCCGACCACTGGCTGCCGCCGGACAACCTGCAGGAACAGCCCGGACCGGCGATCGCCCACCGCACCTCGCCCACCAATATCGGCATGGCGCTGCTGGCGAACCTGGCTGCGTACGACTTCGGTTTCCTGAGTGGCGGCCGCCTGCTCGAACGCACGCGCCTGACCCTGGCCACCATGCAGAGGCTGCCGCGCCACCGCAGCCACTTCTACAACTGGTACGACACGCAGAGCCTGCAGCCGCTGACGCCGCTGTACGTCTCGGCGGTGGACAGCGGGAACCTGGCCGGCCACCTGCTGACCCTGCGCCCGGGCCTGCTGGCACTGCCCGACGAGCCGGTGTTCCAGCCGCGCGTGCTGCGCGGCCTGCTCGACACGCTGGAACTGCTGCACGACGCGCTCGACACCGACGCCGCCCGCGCACTGGAACCGCTGCGGCAATCACTGCTGGACGCGCTGGCCACGCCGCCGGACCGCTGCAGCGCCGTACTGGCGCTGCTGCAGCGGCAGCTCGATCACGTTCACCTGCTGACCCGGAACCTCGCCGTCGCATCGGGCAGCGACGCGGCGTTCTGGCTGGACGCGCTGCTCGGCCAGGTCAGCGAGTTCGTCGACGAAGCGCTCGCGTTCGAGCTCGATCCGCCGGACGACGACAACGCCGGCTTCGACGGCATCCCCAGCTTGCGCCAACTGGCACGGATCGAGCCGCTGTGCTGGCCGGCCGAAGCCGGCGCCGACGCGGTGCGCGAGCGCGCCTCCGCGCGCATCGCCGCGTTGGAACAGCTGGCGCAGCAGGCCGGCGAACTGGCGCTGATGGACTACCGCTTCCTGTACGACAGCGCGCGCGACCTGCTGGCGATCGGCTACAACGTCGACCAGCGCCGGCTCGACGCCGGCTACTACGACCTGCTGGCGTCGGAGGCGCGCCTGGCCAGTTTCGTCGGCATCGCCCAGGGCCAGCTGCCGCAGGACAGCTGGTTCGCGCTGGGGCGCCTGCTCACCACCGTCGGCGGCGAGCCGGTGCTGCTGTCGTGGACCGGCTCGATGTTCGAGTACCTGATGCCGATGCTGGTGATGCCCAGCTACGAAGGCACCCTGCTCGACCAGACCTGCCGCGCCGCGGTGACGCGGCAGATCGAATACGGCAACCAGTTGAACGTGCCGTGGGGCGTTTCCGAATCCGGCTACAACACGCTGGACGCGCACTTCACCTACCAGTACCGCGCGTTCGGCGTGCCCGGGCTGGGCCTCAAGCGCGGGCTGGGCGACGACGTGGTGATCGCGCCGTACGCCTGCACGCTGGCCTTGATGGTGGCGCCGGCGGCGGCCACGCGGAACCTGCAGCGGCTGGCCGAGGCCGGTGCGCGCGGCCGCTTCGGCCTGTATGAAGCGATCGACTACACGCCGGCGCGGCTGCCGCTGGGCCAGGACTCGGCGCTGGTGCGGCAGTTCATGGCGCACCACCAGGGCATGAGCCTGCTGGCGCTGGGCTATGCACTGCTGGGCCGGCCGATGCAGCGGCGCTTCGAATCCGACCCGCAGTTCCAGGCCACCAGCCTGCTGCTGCAGGAACGCGTGCCGAAGACCGCGGCCGAGTACCTGCACGCGTCCGGCTTCCCCGAACTGGACGGCAGCCTGCAACCGGCCGAAGCGCGGCTGCGCGTGTTCGCCGACCCCGACCGCCCGCGCCCGGCCGTGCAGCTGCTGTCGAACGGCCGCTACCACGTGATGCTGAGCAGCGCCGGCGGCGGCTACAGCCGGCGCGGCGAGCTGGCGCTGACGCGCTGGCACGAGGACATCACGCGCGACCACTGGGGCATGTTCTGCTACCTGCGCGACGTGGCCAGCGGCGACTACTGGTCCACCGCGTACCAGCCCACGCGGACGAAGACCGAGCAGTTCGAGGCGATCTTCTCCGACGCGCGCGCCGAGTTCCGCGTGCGCGAACGCGAGTTCGACGCGCACACCGAGATCGTGGTGTCGCCGGAAGACGACATCGAACTGCGCCGCACGCGCATCACCAACCGCAGCCGCACGCGCCGCACGATCGAGCTGACCAGCTACGCCGAGGTGGTGCTGGCGCCGCCGGTCGCCGATGCGCTGCACCCGGCCTTCAGCAAGCTGTTCGTGCAGACCGCACTGGTGCAGGAGCTGCAGGCGATCGTGTGCACGCGCCGTCCGCGCGCGGCCGACGAGCACGTGCCGTGGATGTTCCACCTGCTGGCGGTGCACGACGCCGACATCGACGCGATCTCCTACGAGACCGACCGCGCCCGCTTCATCGGCCGCGGCCGCAGCACGGCCGAACCGCAGGTGCTCGACCGCGAGCAGGCGCAGCTGTCCAACAGCGAAGGCTCGGTGCTCGACCCGATCGTGGCGATCCGCTGCCGCATCACGCTGGAACCGGAGCAGTCGGCCACCATCGACTTCGTCACCGGCATCGCCGAGCAGCGCGACGGCTGCCTGCAGCTGATCGGCAAATACCGCGACCGCCACCTCGCCGACCGCGTGTTCGACCTGGCCTGGACGCACAGCCAGGTGCTGCTGCGCCAGCTCAACGCCAGCCTCGCCGACGCGCAGCTGTACGAGCACATGGCCACCGGCATCCTGTTCCCGAACGCCAGCCTGCGCGCCGAGCCGGCGGTGCTGCGCGGCAACCGGCGCGGCCAGTCCGGGCTGTGGGGGCAGGCGGTCTCCGGCGACCTGCCGATCGTGCTGCTGCAGATCGCCAGTCCGTCGCGGATCGAACTGGTGCGCCAGCTGGTGCAGGCGCACGCGTACTGGCGGCTGAAGGGGCTGGCGGTGGACCTGGTGATCTGGAACGAGGACCGTGCCGGCTACCGGCAGGAACTGCATGACGCGATCATGGGCCTGATCGCCTCCGGCAGCGAGGCCAGCCTGCTCGAGCGCCCCGGCGGCATCTTCGTGCGCCCCGCGCAGCAGCTGTCCGGCGAGGACCGCCTGGTGATGCTGGCCAGCGCACGGATCATCCTCAACGACGGCCGCGGCAGCCTGGCCGAGCAGATCGGCCGGCGCCATGTGGAAACCCATGCGCCACGCTTCGAGCCGAGCCGGCCGAAGCGCGTCGGCAGCGCCATGCTCGCCGCCAGCGCCAGCGCCCCGGCGACGCTGCAGCTGACCAACCCGCACGGCGGCTTCAGTACCGACGGCCGCGAATACGTGATCACCCAGGCCGCCGGCGACAGCACGCCGGCGCCTTGGTCGAACGTGCTGGCCAACCCGTACTTTGGCACGGTGATCTCCGACAGCGGCAGCGCCTACACCTGGGGCGAGAACGCGCACGAATTCCGGCTCACCCCATGGCACAACGACCCGGTCGGCGACGGTGGCGGCGAGGCGCTGTACCTGCGCGACGAGGAGACCGGCCAGATGTGGTCGCCGACCCCGCTGCCGTGCCGCGGCAGCGGCACCTACGTCACCCGCCACGGCTTCGGCTACAGCGTGTTCGAGCACCACGAGGACGGCATCCGCTCCGAACTGTGGGTCTACGTGGCGCTGGATGCGTCGGTGAAATTCTCGGTGCTGAAACTGCGCAACGAGTCCGGCCAGCTACGCCGGCTCAGCGTCACCGGCTACGTCGAATGGCTGCTCGGCGACCTGCGCGCGAAGACCGCGATGCACGTGGTCACCGAGTCGGACCCGGCCAGCGGCGCGCTGTTCGCGCGCAACGCCTACAACAGCGAGTTCCCGAACCGGGTGGCGTTCTTCGACATCGACGACCCCGCCCGCGGCATCGACGGCGACCGCAGCGAATTCCTGGGCCGCAACGGCAGCATGCGCGCACCGGCCGGACTGGGCCGCACGCATCTCTCCGGCCGGCTCGGCGCGGGACTGGACCCTTGCGCGGCGCTGCAATCCAGCGTGAACCTGGACGACGGCGAGCAGCGCCAGCTGATCTTCCGCCTCGGCCTGGGCCGCGACGCCGCCGACGCCAGCGCGCTGGTGCAGCGCTTCCGCGGCAACGGCAGCGCCGCCGACGCGCTGGAAAAAGTCCGCGCGCACTGGGCGCGCGTGCTGGGCGCGGTGCAAGTGCACACGCCGGAGCCGGCACTCGACGTGCTCGCCAACGGCTGGCTGCTGTACCAGACCATCGCCTGCCGCCTGTGGGCGCGCAGCGGCTACTACCAGTCCGGCGGCGCGTTCGGCTTCCGCGACCAGCTGCAGGATTCGATGGCGCTGCTGCACGCCGCGCCCGCGCTGTCGCGCGCGCAGCTGCTGCTGTGCGCCGCGCACCAGTTCACCGAGGGCGACGTGCAGCACTGGTGGCATCCGCCGCTGGACCGGGGCGTGCGCACCACCTGCTCCGACGACTACCTGTGGCTGCCGCTGGCCACCAGCCGCTACGTGCTGGCCAGCGCCGACCGCGGCGTGCTGGACGAATGCGCCGGCTACATCGAGGGCCGCGCGCTGCACCCCGGCGAGGAGTCGTACTACGACCTGCCGCAACCCTCGGGCCTGCGCGAGACGCTGTACCAGCACTGCGTGCGCGCAATCGAACGCAGCATGGCCCAGCGCGGCGCGCACGGCCTGCCGCTGATCGGCGGCGGCGACTGGAACGACGGCATGAACCGGGTCGGCGAACAAGGGCGCGGCGAAAGCGTGTGGCTGGGATTCTTCAGCTGCGAGGTGCTGGCCCGCTTCGCCGAGGTGGCCCGGCTGAAGCAGGACGAGGCCTTCGCGCTGCGCTGCGAGAGCGAAGTCGCCCAACTGCGCGTCGCGCTGGAACAGCACGGCTGGGATGGCGCCTGGTATCGCCGCGCGTACTTCGACGACGGCACGCCGCTGGGCTCCAGCGGCAACGACGAATGCCGGATCGACTCGATCGCGCAAAGCTGGTCGGTGCTGTCCGGCATCGGCGCCCCGGAACGCCAGCAGCAGGCGATGGACTCGCTGGATTCCCACCTGGTGCGCCGCGGAGCCGGCCTGGTGCAATTGCTCGACCCGCCGTTCGACAAGTCGGCGCTCGACCCCGGCTACATCAAGGGCTACGTGCCCGGCGTGCGCGAGAACGGCGGCCAGTACACGCACGCGGCGATCTGGGCCACGATGGCGTTCGCCGAACTCGGCGACAGCGAGCGCGCGTGGGAACTGCTGCGCATGATCAGCCCGGTCAGCCACGGCATCGACGCCGCGCAGATGGACGTCTACAAGGTCGAGCCCTACGTGGTCAGCGCCGACGTCTACGCCGTCCAGCCGCACACCGGCCGGGGCGGCTGGAGCTGGTACACCGGCTCCGCCGGCTGGATGTACCGGCTGATCGTGGAGTCGTTGCTGGGCCTGCGCCTGGAAGCCGGCAAGCTGCGCTTCGCGCCGGTGCTGCCGCCCGAATGGGAAGGCTTCTCCGTCGACTACCGCCACCGCGACACGTCATACCGGATCCACTTGCGCCAGAGCGATGCCGGTACGCCGAGCACGCTGTGGCTGGACGGCGTAGCACAGGCCGACGGCTGCATTCCGCTGGCCGACGACAGCGTGGAGCACGGCGTGGAACTCAACTGGCCGCGCCGTGCATGAAGCCGGGCGCGGCTGCGCCCCTTGCGCTCAGCGGTCCAGCGGACTCAGAACCCCATGTCCACCACGGTTCAGGACGTGCGTATAGATCTGCGTCGTGGCTACATCCTTGTGGCCAAGCAGCTCCTGGATCGTGCGGATGTCCTGCCCGGCCTCCAGCAGGTGGGTGGCGAAGGAGTGCCGCAAGGTGTGACAGCTGGCCGGCTTGACGATGCCGGCCTTGATGGCGCCGTCGCTCGCCGCACACCGCTCCCAGGCCTGCCGACAGGTCCTGCTGATGGATCAAGCGCACCCGCTCCAGCTGCGCCTGCAACGCTTCGCGCAGGCACCGCGGCAACGGCACATGCCGATCCTTGCCGCCCTTGCCGTCGCGCACGCAAATCTGGTTGAGCTCGAAATCCACGTCCTTCACGCGTAACCGCACGCATTCCATTAGCCGCATGCCCGAGCCATACAACAGCGAGGCCATCAGGCCGAAGCGGCCATCCATCATCGCCAGCAGCCGATTCACCTCGTCGCGCGAGAGCACCACCGGCACCCGCTGCGGCCGCTTCGCCCGCACCACCGTCTCCATCCACGGCAGCTCGACCGACAACGCCTCCTTGTACAGAAACAACAGCGCCGACAGCGCCTGGTTCTGCGTGCCGGCCGCCACCTTGCCCTCGACGGCCAGCGCACTCAGAAAACCCTCGACCTCCACCACTCCCATATCGCGCGGATGCCGCTTGCCATGGGCCAGGATGAACCGCCGAATCCAGCCCACATACGCGCGCTCCGTCCGCAAGCTGTAATGCTTCAAGCGCAACCGCGCACGTACCTGATCCAGCAACCGCGGCGCTTTCGCCGCCGTTACGCCCTCACTTTCGCCCCGGTAACTCATACACCCTCAAAAGTCGCTGATAACAACGACAGCCTGCCCGTCCCGCACGCGCAGGGCATTGGCTCAAGGCCATGATCCGACGTAGGAATCTGCCGCTTGTGCGGTCAGGGGCGGCGCTACATACTCGTCGCAACACCTCATTTTTGGGGTCTACTAAGCGTTAGCTTTCAGAGCATGACTGACACTGCCTTGCCCGATCACAAGATCCGTCTAGCAGCGGTTGCCGATGCCACCGAAATTGCCGTGTGTCTTTCTGCTCTCGGGTACGGCACCTCGGCCTCTCTTGTTGCCGAACGGCTTACCTCATTTGCCGCGAGCCCGATGGACGCTGTACTCGTCGCGTCTACTGGCGACCAAACATTTTTGCTGGGCGTCGTCAGCGTCCATTTGTTGCCTCTCTTTCATGCTCCTGGCTTTCTGGGTCGCATCACCTCACTTGCGGTCAGTGCGGAGGCGCGCGGCAAAGGTGTAGGCAAAGCACTTGTTACGGCAGCAGAAGAGTGGGCATGGAGTAAGGGCGCTCGGCGCATGGAGGTCACAAGTGGCGATCACCGCCCAGCTGCGCATGCGTTCTACCAAGCCGCCGGCTACTCGCTAGACGAGCGTCGCTTCATCAAGCATGCTGCCAAGGCAAGCTAACAGTTCGTTCAAGGCGGACGGCTCCGCCGCCGCTTAACTCAAGCGTTAGGCATCGCATACTCATGCAAGAGGAAATCGCCAGAGGTTTCGTTGCCGTCGCCAAATTCGGCGCGTACTACATCATCTGGTCGTTTGTTCTATTCAACCTTGGTCGCGCATCGCTGCTTCTTGTTACGCTTGGGCAGTATCCGCGAGGCCTCGATGTTCAGCGTCACACCAATCAAATTTCGCTCGTTGGTATCTTGGTACTCGTCCTGGCTTGGTCGCTTGTGGCCGTATACAACAACACGCTCGGCGTCCATGCCTAACATTTCGTTCAAGGCGGACGGCTTCGCCGCCGCTTAACTCCAGCGTTAGGCCCCATGACAGAACCCCTTGATCCTCAAATCACTGGCAATGCAGGCCTGTACTATTGCTGCTATCACCTGACGCTTCTCGGGTGGAATGTCATGCCTACTGCGCGCAATGCTCGTGGTGTCGACATCATCGCCTACAGCCGAGATGCGTCACGGTTTGTTGGCCTCCAGGTCAAAGCTCTTAGCAAGCGCAACCCCGTTCCACTCGGCAATACGCTAGATAAATGCATGGGAGACTTCTGGGTAATCGTAAACAAGGTCACAACAAAAACCCCATCTGCCTTCATCATGCTTCCTACCGAGGTCAAGAACTTGGCGCATCGTGGGGAGAAAGATGGCCGTATCTCCTACTGGCTTCAACCTACGAGCTATGATCACCCAGATTTCCATGAAGCTTGGGCACGCATTGGCCGCGGCTAAGGGGCCTAACAATTCGTTCAAGGCGGACGGCTTCGCCGCCGCTTAACTCCAGCGTTAGTCGGCAGCTTGTGTTGGTTTGTCGTATCGTGTGTTTCGCTCAGCTTCGCGCTGGCTTGTCGTCGGTCGCCGCCGCAGCATTTCGCGCAGTGTCGTCGCAAGCCTGAGCTTTCAGAGCTGGCAGTTTTGGGGTGGTTGGTTGCTCAAGCTTCGCGTTCGTCGTGCGCCCACATCATCGCCCGAGCGTGCTGCGTCGCAACCGTCTAACTTCTCGTCCAAGCGGACGGCTTCGCCGCCGCTTAACTCAGGCGTTAGACAAGAGGGGTGGGGGAAGCCATGCAGCTACATCGCAACGTGGTGCTTTGTATTGCGGTAACGGCCTGTCTTGTATGTCAGAGCTGCGCGACAACTCCATCGGCAAGCGCCTTGCGAGTAGCGGATGCCGACCAAAGCATGGTTGCTGGCTGCAAGTTCGTTGGCGAGATTCAGGGTTCGTCCGGCTGGGGAGGAGTCGCTGCTTCAACCGGCATGGAGAACGCCAGGAATGAAGCAAGAGAGAAGGCGGCAAAACTTGGGGCAACAAACATTGTTTGGCAATCAATCGCAGGTGGATATGCGCCGTACGTTAGCGGTCGCGCATACTCCTGCCGTAACGACTAGCTAAAGTGTCTAACTGTTCGGTCAACCGGACGCAAACCCGCTGCGCGGGTTCGCGCCGGTTACCTCAAGCGTTAGGCCTCAGATGAGCAGACTGCTTAACAAACTAGCTTTTGCCAATCCTTGGCTCGTGTTGCTTGTCTGGGGCAGCTTCGTGGCGCTTCACGCCACCTATTACGTCCAGTCCATCCTTGCTTCGTTCCCGGTGGGCGGCGAGTGGTACGCTAGGTCGCATAGCTACCAGCTCCTTGCCTTTTCGTTTGTTCGTTTTCCCCTTTGGCTTGTCCTGCTAGGTGCGTACTTTGGCTTCCGCGGCTATTGGCAAGGCAAAGCAAGCGCCCCAAGCAAGCGCGGGCAGGCCTAACAACTCGTTCAAGGCGGACGGCTTCGCCGCCGCTTAACTCAAGCGTTAGGTGTCTTAGATAGGATTTCGCTCATGACGCAGAAGCACATAGAGATCACTCGATCGAACAACAAGAACTTCGCCACAGAGAATCGTTGGTTCCAGCATTGCTCCGAAAAGCAAATTCCGTACGTAACGGTTAAGGTCCACGGAAAGCTCGCCGATGTTCAATGGGATTACATCAATCTCACCCCAGAGATTGATGGGGCGCTGTTCGAACAGAAGAATCTAATCCATCCAGCGGCAGAATCTATCTATAGCCGCATCTTCACGAAAAGTAGCTGGATAGGCCTCGGGCTAGGCACAGTTTCGTTCAAGAATATCCCGCGACATTACGCAGGCGACGCGGCAGATCAACTCTTTGATGTTGTCAACAATGTAACGGCCCCATTGTTGTTGGCAATCGGCAAAGACACCTAACAATTTATTCAAGCCGACGCCGCTTCGCGGCGCGGCTTAATTCAGGCGTTAGTCTTCATTTGGGAGATATGGTTTGGACGCAGGCATCTATCGGGTACAGATGGACGGTCGCTGGCACCTCAAAGATCTTTACGAGTTCCCTCACACCTTTGAGCAGGTATATGCCTTTACTTACTGCTTCGACTCAGATTTGTCACCCCGCGATGCCGAGCGGATAAATTACGCGCTAGAAAATTATCCGTGGGGCGGCGGCTACTCAATAGTAAACATCTACACGGTGCTACAGAATCAGGTCGAGCACGAGTATCGCCCCCGAATCACAGAAATAAGGTATGCCTCCCCCGGTTGGATTGATCTTCTTTTAAACCTCAATCCAGCGGTGCAAGTGGCGGCGTCTGTCGCTGCAATTGCGGGCTCTATCACGACGGTAACAAAGTGTTACTCCGCACTCCAAAGAACGATTTACAACATTAACTCTGAGGCAGCGAAGGCCAAACTCGAGCAGATTCGTCTTACGAGGGCTCAGATACAAGAGCTTCAAGGACTAACACAGGATCTAGCCAATTATGTTGGCTTTCAACGACTTGATGAGCTCAATCAGAGAACTGGAAGCCCTCTTGTTACAGCGAAATTGCTCGCGGCCCACTTTAGGCGGCTAAAAACTCTCGCCGAATACGCCGTTAAGGGCAAAGCCTTCTTGCCACAAAAGCCTCGCGATGAAGGCTAACATTTCGTCCAAGCGGACGGCGTACCGCCGCCGCTTAACTCAAGCGTTAGAGCCTATGAAGCAGACTACGGCAGCAAATCTGGCTTTGATTCTGGTTGTGGCTGGTTGGCTGCTCGCCTTCTTCGGCGTCACGTCGCAACTCGGTGATCCCTCGCCCTCTGTTCCGCGCGCACAAATCGAAGCCGCTCGGCACCTATCAATTGCAGTACTGGGCGTCGGTGTTGTGTGCATCTTGATTGCACTTTGTCTTTCCGGTTTCAGTTTTACTGCAGCCAAAGTTCGTTCCTGCGTTTGCGCTGCGTTAGGCTTTCTACCCGCAATCGCTGTTATCTGGAGCATGCTGTGAGTGGCGTGCGCTCTAACTACTCGTTCAAGGCGGACGGCTTCGCCGCCGCTTAACTCCAGCGTTAGTCGGCAGCTCGTGTTGGTTTGTCGTATCGTGTGTTTCGCTCAGCTTCGCGCTGGCTTGTCGTCCGTCGCCGCCGCAGCATTTCGCGCAGTGTCGTCGCAAGCCTGAGCTTTCAGAGCTGGCAGTTTTGGGGTGGTTGGTTGCTCAACCTTCGCGTTCGTCGTGCGCCCACATCGTCGCCCGAGCGTGCTGCGTCGCAACCGTCTAACTCCTCGTCCAAGCGGACGGCTTCGCCGCCGCTTAACTCAGGCGTTAGCGCTCATGTCGACGCTGCTCATCTACAGCTGGATCGCCCTAGCCGCTGACATCGTGCTGTTCACGGCCCTGTATTTCTGCGTCGTTCTTTTGCGGGTAAACGACGCTGGCGGCAAAGTTGGGAGCGATGCGTTCTTCAACTTTGGACCGTTGCGCTACGTGCCCATGTATCTACGCCTTCTAACACCCCAGGAGAGCTCACGGTGGTACAACATCTACATCAAGCACTCCATGACAATCACGGTAGTTCTGGCCTTGGTTTTCATGGCCATTCTGGCGCTATCGTAGCTGTAAGGTTGCGCGCTAACATCTCGTTCAAGGTGGACGGCTACGCCGCCGCTTAACTCCAGCGTTAGGCTCACACATGGACGATCAAGACACAACCAGCGCACCCAAGAGTTCGGCTATAGCTAGCCTAGCGATTGCTCTACTCATTTCCGCATCCCTTCTCTTCGCTTGGGAGCACACAAGCAAGACCTCGCTTCTTGTTGCGAGTCTCGGGTTCCTGGTTGTTGCACCGCTTTGGTACTTGGCACCGATTAACTTCCGAAAAATCCTTGGTCCTATGGGCAGCCGGGTCACATATCGCCGCAAGTTCACGCCGGCCCAAGGGGTACTTTCCTTAGTCGGCTATGCCATTATTTTGCGGCCGTCCTGACGTGGCTCTTTCAGCTATTTTCGGCCTAACCACTCGTTCAAGGCGGACGGCTTCGCCGCCGCTTAACTCCAGCGTTAGGGCTATGGATACCCACTCATCCTCGCGCGTCTCGACAGCAATCGGATTCACCTTGCTTGCAGTCGGTGGCTTCTGGCTTGGCGCGTTCGCATGGTTTGGTGGTTACGTGTGGGTCAAGCAGGCCTTTGCTTGGTCCGCCATCGCGATTGGTCTCACTGTTGTTTTGGTGCGCTCGCGATCTTCACCTCGTCGCTGGCTATCGCACGCGGCACTGTTTCTTGGTTCGCAATTGCTTTTTGTCGTGTGCGTGGCTGCGGGCCAAGTGTTTTACGTCGGCCCAAGCAGCACGATGGAGGCTGCACGTCTATTTGGCTTGGCCATGCGGGGCGGTCTGTGAGCCAGCGCCCTAACTACTCGTCCAAGCGGACGCGCGTACCGCGCGCCGCTTAACTCCAGCGTTAGGTGCCACTTCATGCGTCTCTGGTCATTGCACCCAAAGTATCTCGATCCACAGGGTTTAGTGGCCCTATGGCGCGAGGCCTTACTGGCAAAGGCCGTTCTACGCAACGAGACGCGCGGCTACACCAATCATCCTCAGCTGGAGCGGTTCAAAGCGCACCCTCACTCGCGCTTGGCCATCAACTCGTATCTGGCGTCAGTCCATGACGAGGCCACTAAGCGCGGTTATTCCTTCGACCGGTCCAAGGTCGGGCCTGTTCGGGCCGTTCAAGTCATCCCAGTCAGCTCCGGTCAACTCGCGTATGAGTGGACCCATTTGCAGCACAAGCTGGCGGCCCGCAATCCAACCGTGTTCACACACTGGAGCAATGTGATTACACCAGCGTGCCATCCACTGTTTCGCCGACAACCTGGACCAGTGGCATCATGGGAGCGGGCGTCGGGTGGCGCCTAACAATTCATTCAAGCCGAAGCCGCTTCGCGGCTCGGCTTGATTCAGGCGTTAGACCGCGCTCAAGGATTCCGGCATGCAAACGCACAAGGGCTCGTGTCATTGTGGGCGCGTCACTTTCGAGGTTGACGGTAGTATTGGCACGGCCATTGAGTGCAACTGCTCGATTTGCCACATGAAAGGTGCCATCTGGCACGGCACCGACAATGCGCACTTTCGCATTCTGTCTGGGGAGGCCGACCTCGGCGTCTACCAATTTGGCACCATGACGGCCAAGCACTACTTCTGCAAAGAGTGTGGCACCAGCCCCTTCAGCCGCCCGAGAATCGCCCCAACGAGGTGGGTCGTAAATCTGCGCTGTATTGACGGTGTTGACCTATCCAGTCTGAAGATTCGCCCATTTGACGGGCAAAACTGGGAGTCCGCGGCCCAGCAGTTCATGCAAGAAGGTGCTGCGGATGCGGTCTAACAATTCATTCAAGTCGACGCCGCTTCGCGGCGCGGCTTAATTCAGGCGTTTAGGTACCATAAATCGGGTGTGTGCGTGGTATGAACTCTCTACCGGAAATCTGGATCGGGCACGTTGTTCTCGAAAGCGATCGAATCCCGGAGAGCGCCGACTTCATGGTCACACTTGGAATGCGCTCTGTGTTCCGGGGTTCCGAGATGGCCATCTTCGAGCTTAGGGGTGGTACGCACCTGCTAATCTTCCCCAAGGGCACCGTGCCCGGTGGAGTCGCACCGTTCGATCTGATGGTTGATGACCTTCGCGCGTTTCATCGACGGCTCTCTGCGGCAGGGTTTGTGCCAACGGAAATAGAGAATGTTCCAGCAATTCATCACGAGCGCTTCACCGTTCGCGAACCGGGCGGTGGGGTCCTTACCATTCTTTCAAGTCACGTCGAAGGAAGGGCGGTGTAAGGATGCGGCATGGCACCTGACATCTCGGTCAACCGGCCAATGCATACGTCTTCGGAAATGCCTGCAGAGTTCTCGACATCGCGAGTGCTGGTCGGACGCGTGCAGCCCGGCAAAGGCGATGCGTCGCGCTGGCTGCAGCGGTTCAACGCCGCCTACAGCCGGAAGCTGGGTATGCCGGTGTTCCCCGGCTCGCTGAACCTCGCGCTTCCGCAGGTGTTCGAATGGCACGCACCCGAGTTGCAGCCCCACCTGGTCTGGTTTGGGCGCGAGGAGTACGGTGGTGAGCGGGACATCTTGCTGCTGCCGTGCCGACTGCGGAACCTGGGTGGGCAGCGCGCGTTTCTGTGGACGACAACGACGGCGGCCCGAGATCGGCCTGACCCGTGGGTGGTCGAGATCGTGGCGGCGGTCGGGTTGCGGGCAGCCTTTCGGCTCGAGGACGGCGACGAGGTAACCTTGGAGGTGCCTGCCGGCGGAACGACAGAGGCGGCACGACCATCCGCGGTCGCCGGCTAACGAGTCGTTGCAGCTGACGGAGGCCCCGGCAGATGGCTAGCCATTCGTTCAAGGCGGACGGCTGCTCCGCCGCTCAACTCCAGCGTTAGACGACATTGGAGATTGTCATGATTTGCCGCATGTGGCACGGGGTCACACCACGCTCGAAGGCCGATGCCTATGCGAGCTTCCTCGAGCAGCGGGCCGTTCCAGACTACCGCTCGGTTCCCGGCAACCTGAGCGTTGCCGTGCTTCGGCGAGACGAGGCTGAGGTTACGCACTTCCTGACCGTGACGCATTGGGAATCGGAGGAGAGCATTCGTGCTTTCGCGGGAGACGATATGCTCAAGGCCAAGTACTACCCTGAAGATCAAGACTACTTGTTGGGGTTCGAGCCGTTGGTTCAACATTTCGTCGTGACGGCCATCGAAAATGCCGTCTGACCATTCTTCAAGGCGGACGGCCTCGCCGCCCGCCTGACTCCCGGCGTCAGGCTCCAGGTGCAACGATGTCGCCATTGAGCAATGCATTTGCGTTTCGGGGTGGCTGTCACTGCGGTCAGCTTCGCGTGGCCTTTTCAACCGCACTGGAGCCGGCGAGCACGGTTCCTCGGGCCTGCGACTGCTCGTTCTGTCAAAAGCACGGTGCCGCCTACGTTTCGGATCCGGCCGGGCAACTGTCCGTCATCATGCAGAGCCCAGATACGCTGCGGCGGTATCGGCAGGGATCAAATACCGCCGAATTCCTGCTGTGCGGCCGGTGCGGGGTGCTGGTTGCCGTCGTCTTCGAGCACAATGCCCGCATTTACGGAGCTGTCAACGCACGGTCACTGGAGGGGCCCACCGGCTTTGGGAATGCGGTCCCGGCTTCGCCGCAATGGCTGGCCCCTGGCGAAAAGATCGCACGATGGTCGCAACTGTGGGTTCCGGATGTTGAGCTGGTCACGCTCGGCACCTAACATCCCGTTCAAGGCGGACGGCTTCGCCGCCCCTTGAATCCTGCGCCAGGCCACTTATGACAGACGTCGGCCTCACCCACATCGCATTGCCAGTCCATTCGCTTTCAGCGAGCGAAGCGTTCTATGCAAAGTACGGCAACATGCAAGCCGTGCACCGGCGTCCGGGTGTGGTTTGGGTCAGTGATCGCACCAGGCCTTTCGCCGTCGTTCTTATTGAAACCTCGGGACCGATAGAACCCCTCCTTCCGATGGCCCATCTAGGCGTCGGCGTGTCGTCGCGCCAAGGCGTCGATCAGCTATGCCAGCTTGCCCGGCAAGAACAGTGTCTTATCCGTGAGCCAGAAGATTCGGGGCCGCCAGTCGGGTACTGGGCACTTATTCGAGACCCCGATGGCCACACTCTCGAAGTGGCGTATGGCCAGGAACTGGGCAACGCCATCGAGGGCACAGATCGAATTCGAGAACGCTCCCCCGGGTGACGCTCACCGAGTGGCAAAGCATGGTCGCACCGGCGGGCACGGTGCATCGGACGCGCGCCATGGGACGCACGGTCAACCTTGCCTGTGAAAGGCAGGGCGCGCAGACGGTCTTCGTGGAAGCCCCCCGTCCAGCGATAGGCCGGTTCCTTCGTTTGGTCAGCCATGCACGCAGGACGGAGCGATTCCCGGCTGTCGCAGGTGTCGCCCGGCCGTGCCGCGCGCCTGCGAAAATTCCCCGACGGAACCTGCGCTGTCGTTCAAGCGCCAGCGCAGGTTCCTGCCCCGGTCGCGTCAACTCCCGCGCGGCCTGGCTTATGCATCGACTTAACCTGCCGGCGTGCAGGCTGGAAAGCGAACCCGATGTCCGGCATGTTGGCGGAACCGCGCCATGCCGTTGCGCGCGCCCTGCGCGCCACGTCGGGCAACGCAGCCCGCAACCCTACGGAGAGAGTCATCCCCATGCCGACACCCCGCTCGGATGCCCTGGTTTTTTTCGGCGCCACCGGCGACCTGGCCTACAAGAAGATCTTTCCGGCATTGCAGGCGATGATGCTGCGTGACGGGTTGGACCTGCCGATCATCGGCGTGGCGCATTCGGGCTGGAGCGTGGAGCAGCTGCGCCAGCGCGCGCACGACAGCCTGGCGCAGGCGGCACGGGAGCAGGGCGGCGCCGTCGACGAGGCGGCGTTCGCGAAGCTGGCGGCACGGCTGCGCTACGTCGACGGCGACTACAACGACGCGGCCACGTTCCAGCGGCTGAAGCAGGCGCTGGGCGAGGCGCAGCGGCCGCTGCACTACCTGGCGATCCCGCCCAAGCTGTTCGGCGTGGTGGCGAAGAACCTGCAGCAGGCCGGCTGCGCGGACGGCGCGCGGATCGTGGTGGAGAAGCCGTTCGGCCGCGACCTGGCCTCGGCGCAGGCGCTCAACCGCACGCTGCACGCGGTGTTCCCGGAGTCGGCGATCTTCCGCATCGACCATTACCTGGGCAAGGAGCCGGTGCAGAACCTGCTGTACTTCCGCTTCGCCAACACCGTGCTGGAGCCGGTGTGGAACAACCGCTACGTGGACCGCGTGCAGATCACCATGGCCGAGCAGTTCGGCGTGGACGGCCGCGGCGCGTTCTACGAGGGCGTCGGCGCGATCCGCGACGTGCTGCAGAACCACCTGCTGCAGGTGACCTCGCTGCTGGCGATGGATGCGCCGATCGGCAACGACCCGGAGGCGCTGCGCGCCGAGAAACTGCGGCTGTTCCGCGCAATGCGCCCGCTCGACCCGGCCGAGGTGGTGCGCGGCCAGTTCAAGGGCTACCGCGACGTGCAGGGCGTGGCCGCCGATTCGAACGTGGAGACCTTCGTGGCGCTGTGCCTGCACATCGACACCTGGCGCTGGGCCGGCGTGCCGTTCTACATCCGCGCCGGCAAGAAGCTGCCGATCACCACCACCCAGGTGATGGTGGACATGAAGACGCCGCCGCTGTCGGTATTCGACGCGATCGGCGCGGAGCAGTCGAACTACTTCCGCTTCCGGCTCAGCCCGGAGGTGATCATCGCCGAGGGCATGCGGGTGAAGCAGCCCGGCGAGGAGATGCGTGGCGAAGCGGTGGAACTGGTCGTGCGGCATGACCTGGCGCCGGAGAAATCGCCGTACGAGCGCCTGCTCGGCGACGCGATCCGCGGCGACAACGCGCTGTTCACCAGCGACGAATGCGTCGAGGCGGCGTGGGCGGTGGTCGACCGCGTGCTGGCCCGCGAAGGGCCGGTGGGATTCTACGAGCCGGGCAGCTGGGGTCCGCCCGAAGCGGCACGTATCGTCAGCGGCGACGAGGGCTGGCACGATCCGCAGGTGGAGGAGGGCAAGCCATGTTGAGCAACCATGCGTCCGAGGCCGCCGCGGTGGTGTTCCTGCTCGACGTGGACAACACCCTGCTCGACAACGACCGCTTCGGCGCCGACCTCGGCGACACCCTGGAGGCGGCGTTCGGCGCGGCCGGGCGCGCACGCTACTGGGCGATCTACGAGGAGCTGCGCCAGCAGTCCGGCTTTGCCGACTACCTGGGCGCGCTGCAGCGCTTCCGCACCGGCCTGGACAACGACCCCTCGCTGCTGCAGATGTCCAACTACCTGCTGGACTATCCGTTCGCCGACCGGCTCTACCCGCACGCGCTGGAAACCGTGGCGCACCTGCGCACGCTGGGGCCCACGGCGATCCTGTCCGACGGCGACGTGGTGTTCCAGCCGCGCAAGATCCAGCGCGCCGGGCTGTGGGCCGCGCTGCGTGGCGAGGTACTGATCTACGTGCACAAGCAGCAGATGCTGGTCGCGATGCAGCAGCGCTACCCGGCCGCGCACTACGTGATGGTCGACGACAAGCCGCACGTCCTGGCCGCGATGAAGCAGCGCCTGGGCCACAAGCTCACCACCGTGTTCGTGCGCCAGGGCCACTACGCGGCCGACAGCGCCGGCGAAACCATCGATCCGGCAGCGGACCTCACGATCGCGTGCATCGGCGATCTGCGCGAGCGTAAGCTTGGTGATTTCCTGCCGAGCGCGCCGGCGATCCCCCTGCCGGCCAGCTGAAGCACCCCATCCCCGAATCGAACTGGAGTCATGGAGACAAGCATGAAAGCAACCCGCCAACTGCACGAACTCGGCCAAAGCCTGTGGCTGGACAACATCACCCGCAGCCTGCTCGACGACGGCACGCTGGCGCGCTACGTCGCCGAGGACTCGATCACCGGGCTGACCTCGAACCCCAGCATCTTCGACGCGGCGATCGGCGGCGGCGACGCCTACGACGCCGGCATCCACGCCAAGACGCTGGCCGGGCTGAACGGCGAGGCGCTGTTCACCGAACTGGCGCTGGAAGACCTGCGCCGCGCCGCCGACCTGTTCAAGCCGGTGTTCGACGCCACCGGCCAGGTCGACGGCTGGGTCTCGATGGAGGTCTCGCCGCTGCTGGCCGCCGACACCGCCGGCTCGATCGCGGCGGCGCGCCACATCCACCATCAGGGCCAGCGCGACAACCTGTTCGTGAAGATTCCCGGCACCCCCGAAGGCGTGCCGGCGATCGAGGAGGCGATCTTCCTCGGCATCCCGATCAACGTGACCTTGCTGTTCTCGTGCGCGCAGTACCAGGCCGCCGCGGAGGCCTACCTGCGCGGCATCGAGCGCCGCATCGCGGCCGGGCTCGACCCGAAGGTCGGCTCGGTCGCCTCGCTGTTCATCAGCCGCTGGGACGTGGCGGCCAACAAGCAGTTGCCGGATGAACTGCACAACCGGCTGGGCATCGCGGTGGGCCAGCAGACCTATCGCGCCTATCGCGAACTGCTGGCGTCGAAGCGCTGGCAGAAGCTCGCCGCCGCCGGCGCCCGGCCGCAGCGCCTGCTGTGGGCCAGCACCGGCACCAAGGATCCCAACGCCTCCGACACGCTGTACATCAGCGCGTTCGCGGCGCCCGACACCATCAACACGATGCCGGAGAAAACCCTGCACGCGTTCGCCGACCACGGCCAGCTGCACGGCGTGATGTCCGATGACGGCGGCGACGCGGATGCGGTGCTGGCGCGGATCGCCAAGGCCGGCGTGGACATCGACGCGCTGGCGCTGAAGCTGCAGCAGGACGGCGCCGAGGCGTTCGTCAAATCGTGGAACCAGCTGCTGCAGCGGATCGCCGACAAGGCCAGCGCGCTCGCCGAAAAATCCAAGGGGCCTGCCCTGCCATGAGCGAACCGCGACTCACCCGCCTGCCGCAATGGCAGGCGCTGCAACGTCATGCCGACGCGATCGGCCACAAGCACCTGCGCGAGCTGTTCGCCGCCGATCCGCAGCGCGGCGAGCGGCTGGTGGCCGATGAGGTCGGCCTGTACCTCGACTATTCCAAGCAGCGCGTCGACGCCGACACATTGCGCCTGCTGCGCGAACTGGCCGCGGCCTGCCGGCTGCCGCAGCGGATCGCGGCGATGTTCCGCGGCGAGCGCATCAACACCACCGAGAACCGCGCCGTGCTGCACGTGGCGCTGCGCGCGCCGGCGGGTCAAAAGATCCTCGTCGACGGCCACGACGTGGTGGCGGACGTGCACGCCGTGCTCGACCGCATGGCCGCGTTTTCCGAGCGCGTGCGCAGCGGCGCATGGCTGGGCCACGGCGGCAGGCGCATCCGCAACGTGATCAGCATCGGCATCGGCGGTTCGGACCTCGGCCCGGTGATGGCGTACGAGGCGCTGCGCGACTACAGCCGGCGCGACATGACGTTCCGCTTCGTCTCCAACGTGGACGGCACCGACTTCGCCGAGGCGGTGCGCGACCTGGACGCGGCCGAGACGCTGTTCATCGTCTGCTCGAAGACCTTCACCACGCTGGAGACGCTGGCCAACGCGCATGCCGCGCGCGCCTGGTGCCTCGCCGCGCTGGGCGACGAGTCGGCGGTGGCGAAGCACTTCGTGGCGGTTTCCACCAACGCCGCCGAGGTGGCGAAGTTCGGCATCGACACCGCCAACATGTTCGGCTTCTGGGACTGGGTGGGCGGGCGCTACTCGATGGATTCGGCGATCGGCCTGTCCACCATGCTGGCGATCGGCGCGGAACATTTCCGCGCGATGCTGGCCGGCTTCCACGCGATGGACGAACACTTCCGCCACGCGCCGCTGGAACGCAACCTGCCGGCGCTGATGGGCCTGCTCGGCATCTGGAACAGCAACTTCCTCGACGCCGCCACGGTCGCGGTGCTGCCGTACGAGCAGTACCTGAAACGCTTCCCCGCCTACCTGCAGCAGCTGACCATGGAGAGCAACGGCAAGCGCGTCACGCTGGACGGCAGCGCGGTCGACTACGCCACCGGGCCGATCTACTGGGGCGAACCGGGCACCAACGGCCAGCACTCGTTCTACCAGCTGATCCACCAGGGCACGCGCATCGTGCCGTGCGACTTCATCGGCTTCGGCCAGCCGCTCAACCCGCTCGGCGATCAGCACGACCTGCTGATGGCGAACCTGATCGCCCAGGGCGAGGCGCTGGCGTTCGGCAAGACTGCCGACGAGGTACGCGCCGAAGGCACGCCCGAGACGCTGGTGCCGCATCGCACGTTCCCCGGCAACCGCCCCAGCAGCACCATCCTCGCGCAGAAGCTGACCCCGCACGCGCTGGGCACGCTGATCGCGCTGTACGAGCACAGCGTGTTCGTGCAGGGCGCGATCTGGGACATCGACTCGTTCGACCAGTGGGGCGTGGAGCTGGGCAAGCAGCTGGCTAAGGCCACCATCGCCGAGCTGACCGCGCCCGACGAGCCGACGCTCGCGCACGACAGCTCCACCAACGCCTTGATTCGCCGCTATCGCCAGCTGCGCGACAGCCCGACAACGGAAGGTCCATGAGCCAGCAGATCAGTCCCCTCGCCGGCAAGCCGGCACCGTCGTCGATCCTGGTCGACATCCCGCAACTGCTGGCCGCGTATGCGGACCTGAAACCCGACCCCGCGGTGCCGGCGCAGCGCGTGGCGTTCGGCACCTCCGGCCACCGCGGCAATTCGTTCGAGCGCAGCTTCAACGAGGCGCACATCCTGGCGATCAGCCAGGCGATCTGCGAGTACCGCCGTTCGAAAGGCATCGACGGCCCGCTGTTCATCGGCGCCGACACCCATGCGCTGTCGCAGCCGGCGTTCGAGAACGCGCTGGAAGTGCTGGCCGCCAACGGCGTCGAGACGATGATCTCCAGCGGCGGCGAATACACGCCGACGCCGGCGGTGTCGCACGCGATCCTGGTCCACAACAAGGGGCGCACGTCGGGGCTCGCCGACGGCATCGTGATCACGCCGTCGCACAACCCGCCGGACAACGGCGGCTTCAAGTACAACCCGAGCAACGGCGGCCCGGCCGACAGCGACATCACCCGGTGGGTGGAGAACCGCGCCAACGCCCTGCTCGAAGGCGGGCTGAAGGAAGTGCGTCGGATGCCGTACGCGCAGGCGCGCAAGGCGGCCACCACGCACGAACACGACTATCTCAACAGCTACGTCGCCGACCTCGCGAACATCGTCGACTTCGAGATCATCCGCAGCGCCGGCGTGCACATGGGCGTCGATCCGCTGGGCGGCGCCGGCGTGCACTACTGGGCGCCGATCGCCGATCGCTACCGGCTCGACCTCACCGTGGTCAGTTCGGTGGTCGACCCGCAGTTCGCCTTCATGAGCGTGGACTGGGACGGCAAGATCCGCATGGACCCGTCGTCGAAGTACGCGATGCAGCGGCTGATCGGATTGAAGGACCGCTACGACGTGGCATTCGCCTGCGACACCGACCACGACCGCCACGGCATCGTCACCCGCAGCAGCGGGCTGATGGAGCCGAACCACTACCTGTCGGTGCTGGTCGACTACCTGTTCCGCCATCGGCCGCAGTGGGGCGCGCACGCCGCGGTGGGCAAGACCGTGGTCAGCACCGCGCTGATCGACCGCGTGGCCAAGCGGCTCGGGCGACGGCTGTACGAAGCGCCGGTCGGCTTCAAGTGGTTCGCGCCCGGCCTGTTCGACGGCTCGCTCGGCTTCGGCTGCGAGGAAAGCGCCGGCGCCTCGCTGCTGCGCCGCGACGGCACGGCGTGGGTCACCGACAAGGATGGCATGGTGCCGGCGCTGCTGTCAGCCGAGATCACCGCACGCGAGGGCGAGGACCCGGGCGAGCTCTACGCACGGCTGACCGGCGAACTCGGCAAGCCGTTCGCCAGCCGCGTCGACGCCGCCGCCACGCCGGCGCAGAAGGCGAAGCTGGCGAAACTGTCGCCCGATCAGCTGAAGAACGACCGGCTGGCCGGCGAGAAGATCGAGCAGGTGCTGGACAAGGCACCCGGCAACGGCGCCGCGATCGGCGGCATCAAGGCGATCGCCGCCAGCGGCTGGTTCGCCGCGCGGCCGTCCGGCACCGAGGCGATCTACAAGGTTTACGCCGAAAGCTTCAAGAGCGAGGAACACCTGCAGGCGCTGCTGAAGGAAGCCCAGGGCATCGTCGACGCCGCGCTCGCCTGAGCCACCGCACACCACCATCGGAGATAACGCCATGTCCCACGCCCTCGACCAGCAATGCATCGACCTGCTGCGCTTTTTGTCGGTGGACATGGTGCAGAAGGCCAACAGCGGCCACCCCGGCCTGCCGCTGGGCGCCGCGCCGATGGCGTACGCGCTGTGGACGCGGCAGCTGAAGCACAACCCCGCCAACCCGCACTGGCCCGACCGCGACCGCTTCGTGCTGTCCGCCGGCCACGGCTCGGCGCTGCTGTACAGCCTGCTGTTCGCCACCGGCTACGACCTCACCCTGGACGACCTCCAGCAGTTCCGCCAGTGGGGCAGCAAGACGCCCGGGCATCCCGAGTACGGCCACACGCCGGGCGTCGAGATCACCACCGGCCCGCTCGGCCAGGGCCTGGCGAACGCGGTGGGCATGGCGATCGGCGAGGCGCACCTGGCCGCGCGCTACAACCGCGACGGCCACCGCGTGATCGACCACCGCACCTGGGCCATCGTCAGCGACGGCGACCTGATGGAAGGCGTGGCCAGCGAGGCGGCTTCGCTGGCCGGGCATCTGAAGCTGGGCAAGCTGGTCTGCCTGTACGACGACAACTACGTGACGCTGGCCGGCGGCACCGATATCACCTTCTCGGAAGACCGCGCGAAACGCTTCGAGGCGTACGGTTGGCAGACCATCCAGGTGGCCGACGGCAACGACCTGGCGGCGGTCCACGCCGCGCTTGACGCGGCCCGCGCCGACACCACGCGGCCCACGCTGATCCTGGTGCGCACGCATATCGGCTACGGCTCGCCCGAGCAGGACACGTTCAAGGCGCACGGCTCGCCGCTGGGCGTCGAGGACGTCAGGAAGACGAAAGAGAAGCTGGGCTGGCCGGTCGAACCGGACTTCCTGCTGCCGCCGCCGGCGCTGGCGCATTTCCGCGAGGCGCTGGATCGCGGCGTGGAGGCCGAACGCGCCTGGAACAGCCGTATGGACGTCTATACCAAGGCCTTCCCCGAGCTGGCCGCCGAGTTGCAGGGCCGCCTGGACGGCGAACTGCCGGCGGGCTGGGACGCGGACATCCCGGTGTTTCCCGCCGACGCCAAGGGCCTCGCCACCCGCGTCGCCGGCGGCAAGGTGATGAACGCGATCGCGCCGAAACTGCCCGCGCTGGGCGGCGGCTCGGCCGACCTCGATCCGTCCACCCACACCGCGCTGAAGGACCTGGGCGACTTCAATCCGCCGCTGGCGCCGGGCGAGGACAGCCAGGGTTCCGACGGCGGCGGCTGGAGCCATGCCGGGCGCAACCTGCACTTCGGCGTGCGCGAACATGCGATGGGCGCGATCGCGAACGGACTGGCCGTGCACGGCGGCTTCGTGCCGTACGGCTCCACCTTCCTGATCTTCTCCGACTACATGCGCCCGGCGATCCGCCTGGCCGCACTGATGGGCCTCCACGTGGTGCACGTGTTCACCCACGACAGCGTGGCGCTGGGCGAGGACGGCCCCACCCACCAGCCGGTGGAACAGCTGGCCAGCCTGCGCGCGATCCCCAACCTCGACGTGATCCGCCCCGCCGACGCGAACGAGACCGCGGTGGCGTGGAAGGTGGCGCTGGAAACGAAGCGCCGGCCGGTGCTGCTGGCGCTGACCCGGCAGAACGTGCCCACGCTGGACCGCAGCCGCTACGCCAGCGCCGACGGCCTGCGCCGGGGCGCGTATGTGCTCAGCGATGCGCCGAACGGCAAGCCGTCGCTGATCCTCATCGCCAGCGGCTCCGAGGTCGGCCTGATCGTCGAAGCCGCCGACCAGCTGCAGGCCGACGGCATCGCCGTGCGCTGCGTGTCGATGCCGAGCTGGGAACTGTTCGATGCGCAGCCGCAAAGCTACCGCGACGAAGTGCTGCCGCCTGGCGTGACTGCGCGGCTGGCGGTGGAGCTGGGCGTATCGCAAGGCTGGGACCGCTACATCGGCGCGCACGGCGACATGCTCGGCATCGGCCACTTCGGCGCCTCCGCGCCGGCCGAGGTGCTGCTGCGCGCATTCGGTTTCACGGTCGCCAACGTCGTGGCGCGGGCACGCGCCTTGCTGGCGGCGGGGTGACGCTCCGGCGAGGGCATCCGGCCTGCCTTCATCGGGGAGTGGCAAGGTGCTGCCCATGACCGGGCTGCAGGGCGGCAGGGCGTACCCGGGTCGCGATGGCGTGGCTGATCGCGCGGGCCTGCCGAACCGGGCCGACGGATTCGACAAAAATTCGAAAATTTTTACCGTTCTCCTATATATCTGAACTCATCAGTCTGCTATTTTGCCGACCCGGTGCTTCCTTGCCCAGGTCATCCCCTTGTCCCCTTTTCTGTCTGATGCAAAACCCGTCTCGTTCGCCGGCTGCGCTTTCACGCTGCTGGCCGGTCTGGCGCTGGCCGGTTGCGCGGTGGGTCCCGACTACCGGCGCCCCGACGCCCCGCCGGTGGACCGCTTCACGGCGCAGCCCTTGCCGGCCGGCACCGCGGCGGCGAAAGCGGCCGGTGGCGATGCCCAGCGCTTCCTGCAAGGCCGCGACGTGCCGGCGCGCTGGTGGACGACGTTCGGGAACGCCGAGCTGACCCGCCGGGTGAACACGGCGCTGAGCCACAGTCCCACCGTGGCGTCGGCCCAGGCGGCCCTGCGCCAGGCGCAGGAAAATGCCAATGCGGCGCATGGCGGGTTGTTCCCGTCGCTGGACGCCGGCGTCGGCGCCACGCGCCAGAAGCAGTCCGCCGCGCAGTCGGTGGGTTCCGGCGGGCGCGGCCCGTTCACTGTCTACAACGCCTCGGTCAGCATCGGCTATACGCTCGATCTGTTCGGCGGCGTGCGCCGCGGCATCGAGGCGCAGCTCGCGCTGGCCGACTACCAGCGCGCCCAGCTCGACACCACCTACCTGACCCTGGCCGCCAACGTGGTCACCGCGTCGCTGCAGGAAGCCTCGTTGCGCGAGCAGCTGCGCGCGACCGAACAGATCCTCGACATCCAGGGCAAGAGCCTGCAGATCGCCCGCGAGCAACAGCAGATCGGCTCGAAGTCGCTGTCCGACACGCTGGCCGTGCGCGCGCAGCTGGCCGCCACCCAGGCCACCGTGCCGCCGCTGCGCGCCCAGCTCGCCGCGACGCGGAATCAGCTGGCCACCTACCTGGGCACCACGCCGGCGCAACTGGAGCTGTCGCCGCTGACGCTGGACGCGATCAGCCTGCCGCGCGACATCCCGGTCAGCCTGCCCTCGGGCCTGGTCGAGCAGCGCCCGGATATCCGCGCGGCCTCGGCACAACTGCATGCAGCGTCGGCCCAGGTCGGGGTGGCCACCGCGGCGATGCTGCCGCAGATCACGCTGTCCGGCAGTGCCGGTTCGCAGGCGTTGCGCGCGGGCGACTTGTTCTCCGCCGGCACCGGCGCCTGGTCGCTGGGCCTGGGCCTGACCCAGCCGCTGTTCCACGGCGGCGAGCTGCTGCACAGGAAGCGCGCCGCGCAGGCCGGCCTGGACAAGGCCGTGGCGGACTGGCAGCAGACCGTGCTGGTCGCGTTCCAGAACGTCGCCGATGCGCTGCAGGCGCTGCAATACGATGCCGAAGGGCTGGCCGCGCAGGTCGTCGCCGAGAGCGCGGCATCGCAGCAGCTCGCGCTCACCGATAGTCAGTTCCAGCTCGGTTCGACCGGCTATCTCAACCTGCTCGATGCCCAGCGCAGCTTCCAGCAGGCGCGCATCGCCCTGATCCAGGCGCGCGTCGCGCGGCTGGCCGACACCGCTGCGCTGTACGCCGCCCTCGGCGGCGGCTGGCGCAGTGATGCCGGCATGGCCAGCCCCGCGGCAAGCACGCCCACCCCACCCACCGCACCCCACTGAGGAGTTCGCGCATGCCCACGCGCGTCGACAAGAAGCCCAGCACCACCAAGCGCATGATCTGGATGATCGTTGGCGTGCTGCTGCTGATCGCGCTGATCGCCGGCATCAAGGTGCTGCTGGTCATGCGCATGATCCACAATATGCCGAAGCCGGCGCCGTTCACGGTCAGCACCACCACCGCCCGCGCACAGCCATGGCAACCCGCGCTGAGTGCCGTCGGCACCCTGCGTGCGGCCAACGGCGCCGACCTGGCGATGGACGTGGCCGGCCTGGTCACCGGGGTGAACCTGAAATCCGGCCAGGACGTGAAGCAGGGCCAGGTGCTGGTGCAACTGCGCGACGGCGACGACGTGGCCCAGCTGCAACAACTGGAGGCCGCGGCCCAGCTGTCCCAGCTCACCTTCGAGCGGGCGCGCAAGCAGCTTGCGGCGCAGGCGATCAGCAAGGCCGATTACGACACCGCCGCCGCCGATCTCAAGGGCCGGCAGGCCGCGGTGGCACAGCAGAAAGTGGTGGTGGCCAAGAAGCAGCTGCGCGCGCCGTTTGCCGGCCGCGCCGGCATCATCACCACCAGCCCCGGCGACTACCTCAGCGCCGGCACCACGGTGGTGACGGTGCAGCAGCTCGATCCCCTGTTCGTCGATTTCTACGTGCCGCAGAGCGAACTGGGTCGCCTGCAGGTGGGCCAGGCGGTGAACCTGAAGCTGGATGCGTATGCCAGCCGCAGTTTCACCGGCAAGCTCAGCGCGATCAGCCCCAAGGTCGATCTGGGCACGCGCAACGTGCAGGTCGAGGCGACCGTGCCCAACCACGACAAGGCGCTCACCCCGGGCATGTTCGCCAAGGTCAGCGTCGACGTCGGCAGCGAGCAGCCCAGGCTGACGCTGCCGCAGGCGGCGATCGTCTACAACCCGTATGGCGACACCGTGTACGTGGTGCAGCCGTCCAAGGGCAAGGAGCCGCCCACGGTGAAGCAGACCTTCGTCACCGTCGGCGAGACCCGTGGCGACCAGGTGGCGATCCTCAAGGGCATCGAGCCCGGCACCGTGGTCGTGACCAGCGGCCAGATCAAGCTGAAGAACGACGCGCCGATCGCCATCGACAACAGCGTGAAGCCGGCCGACAGCGCCGATCCCGCGCCGCAGGAGCACTGAGCGAACGCCATGAAATTCACCGACCTGTTCATCAACAAGCCGGTGCTGGCGGTGGTCGTCAGCCTGCTGATCCTGGTGCTCGGCGTGCGCGCCGTCAGCAGCCTGAGCGTGCGCCAGTACCCGAAGACCGAGAACGCCACGGTCACCGTCAGCACCGCCTACTACGGCGCCGATGCGCAGACCATGGCCGGCTTCATCACCCAGCCGCTGGAGCAGGCGATCTCGCAGGCGCAGGGCATCGACTACCTGTCCTCCAGCAGCGTGCAGGGCGTGTCCACCATCACCGCGACCCTGCACCTGAACTACGACGCCAACCGCGCACTGACCGAGATCACCACCCAGGTGAATTCGGTGAAGAACCAGCTGCCGCCGCAGGCGCAGCAGCCGGTGCTCAACGTGCAGACCGGCGAGACCGTCGACGCGATGTACATGGGCTTCTACAGCGACGTGCTGCCCACTAACAACATCACCGACTACCTGGCGCGGGTGGTCAAGCCCAAGCTCGATTCGATCGACGGCGTGCAGACCGCCGAGCTGCTCGGCGCGCGCCAGTTCGCCCTGCGCGCCTGGCTCGACCCGGCCAAGATGGCGGCGCACGGCATCACCGCCACCGACGTGAACGCCGCGCTGGCCTCCAACAACTATCTGGCCGCGGTCGGCTCCAGCAAGGGCCAGGCGGTGACGGTCGACCTGACCGCCGACAGCAACCTGCATTCGGTCGACGAGTTCAAGCAGCTGGCGATCAAGCAGGTCAACGGTGCGATCGTGCGCCTGCAGGACGTGGCCACCGTCTCGCTGGGCTCGGAAGATTACGACTTCAACGTGGCCTTCAGCGGCAAGCGGTCGGTGTTCATCGGCATCAAGGTCGCGCCCGACGCGAACGTGCTGGACGTGGCCAAGCGCGTGCGCGAGGCGTTCCCGGAGATCCAGAGCCAGCTTCCCGGCGGCCTGACCGGGCAGATCGTCTACGACGGCACGGAGTTCGTGAACAGCTCGATCAACGAGGTGGTCAAGACCCTGGCCGAGGCGCTGCTGATCGTCACCCTGGTGATCTTCCTGTTCCTCGGCAGCCTGCGTGCGGTGATCATCCCGGTGATCGCGATGCCGCTGTCCCTGATCGGCACCTTCTTCGTGATGCTGGCGCTGGGGTACTCGATCAACCTGCTGACCCTGCTGGCGCTGGTGCTGGCGATCGGCCTGGTGGTGGACGACGCGATCATCGTGGTGGAGAACGTCGACCGGCACATGAAGGAAGAGGGCAAGACGCCTCTGCAGGCCGCCTTGCTCGCCGCGCGCGAGCTGGGCGGCCCGATCCTGGCGATGACCGTGGTGCTGATCGCGGTGTATGTGCCGATCGGTTTCCAGAAGGGGCTGACCGGCGCGCTGTTCAGCGAATTCGCCTTCACCCTGGCCGGCGCGGTGACGGTGTCGGCGGTGATCGCGTTGACGCTGTCGCCGATGATGGCCTCGAAGTTCTTCCGCAGCGAGCAGGAGGGCGGCCGTTTCGTGCAGTTCATCGACCGCCAGTTCGACCGCGTGCACCACGGTTACCAGCGCGTGCTGCACCACACGTTGTCGACCAAGTCGGTAGTCATCGCGATGAGCGCGCTGCTGCTGCTGGCCACCATCGCGCTTGGCATGACGGCGCAGTCCGAGCTGGCCCCGGAGGAAGACCAGGGCATCGTGGTCGGCCAGATCGTGGGGGCGCCGAACACGACGGCGCAGCAGATGAATGTCTACGCGACGCAGATGTTCGACCTGTCCAGGCAGTTGCCGGAATACGAGCAGATGTTCCAGCTGACCGGCGTGCCCACCATCAACCAGGGCATCGGCGGCGTGCTGTTCAAGCCGTGGGACCAGCGTCACCGCAGCGCGCATGAATTGCAGCAGGTCCTGCAGGAGAAGTGGAACGGCATCGCCGGCGGCCGGGTGGCCGCGTTCCAGTTCCCGCCGCTGCCCGGCGCGTCGGGCCTGCCGATCCAGGTGGTGATCACCACCACCGAGCCGTTCGAGAACCTCAACGAGGTGGCCTCCCAGGTGCTGCAGAAGGCGCAGGCCAGCGGCAAGTTCTACTTCGTCGACTCCGACCTCAAGGTCGACAAGCCGCAGAGCACGGTCAGCCTCGACCGCGACATGATCACCACGCTCGGGCTGACCCAGCAGGACGTGGGCGCCGCGCTCGGCTCGGCGCTGGGAGGCGGCTACGTCAATTACTTCTCGATCTCCGGCCGCTCGTACAAGGTGATCCCGCAGGTGTTGCAGGCCGACCGGCTCAACCCTAACCAGGTGCTGGACTACTACATCCGCGTGCCGGACGGCTCGGTGATCCCGGCCTCGACCGTAGCCAAAATCACCCGGCAGGTGGTGCCGCAGTCGCTGAACCGCTTCCAGCAGTTGAACTCGGCCACGATCTCCGGCGTCAGCGGGATGTCGCAGGGCGATGCGCTGGCCTACCTGCGCGATCTGGTGAAACAGGTGGCACCGACCGGCTACAACGTCGACTACGCCGGCCAGTCGCGCCAGTTCACCCAGGAGTCCGGCGGCTTCGGCGCGACCTTGCTGTTCGCCGTGATCATCGTGTTCCTGGCCCTAGCCGCGCAGTTCAACAGCCTGCGCGATCCGATCGTGATCCTGGTCTCGGTGCCGCTGGCGCTGTTCGGCGCGCTGATCTTCGTCAACCTGTTCACCAGCCTCAACATCTACACCGAGGTCGGCCTGGTGACCCTGATGGGCCTGATCAGCAAGCACGGCATCCTGATCGTGCAGTTCGCCAACCACTCGCAGCTCGCCGGCATGTCCAAGCGCGAGGCGATCGAACATGCCGCCGCGGTGCGCCTGCGGCCGATCCTGATGACCACCGCGGCGATGGTGCTGGGCGTGCTGCCGCTGGTGATCGCCTCCGGCGCCGGCGCGGCGGGCCGCTTCAACATGGGCCTGGTGATTTCCACCGGCCTGGCGATCGGCACCGTGTTCACCCTGTTCGTGGTGCCGGCGTTCTACCTGCTGCTGGCCGCCGACCGCCACGGCGGCAAGCCGTCGGATGAGCTGCGGCTGGCGGAGCCCGGGCCGGCGGCGCAGGCCTGAGCAACCGACAGAAGAAAGGCGCGGCCACCCGCGCCTTTCTTCTCGCCCTTTCAGTTCAGTTGCGCGACTGCAGCTTCGACAGCAGGCGCAGCAGCTCCAGGTACAGCCAGACCAGGGTGACCACCAGCGCGAAGGCGCCGTACCACTCCATGTACTTCGGCGCGCCCTGCTGGGCGCCGGTTTCGATCAGGTCGAAGTCGAGGATCAGGTTGAGCGCCGCGATCACCACCACCACCGCGCTGAACGCGATGCCGACGCCGCTGCTGCCGCTGATGAAACCCATCGAGTGGCCGAAGAAGCCCATCGCGAAGTTGGCCAGGTACAGCAGCATGATGCCGCCGGTGGCGGCGACGATGCCGAGCTTGAACTTCTCGGTGGCGCGGATCAGCCCGCTGCGATAGGCCAGCAGCATCGCCGCCATGGTGCCGAAGGTCAGCCCCACCGCCTGCATCACGATGCCGGGATAGCGCATCTCGAAGATCGCCGACAGCGCACCGATGAAGACGCCTTCCACCACCGCGTACAGCGGTGCGGTGATCGGCGCCCAGGTCTTCTTGAACACGGTGGCCAGGGCCAGCACCAGGCCGCCGATGGCGCCGCCGAGCACCAGCGGCAGCATCGCCGGCAGGCTGTCCGGGCCACTGAACCGGCTCCAGCTGACCATCGCGCCGACCAGCACCAGGATCAGCAACAGGCCGGTCTTGTTCACCGTGCCGTTGATCGTCATCGCCTCGTCGCCGCGCGTGAATACCGCACCGCTGGAAGCGTCGAGGAAGGTGTTCTTGTTGAGCGCCGGATTGCCGCTTTGCATGATCTGCTCCCGTGGTTTGCCGCCATCGTAGCGGCTTTGCCGGCGCCCTGCGCCAACATGCCGTTGCGCCGCCGCGCGGAAACTACGCGACAATACGGTCTTGCCGAACCATGCGGAGCCCTGATGAATCCTTCCACCCTGCGTATCGCCACCCGCAAGAGCGCGCTCGCGCTGTGGCAGGCCGAGCATGTCGCCGCGCTGCTGCGCGCGACGCACCCGGGGCTGACGGTGGAGCTGGTGCCGATGAGCACCCGCGGCGACGAGATCCTGGACCAGCCGCTGGCCACGATCGGCGGCAAGGGGCTGTTCCTGAAGGAGCTGGAGGTGGCGATGCTGGAAGGCCGCGCCGACCTCGCCGTGCATTCGCTGAAGGACGTGCCGGCGCAGCTGGAGCCGGGCTTCGCGCTGCCGGCGATCCTGCCGCGCGCGGACGCCGCCGACGCGTTCGTCAGCAATGATTACGCCGACCTCGCCGCGCTGCCCCGCGGCGCGCGCGTCGGCACCTCGTCGTTGCGGCGGCAGGCGCAGTTGCGCGCGTTGCGGCCGGATCTGGTGTTGCTCGACCTGCGCGGCAACGTCGGCACCCGGCTGGGCAAGCTCGACGCCGGCGACTACGACGCGATCGTGCTGGCCTGTGCCGGGCTGGAACGCCTCGACCTCGCCGCGCGCATCCGCTCGCGGCTGGCCGCACCGGACTGGCTGCCGGCGCCGGGCCAGGCAGCGATCGCGATCGAGGCGCGCGAAGGCCAGGCCGGCGTGCTGGCCTTGCTGGCCGCGCTGGACGATGCCGACACCCGGCTCACCGTGAGCGCCGAGCGCGCGATGAACCAGGCCCTGGGCGGCAGCTGCACGGTACCGATCGGCGCCTGGTGCATGCTCGGCGAACACGGCCTGCACCTGCGCGGCATGGTCGGCGACGCGGCCAGCGGCCGGCTGCTGCATGCCGAAGCCGGCGCCCCCAGCGACCAGGCGATCGCGCTGGGCCGGAAGGTGGCGGCGGCGCTGCTGGCGCAGGGCGCCGGCAGCCTGCTCGGACTCTGAGGCATCGCATGACGCAAACGGCCCTCCCGCTCGCGCGGAAGGGCCGGCATGGCTGCGTTTCGGAAATACCGGCTTAGAAGCTGTAGACCAGGTTGGTGGTGGTCAGCGTGTCGGTCTTCTTGGTGCCCGGCAGCACGTCGCTGTTGTGGCGCACCTGGAAGCCGACCTTCAGCGCCAGCTTCCTGGTCATGCTGACCGCCACGCCCGCGTCGTTCTGCAGGTAGGTGTTCTTCGAACCCGCTTCCATCAGCAGCGTGTCCTCGAACGCGGTGTTCTCGGTGAGCTTGTACTTGTAGTTGGCCAGGCCGCGGGCAACCATTTCGCTCTCGGTCGGCTGCTGCTGGTGTACCACCACGCCGTCGACCACCGTGTCGACGTCGGCCGGGCGGTAGCGCTTGTAACCGGGACCGATTTCGAACGACAGCTCGTTGCGCCCGTCCTTGAGCGCGATGTAGCCGTAACCGAGCGAGACGATGCCCTGCCACAGGTTCGCGCCGAAGTCGTCGTGCTCGTAACGGGCGGCACCGACGATGTAGCTGCGCGGATCGAGCTTGAGGCCGACCGAGGCGCCGCCGTCATAGCGGTTCGCGGTGGTGTTGAACTGCTCGATGGTGTTGCCGGCGGCATCGACCACGGTCTGCTGGCTCTTCGAGCGCAGCGCGTCGATGAAGAAGTTGTTCTTCCACTGCTCGTTTTCCTGGCTCAGGCCGAGCTTGGCGTTGACGTTCTCCGAACGCGAGTTGCCGGTGGCCGAAGCAAAACCGAATTCGCCCGAACCGGTCCAGCCGCCGTTGTTGGCCGGGTTGGCGTCGGCATCCTGGGCCTGGACGGCGAAACTCGCGAAGGCGGCCAGCAGCAGGCCGGCGATCAAGGTCTTTTTCATCAGGGGACGGTCCATTTGTTAAACAATAGTAAGACAGCTACCTTAACGGGACGGCTTGAACTTGCAATGAACGGCGCTGCAAAGCCATTCGCGCGAGTCTTCACCCGACTGCCGGCAACTCGCCTGCCAGCGCCGTTTCGTAGACGTGCTGCTCCAGCATCTTGCCCAGCAGGCAGCTGGGCACCGCCACCGCGGCGGCCAGCAGGCCGCCGCCGAAGCGTTCGGTCAGCAGCAAGGCGGCGCACGGCAGCACGTAGATGAAGGTCGCCGCCACGAAGCGCGCCGGCGGCACGTCGTGCACCTCCGTTTCGCTGCCCGCGCCATGCGGCACGCCCAGGGATTGCCAGCGCATGCCTTCGAGCAGCCCCAGCAGCAGGGCCAGCGCCAGCAGCAACAGTATCCACGGATACGCGCGCTGCGGCGGCTCCAGCCCGCCCTGCACCATCATGCACAGCCACAACCACAGTCCGCCGCCGTACCAGGCGGTGACCAGCCGGCTCACCGGCAGCGACGACGACACCCGCTGCAGGCCGGGCGACAGCCGGCTGCGATAGCGGTAGGCGGTATAGACCAGGCTGACCAGGCTGCACAGCATCAGCGCCACGCCGGCCAGGCGCATCGCCGGGGTGTGCCCGTGGCCGTCGCCCAGGATGATCACCAGCAGCACCGGCAGGAAGGTCACCAGCGCCATCAGGGCCGCCCGCGACGCCCAGCGGCTGCGGCCCGGCGGCCAGCCGTACCAGTCCGACGCCGCCGGCAGGCGCAGGCGAACCAGCAGCAGGCCCGCCCCGACCAGCGCGGTGCCGAGTATCAGCGGCATGCGCATGTCGCAGCGGCCGATCCGCTCCATCCCCAGCGCCAAGCCCATGCCGAGCCAGATCCACAGACCGTAGCCGCTGATCGCCAGCACCCGCAGCAGGATCTCCGCATAGCCCGACGGGCGTACATCGACCACGGTGGCGTCAGGCATGGCGTCCAAGTGCAGTTCGCGGAGAAGGGGCATGAGGCGTCCGATGGGAGGCGACGGCGATGCCGCGGCGACTTGCGGCCGCCACAGGCCGCCGCCATGCTACACAACGCCTCTTCCCCACGATATGCCGACGACCCCATGGATCGCTACGAACGCATACTGACCCTGCACCGGCTGCTGAAGTCGGCGCACTATCCGATTCCGCTGTCGCGCCTGCTCGGCGAACTGGAGTGCTCGCGCGCCACGCTGTACCGCGACGTGGCCTTCCTGCGCGATGCGCTGGGCGCGCCGATCGAAAGCGCCGGCACCGACCAGGCCGCGTTCCGCTACGAAGTGGGCGAGGGCGAGAAGTTCGAATTGCCCGGGCTGTGGCTGACCTCCGACGAACTGGCCGCATTGCTGGCGCTGAACGAACTGATCAGCCGCTCCGGCCCCGGCGTGCTGGCCGGCGCGCTGGCGCCGTTCAAGGCGCGCATCGAAGGCCTGCTGTCGCACCAGGACAGCGGCAAGGCACTGCCGATCGAGCGCATCCGCGTGGTCGCGTGGGGCGAACGCAAGCTCGACCAGCAGGTGTTCCGCATCGTCGCCGGCGCGGTGCTGGAGCGCAGGCAGCTGCGCTTCCGCTACCGCGCGCGCACCACCAACGCGGACAGCCGCCGCACGGTGTCGCCGCAGCGGCTGACCCACTACCGCGACAACTGGTACCTCGACGTGTGGGACCACGACCGCCACGCGCTGCGCAGCTTCGCGGTCGACCGCATCGCCGACGCGCAGGCGCTGGACACGCCCGCCACCGACGTGGCCGATGCCGACCTCAACGAGCTGCTCGCCTCCAGCTACGGCATCTTCGCCGGCAAGCCGAAGGCATGGGCGACGATCCGCTTCTCGTCGCATGCCGCGCGCTGGGTCGCCGACGAACACTGGCACTCGCAGCAGAAGGGCGAGTGGCTGCCGGACGGCCGCTACGAGCTGAAGCTGCCCTACTCCAATTCGAAGGAACTGCTGATGGACGTGCTGAAGTACGGCCCGGACGCGGAAGTCGTGGCGCCGCTGTCGCTGCGCGAGGAAATGAAGATCCTGCTGCAGCTGGCGCTCGGCGGTTACCAGCCGGCGCAGGGCTGAGCGATGAACGCCACCGAGGTCGCCACTGCCGTCCCGGCGCCCGTGCCGCACCGGCCGACCGTGGCGCTGGCGCTCGGTGCCGGCGGCGCGAAGGGGCTGGCGCACATCGGCGTGATCGAGGAAATCGAGGCGCAGGGTTTCCGGATCGTGGCGATCGCGGGCGCTTCGATGGGTGCGCTGATCGGCGGCATCCATGCGGCGGGCAAGCTCGACGTGTATCGCGACTGGGTCTGCGCGCTGGCCAAGCTCGACGTGCTCAGGCTGGTCGACTGGACGTTCACCGGCGGCGGCCTGATCAAGGGCGAGAAGATCATCGAGACCATGCGCGGGCTGATCGGCGACGTGCAGATCGAGGAGCTGCCGCTGACCTTCACCGCGGTCGCCACCGACATCGATCGCGGCCGCGAAGTCTGGCTGAGCCGCGGCGGCCTGTTCGATGCGATCCGCGCGTCGATCGCGATCCCCACCGTGTTCCGCCCGCACCTCGTCGACGGCCGCCGGCTGGTCGATGGCGCCCTGCTCAATCCGCTGCCGGTGACGCCGCTGATCCGCGAAGCCGCGGACTACCTGATCGCGGTCAGCGTGGACGGCCCGGCGATGACAGCCACGCCGCCGGAACCGCCGATCCAGCCCACGGCCGCGGAAAACGGCTATCGCCACCGCATCGGCGAGTTCATCGGCCGGATGATCCCGCGCGGTGAAACCCGCCCGCGCGAGCCGGGCACGTTCGAGCTGCTGGCGCAGTCGATGGACCTGATGCAGGCGAATCTGTCGCGCCTGCGCTTGGCCGCGTACGCGCCGGACCTGCTGATCCAGCTGCCGCACAACATGGCTCTCGCCTACGAGTTCTACCGCGCGCGCGAACTGATCGAACTGGGCCGCGTGCAGGCGCGCGCGGCGCTGGCGAACTGGCCGCGCGCCGGTACGCCGCAGCGCGAGGCCTGAGTCGCGCCGCGCCTCGGCCTCAACGCGGACCGTGCGTGCGCAGCCAGTTTTCCAGGTACGCCTTCATCGCCACCGCGTTGTTGTGCTCTTCGTCGCGCGCGCCGTAGAGCAGGGTGACGTGGTGCCGCGCGGCCCGTTCGGCCAGCGGCTGCCAGTGCTCGGCCAGCGCATCCAGCTCGCTGGCGTAGCGGTGGCGGAAACCGTCCCACAGCGCGGGGTCATGCCCGAACCACTTGCGCAGGGCGGTCGACGGCGCCAGTTCCTTCGCCCACAGGTCCAGCGGCACCGCCTCCTTCTTCAGCCCGCGCGGCCACAACCGGTCGATCAGCACGCGATAGCCGTCGGCTTTCGCGGCCGGTTCGTACACACGTTTGACGGCGATGCTCATGGACGGTCTCCCGAAAGAAAGACCTCCAGCATACGACTGCCGGACCAGCGCAGCGTGATCCGGGTCAGAGTTCCTCGACCCGGGTGACCTTGCCGCGACGCATCAGCCACGCCACGCCGCGCAGGTCGGCCAGGCCGACCCACAGCCGATCCAGCATGCCGTACTTGGACACGCCGGCGGTGCGCGGGCGATGGCCCACCGGCACGCTCTGGCTGGCGAAGCCGGCGCGCTTGACCAGCGCCGGCAGGTAGCGGTGCATGTGGTCGAAGTAGGGCAGGCGCAGGAACACCTCGCGCTCGAACAGCTTCAGGCCGCAGCCGGTGTCCGGGGTGGCGTCACGCAGCATGCGCGAGCGCACCGCATTGGCGATCTTCGAGGAAATGCGCTTGTTGAAGCTGTCGCGGCGGGTGGTGCGCCAACCGGCGAACAGCCGCATGTCGGCCGATGCCGCGTCGCGCGCGGCGAGCAGCTTCGGGATGTCGGCCGGATCGTTCTGGCCGTCGCCGTCCAGCGTGGCGATCCATGGCGACGCGGCCGCGCGCACGCCGTTCCACACCGCGGTGCTCTGGCCGCTGCGGGTGACGTGGTGCAGCACGCGCAGCTCCGGGTGCAGCGCCTTCTGCGCAGCGAGCACGGCGCGGCTGTCGTCGCTGGAATCGTCGTCGACGTAGATCACTTCGTAGTCGACCCGGCCGCGCAGGGCGGCGGCGATCTCGGCCAGCAGCGGCGGGATGTTGTCGCGCTCGTTGAAGACGGGGACGACGACGGAGAGTTGCGGCATGGGGCAGGCCTTTCAGCGGGAACGGGCGCTGCGCCTGACGCAGCAACGGGGCAGTTTAATGCCAAAGCGCAGACTGCTCCCTCCTGCGTGCAGGGGCCTCCCCTGCAAAGCAGGGGAGGGAGCAAAGCATGCGTCAGCGGATCTTGCCGAGGATGCCTTCCAGCTCGTCGTTGCTGTGGTAGTGGATCACCAGCTTGCCGTGGCCGCCGCGACCCTGGGCCAGTTCGACCCGGGTGGCCAGGCGTTCGGCCAGTTCGCGCTCCAGCGCGGTGATGTTCGGGTCGCGCGCGGATGCGTGCTTGGCCTTGCCTTTCGGCGCGGTCTGCGCGCGGCGCGCGGCTTCTTCCAACTCGCGCACCGACCAGCCCAGGGTCGAAGCCTGGCGCGCCAGCGGCACGGCGATGGATTCGTCCAGGGTGAGCAGGCAGCGGGCGTGGCCCATTTCCAGCTTGCCGTCGTCGAGCAGGCGCTTGATCGACTCCGGCATCTCGGTGAGCCGCAGCATGTTCGACACCGACGCGCGCGAACGGCCGACCGCATCGGCGGCCTGCTGGTGGGTGAGGTCGAAGTCGTCGATCAGCCGCTTCAGCGCGTCGGCTTCTTCCAGCGGGGTGAGGTCCTGGCGCTGGATGTTCTCGATCAGCGCCATCGCCGGCACCGCCGCCTCCGGCACGCTTTTCACCAGCGCCGGCAGTTCGCTCAGCTGGGCCCGCTGCGCCGCCCGCCAGCGGCGTTCGCCGGCGATCAGCTCGTAGCTGTTCCTGCCGATCTCGCGCACCACCACCGGCTGGATCAGGCCCTGCGCCTTGATCGACGCGGCCAGCTCGTCCAGCGCCTCGTCGTTCCAGTGCCGCCGCGGCTGGTACTTGCCGGGCTGGATCTGCTGGATCGGCAAGATGCGCAGCTCGCCTTCCTGGGTCAGTACCGACGGCGCGGCGTCGCCGTCGCCGCCGAGCAGGGCGTCCAGCCCGCGTCCCAATCCACGTTTTTTCGCAGCAGCCATGCCTTATTCCTGATGGTTGGCGGCCGGCGCCTTGAGCGTCGGGCCGCTGTCGCCGTGCGCGGGCGCGGGCGGTTCGATGTCGTCGACCGGATCGACCGGCCCGCTGCGCGGCAGCCCGCGCTCGCGCCGGATCACCTCGCCGGCCAGGCCGATATAGGCGATCGCGCCGCGTGAGCTGCGATCGTACAGATGGATCGGCTGGCCGTGGCTGGGCGCCTCGGCCAGGCGCACGTTGCGCGGGATGATCGAGCGCAGCACCTTGTCGCCGAAATGCTGGGTGAGCTGGGCCGAGACCTCGTTGCCGAGGTTGTTGCGCACGTCGTACATGGTGCGCAGCAGGCCCTCGATCTCCAGCGCGGGGTTCAGCCGGTGGCGCACTGCCTTGACCGTGTCGAGCAGGCTGGACAGGCCTTCCAGCGCGAAATATTCGCACTGCACCGGGATCAGCACGCCATCGGCGGCGGTCAGCGCGTTCAGCGTGAGCAGGTTCAGCGACGGCGGGCAGTCGATCAGGATGGTGTGGTAGTTCGGCGCGATCTTCGCCAGCACTTCCTTCAGCCGGTGCTCGCGCGCCAACGCGTCCATCAGCTTCAGCTCGGCCGCGGTGAGGTCGCCGTTGCCCGGCAGCAGGTCGTAGTGCGCGTCGGTGGGCACGATCGCCGCGGCGATCTCCACTTCTTCCAGCAGCACTTCGCAGCCGCTCGCCTTGATGTCGCGCTTGTTGACGCCCGAGGCCATCGTGGCGTTGCCCTGCGGATCCAGGTCGACCAGCAATACCTTGCGCTTCGCGGCGGCCAGCGCAGCGGCGAGATTGACGGCAGTGGTGGTCTTGCCGACGCCGCCTTTCTGGTTGGCGACAGCGATGATGCGGGCCATGGATGGATAGCTACCGTACGCGGGAGAGGGTTAGTGTAATGCCTCGCCCCGCCCAGCGCTGCCCGCGCTCAGGCGCCGATCCGCGCCCCGCTGGCGGCATCGAACAGGTGCAGCCGCTCTGCCGCCAGGCCCAGCGCCAGCGTGCTGCCCGGCTCGGGCAGGGCCCGCGGCGCCACGCGCGAAACCAGTGCCTGGTCGCCGTGGCGCAGGTTCAGGAAGATCTCGTTGCCGACGGGCTCGATGACCTCCAGCTGCGCACTGAGCGCGGCGACAGCGGCATCCTGCGGCTGCAGGTCCTCCGGGCGGATGCCCAGCACCACTTCGCGGTCGCGCCACGGCTGCCACGCCCGTGCCTGCGCCGGCTCGCCCAGCGCGATGTCGCCGTGCGCAGTGGCCAGCTTCCAGCCATCGGCCAGCCTGAGCGTGCCGTGCAGCTGGTTCATCGCCGGGCTGCCGACGAAGCCGGCCACGAACAGGTTGGCGGGCTTTTCGTACAGGTTCATCGGCGTGTCGATCTGCTGGATCACCCCGCCGTCCAGCACCACGATGCGCCGGCCCAAAGTCATCGCCTCGATCTGGTCGTGGGTGACGTAGATCATGGTGGCCTTGAGCTGGCGGTGCAGCCGCGCGATCTCCACCCGCATCGACAGGCGCAGCTTGGCGTCCAGGTTGGATAGCGGCTCGTCCAGCAGGAACACCTTGGGGTCGCGCACCAGCGCCCGGCCCAGCGCCACGCGCTGGCGCTGGCCGCCGGACAGCGCGGCCGGACGCGAGGCCAGCCGCGCCTCCAGTTCCAGCGTCTTCGCCGCCGCCGCCACGCGCCGGTCGATGTCGGCCTGCCTGTGGCCGCGCAGCTTCAGGCCGAAGCCGAGGTTCTCGGCCACCGTCATGTGCGGGTACAGCGCGTAGTTCTGGAACACCATCGCGATGTCGCGATCCTTCGGCGCCACCTCGTTGACCACGCGGCCGTCGATGCTCAGCGTGCCGCCGCTGATCGACTCCAGCCCGGCGATCATGCGCAGCAAGGTGGTCTTGCCGCAGCCGGACGGCCCCACCAGCACCAGCAGCTCGCCGTCGGCGATCTCGAAGCTGGCGTCGGCCACCCCGACGTGGCCGTTCGGATAAACCTTGCGCAACTGGTCCAGACGCACGGCAGCCATGAATTCTCCGGGGGTTGGCCACGACGGCCGTCATCGCCGAAGCATGCACTTGTCTGCACATCGACGAAACATTCGGCTATTCTGCCGATGTAATCGTTTACATCAAGCACTTTGGCTGCAGGAACCTCCATGACCCGCCCCAGCTTCCGCTTTCCCGACGGCTTCCATTGGGGTGCGGCCACTTCGGCCTATCAGATCGAGGGCTCGCCGCTGGCCGACGGCGCCGGCCCCAGCATCTGGCAGCGCTTCGCGCATACGCCGGGAATGATGGTCAACGGCGATACCGGCGACGTCGCCTGCGACCACTACCGCCGCTACAAGGGCGACGTGCAGCTGATGAAGGCGCTGGGCCTCAAGGGCTACCGCTTCAGCATCAACTGGGCGCGGGTGCTGCCGGAGGGCACCGGCCGGGTCAATCCGAAGGGGCTGGATTTCTATTCGCGGCTGGTCGACGAACTACTGGAAAACGGCATCGCGCCGAACGCCACGCTGTTCCACTGGGACTTGCCGGCGGCGCTGGACGACCGCGGCGGCTGGCTCAACCGCGACATCGCGCACTGGTTCGCCGAGTACGCCGAAGTGATGTTCAAGGCGCTGGACGACCGCGTGCCGCGCTGGTCCACCCTCAACGAACCCTGGGTAGTCACCGACGGCGGCTACCTGCACGGCGCGCTGGCGCCGGGCCACCGCAACAAGTTCGAGGCGCCGATCGCCGCGCACAACCTGATGCGCACCAGCGGCGCCGGCATCCAGGCGTATCGCGCGCACGGCCGGCACGAGATCGGCGTGGTGTTCAACATCGAGCCGAAGTACCCGCACTCGGACAGCGCCGAAGACCTCGCCGCCACCCGCCGCGCGCATGCCTACATGAACCAGCAGTTCGCCGACCCGGCCCTGCTGGGCAGCTACCCGCCCGAGCTGAAGGAGATCTTCGGCGAGGCATGGCCGGATTTCCCGGCCGACGATTTCAGGCTGACGAACCAGCCGGTCGATTTCGTGGGCATCAACTACTACACCCGCGCGGTGGTGAAGCACGACGCGAACGCGTATCCGTTGCAGGCGGTCCCGGTGCGCCAGCCGAACAAGACCCACACCGAGACCGGCTGGGAAGTGTTCGAGCAGGGCCTGACCGACACGCTGACCTGGTTCAAGCAGCGCTACGGCGACATCCCGCTGTTCATCACCGAAAACGGTTCGGCGTTCTACGACCCGCCGGTGGCCGAAAACGGCGTGCTCGACGACCCGCTGCGCACGAACTACCTGCGCAGGCACCTCAAGGCGCTGCACGAGGCGATCGCGGCGGGCGTGAATCTGAAGGGCTACTACGCGTGGTCGCTGCTGGACAACCTGGAGTGGTCGCTGGGCTTCTCCAAGCGCTTCGGCCTGTACCACGTCGACTTCGCCACCCAGCAGCGCACGCCCAAGGCCAGCGCGAAGCTGTATGCGCAGGTGATCGAGAGCAACGGCGGTGTGCTGGACGAATGACCGTCGCCGATCTTCCCTGACCGTTCGGATGCGTGCGCTTGGGGATTGGGATCAACTCGCCGTCGCACATGGTCACCGCATGGTCGCTCTCAGTGGCGGAGCCCGACCCGAGCTCGTCGACAACGCCATGTCGCTTCGCGTAACAGACTATCGATCAACTATATCTATAGTTTACATGTCGAAAAGTCCCGAGTATCTACTACACCTATAGTAGATGCGGAATGGGCGGACGCCATGAAGATTTCCCTCACCGATCGCGAAGCCGATGTCATGCAGGTGCTATGGGATCACGGACCCTCGCTGGTCGCCGAAGTCCGCGGACGATTGAGCGACAGGCTCGCCTATACGACGGTGCTCACTGTGCTGCGCACGCTCGAAGGCAAGGGCTATGTAGGGCACGAGGAAGAGGGGCGCGGGCATCGGTACTTCGCCAGCGTCAAGCAGCAGGCCGCGCGCAAGAATGCTGTGCAGCACCTAACCGACAAGCTGTTCAAAGGCTCGGCTGAGCTGCTCTTTTCACACATGGTGTCGGACCAGAAGCTCAGCCCCGAGCAGATACGCCGCATGCGGCAACTGCTGGCCGAACGCTCCGACAAAGAGAAGCCGTGATGATTGCCTGGATGATGTATGTCGTTCTGGTCACGCTCACGCTGAGTGTGGCGGCGCTTGTAGCCGAACGTGCGGCAAAGGTCCGCCTGGCTGCAACGCGGTGGGTATGGGTCCTATCGCTGGCTGGCTCGCTGATGCTGCCGACGGTGATTGCGTCCGCGTCGATCCAACTACCCGACGCCCTCAAGTCCAGTACCGCGTCGACGTCGATCGTCCTACGCGAGACGACATCGATACCGATGCCGCCGGTGCTGCTCGACTTTGAGGGCACACAGTCATACGCGACATCCGACCGTATCGATACGCTAATGCGCGGCATCTGGGTGGCGGCCTCGGTATTGATGGCGCTGATCCTGGCCCTCGGCTCCGTACTGTTGGATCGGCGCAAGCGTGGCTGGAGCGAAGGAAGCCTGTGCGGCGAGCGTGTCCTTATCGCGCCCGACGCAGGGCCAGCTGTCGTCGGCCTGATGCACTCGCGCATCGTCGTGCCTGCGTGGTTGCTGCAGGTCAGCGACGAACAGAAGCAATGCACGATTGCCCATGAGCGCGCGCATATAGCTACACGCGATCCGCAGCTCGTCGCGCTCGCTTTGGTGCTGCTGATGCTGATGCCCTGGAATCCGCTGCTTTGGTGGCAGTTCTGCCGCCTGCGTCGGGCCATTGAGGTAGATTGCGATGCCCGCGTTCTGCGCGGCGGGCATGATCTCGGCACGTACTGCGAAACACTGATCCAGGTGGGCCAGCGCCAATCGAGCCGCATCGGGGTGGTACCGGCTATGTCCGATTCCGCATCGTTCCTTGAGCTGCGGATCCGGCACATGCTGCGCAAGCCGAACAAATGGGCAAAAGCTTCGGCGGTGGCACTGATATGCATTTCGCTGGGCATGGCGGTCTTTGCTACGCAAGTCATACCGCCCGATACCAGCCATCAGGGCGCTCATGCCGCGGTCGTGCTGAGCAGTGCCACGCTTGACCGCTACACGGGTTATTACCTGGTCAGCCCCATTTCGGCCATTACCGTGACACGTGCCGACAACGGTCTTACTGTTAGCGTCAGCGGGCAGATGGCAGCGCCGAAGCCATATCACCTCGTCCCTCTCAGCAAGACACGGTTCGCCATTAAGGGCATGGATGCCACCATGCACTTCGTCACGGACGCCCATGGGTATGCCTCGCGTCTGGTCGCCACCCAAAACAAGGACGGACGCGAATTTCTTGATCGTCCGCGCACCGACAAGGCCACCGCCGACCGGATCAATGCTGCACTAGCAACGCGTATCAAAGCGCAGAAGCCATTCCCGGGCAGCGAGAAGGCATTGCAACTGTTCCTCAGCGATCCCGACGGTGGCGCCGGCATGAGCAATGACCTCGCTTGGGTACGAAACCAACAGAAGGCGTCGAGAGAGAAGTATCTCGCTGAGATCGGACCGGTCGAGTCCTACACATTCAAGGGCGTCAGCAAGTTCGGCCAAGACACCTATCTCGTCAAACGCCAACACGGTGCAGAAACGGTGTACCTGGTGGTCGACGAGGACGGAACCCTGGCGACCGCCGTCCGATTTTCCTCGATGATCCCCGCGCCACCACAGACCTGACCGACAGCTTGCCCGCATCCGATCCGCCCGTGGCCATTACGAATGGCCGCAATGAGTCCCTGTGCCGGCTTTTCCCTTCAGGAGGGATGACGTGAGACGTATAGCACCACGCTACGCTGCCTTTCGATCAGCCTCATTCCGCTTGGTTCGCCGTCTTGCCGTCTTTTTCCTTGCGGCTCTCTCGACATCGACTTTCGCCCAGTCCTATATGGGCCCCACTGATTCCAAGGACCCTACATTCGCGAGGCTCGACAGGTTTGCCTCCGGACTGACGACTGAAGGCAAGTTCTCGGGTGTCGTGCTGGTCGCCAGGAATGGGCATGTTTTGTTCGAGAAGGCCTACGGAAAGCGTGACGCCAAGGGCGACGATCCGAACACGGTGGATACGCGCTTCAACCTCGCCTCGGCCGGCAAGATGTTCACCAGCGTGGCGGTGTGGCAGCAAATTGCGGCAGGCAAGCTTTCGCTGGATACCCTCGTAGGCGACGTGCTGAAGGACTATCCGAATCGCCGCTTTGCCGACACGGTCACTGTCCGCCAGTTGCTGACGCATACCAGCGGCGCGGGGGATGTCCCGCTGCTGGACAACGAGAATGCGACCAATCGCGCGCACGTGCACAGCGTTGCCGACATGGTCGCGCTGGAAAGCAAGCAGCCGCCTGCTTTCACGCCCGGCTCGAAGCTTGTCTACAGCAATTTCGGCTTCGTCGTTCTGGGCCGCATGGTGGAAGTCGTTTCCGGCGAGGACTACTCGGCCTACCTGCGTCGCCACATCTTCGAACCGGCCGGCATGACGCACACCGGATCTATCGACTGCGTAACAACGGCTCCCGATCTGGCCGTGGGTTATTCCATCGTCGACGGCAAGCGGGTGTTCCACTGCGAAACCCTGCCGGGGTTTCCGGCTGGCGGCGAGGCATCCACCGCTGGCGACATGTACCGCTTCGTTCAAGCCTTGCAGTCCGGCCAGCTGATTCCACCCGCGCTATTCGCGCAGGCAACCCAGACCTATCGCTTGTTCATGGGTCTGGGCTTCTTTGCAACCGGCTATGGCCCGGGAGTGCCGGCGTGGGAGTTTCGCTGGGGCCACGGTGGCTCGGGGTCTGGTGTGTGCGCCGATGTGCGCACCTATCCGCGTACCGGTGAAACCATCATCACGCTCGCCAACAGCGAACCGCCGGACTGCTATCCCGTGGCAGGGTTCCTTCACGACGATTACGCAAAGCGACGTGGCGGGCACAAATAGTCTGAAGAAGCCCAGTTGATCACCGCGACACTGGCTTTCCCCCAGGAGTGATGACATGAAACGTACAGCACCGCGCTGCGATGCCTTTCGACTGATCAACGTTTCGCTTGTGTTGGCGGCCTGGATCGGCATCTGCTCATTGCCTGCATACGCTACTGATCTGAAGCCCGTCGCCCACACCGGCACGCTGCGGGGCGCTCTCTACCGCATCGATATCCCGACAGACTGGAACGGCGACCTGGTCATGCTGATGCACGGCTACCAGCCTGCGGGCGCGCCACAGCCGACGCCGATGAAGCCAGCCGACGCCACATCCATTTTTCTCAAGCAGGGCTATGCCGTGGCGCAGAGCCAATTCGCGTCGCAAGGCTGGGCTGTGGGCGATGCCGTCGTCGACAACGAACGTCTTCGCCAACATTTCACTCGCACCTTCACCCGTCCTGCCCACACCTGGATTTACGGCTTCTCGCTGGGTGGCCTGGAGACCGTGGCAAGCATCGAGCGCTACCGGCACGCCTACACCGGTGCGCTGGTCATGTGCGGCGCGACCGTCTCGACGCCCGAACTCCTGTCGCGCGCCGTCGTCGCACCACTGGTGGCCTTCGACACGCTGATTCCCGGTGTCCTGCCGAACCTGGCCGCTGCCGACTCGCCACCGTCCATTCCTCCCGCCGTGTTCGCCAAGGCGCTGCAAGCGCACCCGCAGCAGGCCGCCTTGCTGGAAAAACGTCTGCAGGAAACCCCGGAAACGCTGCCGTCACTGGCGCTCTACTACATGCTGTTGCGTGAATTCGAGCAGCGTGCCGGCGGCATGCCGGTGGACAACCGCAAGACCGTCTATCACGGCTTCGGCGACGATGCTGCCTTCAACCGCCAGGTGCATCGCTATGCCGGCTCGCCCGCCGCCATGGCCTATGCCCAGCGCAACGTCACCTTGACCGGCCGTATCGACGTGCCGCTGGTGATGCAGTGGAACGCCTTCGATCAAACCATCCCGTCGCGATTCCATCCCGTCTATCCCGACCAGGTGCATGCGGCGGGTAACGGCAAGCTGCTGACTGTCCTCGCGCCGATCGGTGACGGCCACTGCAACTTCACCGACGCGCAGATCGCTGCGGCGTTCGAGACGCTCGTGCGCCAGGCGGGCACCGGAGGGCGTTGACCCCGGCGCAGGCAGAGCTCCTTCGACTGCGCCGCTGCGCGACTACGCTCAGAGCCTGCCTCGGACTTGATCCGGGGGCGAACGGTGAAAAAGGATTCACCGTTCCAGCTCAGTCGACGCCTGACTCAAGCGCGCCCCAGCACCAGCAAATGCCGCTCCGCCGGCAGCCCCGGCACCGCCAGTTCGTGCGTGCCGCGCAGCTCGAAACCGGCCGGAATGCCCGGCAACTCGTCGTCCGGCCGCTTGCCCTTCATCGCCAGCCATATCCCGTCCGGCGCCAGCAGGTGGCCGCCCCAGCCGAGCATGTCGGCGAGGCTGGCGAACGCGCGCGCGGTGACGCAGTCGTACTGGCCCTCGACGTCTTCCACTCGCGACTGCAGCGCGCGCACGCCGTCGAGTTTCAGCGCGCGGATCGCCTCGCGCAGGAAGCGCACCTTCTTGCCATTGGAATCGACCAGCAGGATCTCCCGCCCCGGCGCGGCGATCGCCAGCACGATGCCGGGCAGGCCGGGACCGGTGCCCAGGTCGGCCAGGGTCCGGCCCTGCACGTACGGCAGGATCGCCAGCGAATCGAGCAGGTGGCGGGTGACCATTTCCGCCGGATCGCGCACCGCCGTGAGGTTGTAGGTCGCGTTCCAGCGCTGCAGCAGGGCCTGGTAGTCGAGCAGCCGCGGCACCGCGTCGGCCGGCAGTTGCAGCCCCAGCGTGGCGATGCCTTGTTCGAGTCGTGCCTGCAGGGCGTCGCGCGTGGTCATCGGGTCACTCTAGAGGCGTGGAGCGCAAAGTATCCGCGGCGCGACCGGCCTTGCCAACAAAAGAAAACCCGCCGAGGCGGGTCGAAGGCTTGCAAATCCCCTGCGGCGCGGGCGCTCTCGGGCGCCCTGGCGCAAACATCCATGCTCAGGCGACGTCGAGGTCGACTCGGGTCACCATCATGCCGCGCTCGCGCAGCGCGCTGTTCAAAGCCTGCTTCACCCGCACGCCGAGATCGCGGCGATCGGCGCGATCGGCCGCCGGCTCGTTGCGCAAGGCTTCCTGGGCGCCGCGGCGGATCAGCTGATCGACCTGCTCGAATACCGCATCGGCCCGCTCCGGCTCCAGCACCTGCCAGTACACCGTGCCGCGCACGTCGTGCGCTTCGGCCAGCGGCTCCTCGAAACGCAGGGTCTGGCCGGCCAGGTTGATCTTGTGTGCAACCCGGTCAAGCAGCGGCAGCACCAGATGCGTACCCGACTGCAGCACGCGCACCAGCTTGCCGCGGCGGTACAGGCTGTAAACCTGCCCGGCCGGCACGCGCCTGACCGCGCTGATGATCAGCACGGACAGGAGCAGCAGGGTCGACAGCAGGATCATGGTATGCAAATCAGCTACTTGATGAATGTTTCTTCGCTACCGCAGCAACTTGAGGATACAGCCGACTGAGTGGACATAGATTAACCCTGATTTAACGGCAGGAAGAAATTTTTAACAATAGGCAAAAACGACCAGAACTGCGACGCCGTCCACAAATGCCGTTCATTCGTTCCGACCCGACATCCGCCTCATCCCACGCATGCTGCATTGCCATAACGCGATTGGTCCGATCCGATCACGCGTTTCCCGCTCGGCCAGCCACTTGTCCAGTCCACTCATGAAAACGTTTGCATAAACCTTCCGCAGCGCAGCAGAAGCCTTGTTAGCAGATGCTTTACAACGCTTCATGAAAACGATTACGTTGTCGCCGCAATGGAGTTCGGTACTCGGGGCAACTCGCATGGCAACAGTGACGATCAAAGACGTGGCGCGTGAGGCCGGGGTTTCCGTGGCCTCGGTGTCGCGTGCGCTGAATGGAGGCAGCGGCGTCACCGCGGCCACCAGCCAACGCATCCGTGACGTCGCCACGCGCCTGAGCTACGTGCCGCACGCCGGCGCGCGCAGCCTGATCACCCGGCGCACGCACACGATCGGCGCGCTGCTGCCGGACCTGCACGGCGAGTTCTTTTCCGAACTGATCCGCGGCATCGACCTGGCCGCGCGTGCGCGCGGCCTGCACCTGCTGGTCTCCAGCTCGCACGACGGCGCCGAGGATGCCGCCGCTGCGCTGCGCGCGATGCAGGGCCGCGTCGACGGCATGCTGATCCTGTCCGGGCACGTCGATGCCGCGTTCCTGCGCGCCAACCTTCCCGCCAGCGTGCCGGCCGTGCTGCTCAACAGCGCGGTGAAGAGCAAGTCGTACGCGGTGCTCAACATCGACAACTACGGCGGCGCCTACGCGATGGTGCGGCATCTGCTGGAGGCGGGCCACTCCAACGTGACCTTCATCGCCGGCCCCGCCGGCAACTTCGACGCGCAGCAGCGCGAGCTCGGTTACCGCGCGGCGATGGCGAAGTACGCCCCGCACGCACCGCTGGACGTGGTGGCGGGCGATTTCAACGAGGAGTCCGGCTATCGCGCCGGGCAGCAGCTGCTCGCACGCAAGCCGCGGCCCAACGCCGTGTTCGCCGCCAACGACATGATGGCCGTGGGCTGCCTGTACGCCTTCAAGGAAGCCGGCGTGGACGTGCCGCGCGAGATCGCGCTGGCCGGCTTCGACGACATTCCGATCGCGCGCTACGTCATGCCGCCGCTCAGCACGGTGCGCGTGCGCATCGTCGATCTGGGCCGCAGCGCGCTCGAACAGCTGGCGGCGATGCTGGAGGAACCCCGCCCGGACGCGGCATCCGCACATACGCTCGACTGCGAGATCGTCACCCGCGAGACCTGCGGCGCGGCGCAGCAGCCTACGGCAGCAAAAGGCAAGGTTTTCGATTCGGGGAATCGGTCATCCGGTATGGGAGGGAAAGCATGAAAACACCAATGCAACTCAGAAAGAAGCTGCTCGCCAGTCTCATCAGTACCGCGGTGATCGCGGTGGCCGGCGCCCCGATGGTCTCGTGGGCGCAGTCCGCCAACGCGAATCTGCGCGGCAAGGCTCCGGCCAGCGCCACGGTCACCGCGCGCAACGTTGCCACCGGCACCATCCGGCGGGCCACGGCGGGCGCGGATGGCGGCTATACCCTGGTCGGCCTGCCGCCGGGCACTTACCGGGTCGACGCCGGACCAGGCACCGAACGCACGGTCACGCTGACGGTCGCCTCGACCGCGACGCTCGATCTGCAGCCTGCAACAGCGGCGCCGTCGGAACAGGCCGCGACCACGCTTTCCGGCGTTACCGTCAGCGCAGCCACGTTGACGGAAGTAAAGACGTCCGAAGTCGGTTCGACGATCTCGCTGCACCAGATCAACACGATCCCGCAGGTCTCGCGCAACTTCCTGGAGTTCGCCGACACCGTGCCGGGCATGGTGTTCAGCCTCGACGAGAAGGGCCATACCTCGCTGCGCGGCGGTGCGCAGAACAACAGCTCGGTCAACGTCTACATCGACGGCGTCGGCCAGAAGAGCTACGTCAAGGAAGGCGGCGTCAGCGGCCAGTTCTCCAGCCAGGGCAACCCGTTCCCGCAGCTGGCGATCGGCGAGTACAAGGTGATCACGTCGAACTACAAGGCCGAGTACGACCAGATCTCCAGCGCTGCGATCACCGCCGACACCAAGTCCGGCACCAACGAGTTCCACGGCGAAGTGTTCGGCACCTACACCAACGACTCGCTGCGCGCGCGCACGCCTTCGGAGAATGATGCGGGCAAGAAGACCAAGTCGCACGAGAAGGAGTACGGCTTCGCGATCGGTGGACCGATCATCCAGGACAAGATGCATTTCTTCTTCACCTACGAGGCGAAGAAGTTCGACACGCCGATCACGGTGACACCGGGTGTCACCGATACCGCCGGATTCCTGCCGGCCAGCGCCTCCGCGCAACTGGGTCCTGCCGACCTGCCGTTCAAGGAAGATCTCTACTTCGGCAAGATCGACTGGGAGCCGACCGACCGCGACCGCTTCGAGTTGAGTGGTCAACTGCGCAAGGAGGACCAGTACGACAACATCGGCGGCGCCACCGCCACCTCCGCCGGCATCGACACGATCAACCGTGACACACGCATCGCGGCACGCTGGCAGCACAGCGGCGACTCGTACTTCAACGAATTGCTGTTCACCCATGAGAACGCGTACAACAACCCGACGCCGCTGCAATTCGCCGACGGCGCGGTCTACACCTGGGCGCCGCAGCAGGACGCGACCATCCTGATCACCGGCTCGGCGAATGCACTGGCGACGCAGAAGAAGGGCCAGAAGGGTCCCGCGATCCAGGATGACCTGACCTTCAACGACTTCGAATGGCACGGCGACCACGTCATCAAGATGGGCGTGAAGTACAAGAAGGTGGACCTGAACGCGCAGGACGCCGGCAACAGCAACCCGCAGTTCACCTACAACGTCGACCCGACCGGCACCGCAGCGACGCCGTACAAGGTGTTCTTCCCGAACCCGGTGGCAGGCCTGAGCCCGGTGGCCAGGTCGAGCGACAAGCAGTTCGGCACCTACATCCAGGACGACTGGGCGGTCAACGACAAGCTCACGCTGAACCTCGGCGTGCGCTGGGACTACGAGAAAAACCCGTCCTATCTCGACTACGTCACGCCAGCCAACGTGATCGCCGCGCTCAACAGCCCGAACCCCGACCCGAGCGCACCGCCCGGGCAGACATACGCCCAGGCTCTCGCGCTGGGTGGCGTGGACGTCAACGACTACATCAGCAACGGTCACAACCGCAAGGCATACAAGGGTGAGATCCAGCCGCGACTGGGCTTCTCCTACGACCTCAACGCCGACGAGCAGCACGTGATCTTCGGCGGCGCCGGCCGCGCCTACGATCGCGACCTGTACGACTACCTGCAGGTGGAGCAGACCAAGGCCTCGCTGCCGCAGCTCACCGTGTATTTCCAGGATCCCGCCACCGGGCTTTGCCACAACAACAGCTCACCCTGCTTCGCCTGGGATCCGAAGTACCAGAACAACCTCGCCGCACTGCAGGCGCTGGTCGCCTCCAGCAACACCGGCCAGGAGGTGGACGCGATCAACAACCACCTGAAGGCGCCGTATTCCGACCAGTTCAGTCTGGGCATGCGCAACAAGATCGGCGACTGGAACACGAGCGTCGCGGTCGCGCGCGTCCTCAGCCACGACGGCTTCGTGTTCACCCTGGGCAACCGCTACCCGGACGGTTCGTTCTTCAAGAACGGCAGCCAGCCCTGGGGCAACGGCGTGCCCGGCTTCGGCGGCTTGATCATCGGCAACAACGGCATCGAGACACGCACCACCCAACTGCTGCTGTCGGCCGACAAGCCTTATACGAGGGAATCCGGCTGGGGCACCACGTTCGCCTATACCTATACCCGGGCGACGCAGAACCGCGACATCAACGAGCACTACTCGTTCGACGAGGCGACGATCCACCAGTATCCGTTCATCGACTCCAACGCCGCCGCCAGGCACCGCTTCGTCGCCACCGGCGTGATCGATATCCCGTGGGGTATCACGCTGTCGGCCAAGCTGACCCTCGCCACGCCGATCCCGTTCAACGGGATTGCCTGCTACGGCGCGACCTTTCCAAACGGCAGCGGTTGCACCCCGGCGGCGGCCACACCGGGTGGCAACGGCAAGTTCCTCGTCGGCGGCAAGGTGTTCGGTTATCGCGACGTCGACTTCCAGGCAACCAAGGACTTCGACTTCGGCCACGGCATCAAGCTCTATGGCCGCTTCGATCTGCTCAACGCCTTCAACTTCAGGAACTACAAGGACATCCTGGTCAACTGGGGTTCCAACGGCGTGCCGAACGACAACCCCGCGATGTACAACCCGACTGGCAACATCACCTTCGTGCCACGCACGATCAAGTTCACCGTGGGCATGAGGTTCTGATGCCACACTCGATCGCACCGAGGCGGCGATAGAGGCAGCACCGCAAAGCCCGCTCCCCTCGCGGGCTTTGCTTTTTCATCCGACCCTGTCACAGGTTCCGCATGACTGATTCGCGCATCAGGAACATCGTCATCGTCGGCGGCGGCACCGCCGGTTGGATGGCGGCAGCCGCCTTCGCCAAGGTGCTTGGCGCCGACTATTCGATCCGGCTGGTCGAGTCCGAGGAGATCGGCACCGTCGGCGTCGGCGAGGGCACGGTGCCGCACCTAAAGCTGTTCAACAACCTGCTCGGCATCGACGACGTCGAGTTCGTGAAGAACACGCAGGGCACGTTCAAGCTTGGCGTGCAATTCAACGATTGGGGCCGGCTCGGCGACAGTTACGTGCACGGCTTCGGCACGATCGGCCATGATGTCGGCCTGCTGCCGTTCCACCAGTACTGGATCAAGGCGCACCGGGCAGGCAAGGCGCAGGATATCGGCACGTACTCGCTGAACACGGTGGCCGCGCCGCGTGGTCGCTTCATGCCGTCGGCAAGCGATGCGCCGCCGGGCTCGCCGCTGGCGAACGTTGCCTATGCGTATCACTTCGACGCCGGAAGGTACGCGCGCTTTTTGCGTGGTTACGCCGAACAACGCGGCGTGCGCCGCACCGAAGGCAAGGTCGCACGGACCGTGCTGCATCCCGACAGCGGCTTCGTCGAGGCGATCGTGCTGGAAAGCGGCGAGCGCATCGAGGGCGAGCTGTTCATCGACTGCTCCGGTTTCCGCGGCCTGCTGATCGAGCAGGCGTTGCACACCGGCTACCTCGACTTCAGTCACTGGTTGCCGTGCGACCGCGCGCTGGCGGTGGCCTGCGAGAAGGTGGGGCCGCCGACGCCGTACACCCGCGCCTCGGCACGGCCGGCCGGCTGGCAGTGGCGCATCCCGCTGCAGCATCGCACCGGCAACGGCTATGTCTATTCCAGCGCCAACGTCAGCGACGACGAAGCGGCCGCCACCCTGCTCGGCCATCTCGACGGCAAGCCGATGGGCGAGCCGCGGCTGCTGCGCTTCACCACCGGTGTTCGCCGGCAGGCATGGAACCGCAACGTGGTCGCGCTGGGCCTGGCCGGCGGCTTCATGGAGCCGCTGGAATCGACCAGCATCTACATGATCCAGTCCGGTATCGCGCGCCTGCTCAACCTGTTCCCGCAGCGCGATTTCAGTCCGGTGCTGATCGAGCGCTACAACGCGCAGTCGCGCTTCGAATACGAGCACATCCGCGATTTCCTGATCCTGCATTACCACGCCACCGAGCGCGACGACACGCCGTTCTGGAACCAGTGCCGCACGATGTCGATCCCGCCGCAGCTGGCGGACAACATCCGCCTGTTCCGCGACAGCGGCCGCTTCTTCCGCGACGGTGAGGAAATGTTCGCAGTAGTCAGTTGGGTGCAGGTGATGCTGGGGCAGCACATCATGCCGCAGAGCTACCATCCGCTGGTCGACCAGATGCCGGACGCGGAACTGGCCGAGTTCATGGCCAGCGTCGGTCGTGTAGTAGCCAGCTGCGTCGACGTGATGCCGCCGCACCAGGCATTCATCGACCGTTGCTGCATGGCACCCGCGCTGGTGGCCTGACCGTTCTTCCCTCGGGCCGGTGCCCGCTGCCCGGCCACGCAAGACGCTTCCCGCAAACAAAGAGTGCCCCAGCATGTCCAAGTTTTCCCGGATCCTGCACGCCGTTGCCTTCTCTGCCCTGCTGGCGTTCGGCGCCGGCTGGCAAACCCCGGTCGCCGCGCGGTCGCCGGCCCTCGGCTACGCCGCCCTGCCCGCACAGCAGCAGGCGCTGGTCGACGACCTCGAACGGCGTACCTTCGACTGGTTCTGGCAAAGTGCGGATCCGCAGACCGGGCTGGTGCCCGACTCGTATCCGGGCCAGTCGTTTTCCTCGATCGCCGCGGTCGGCTTCGGGCTGACCGCCTATGGCGTGGGTGTCGAGCGCGGCTACATCACGCGCGCGCAGGCGGCGGCGCGCACCCTGGCGACCTTGCGCTTCTTCGCCGCTGCGCCGCAGAACGACAGCGAGGACGATGCCGCCGGCTATCACGGCTTCTTCTACCACTTCCTCGACATGAAGACCGGCCGGCGCGCGATGCGCTACGTCGAACTGTCCAGCGTGGACACCACCCTGCTGCTCGGCGGCGTGCTGTTCGCGCAGTCGTACTACGACCGCGATACGCCGCAGGAGACCGAGATCCGCCAGCTCGCCGACACGATCTACCGCCGCGTCGACTGGCCCTGGATGCAGCCGCGCAAACCGCTGATCAGCATGGGCTGGACGCCGGGCGGCAAGTTCATCCCGGCCGACTGGAAGGGCTACAACGAAGGCATGCTGGTGTACATCCTCGCGCTCGGCTCGCCGACCCATCCGGTCGGGCCGGAGGCCTGGACGGCGTGGCTATCCACCAACCACCTGACCTGGGGCAGCTTCCAGGGCCAGACCTTCCTCAATTTCGCGCCGCTGTTCGGCCACCAGTACAGCCAGGGCTGGGTCGACTTCCGCGGCATCCGCGACGCCTGGAGCCGCGAGCACGATCTCGATTACTTCGAGAACAGCCGCCGCGCCACCTATGCGCAGCGCAGCTACGCGATCGCCAACCCCGGCCACTGGACCGGCTACGGCGCCAACGTGTGGGGCCTCACCGCCAGCAACGGGCCCGGCGGCCTGGTCGTGAAGAGTGCCGAGGGCGATCGCACGTTCCACGGCTATACCGCGCGCGGCGTGGGACTCGATTACATCTCCGACGACGGCACCATCGCGCCGACCGCCGCCGCCGGCTCGATCGCGTTCGCGCCGGAGATCGTGGTGCCCGCGCTGGAAACCATGAAGCAGCGCTACGGCAAATACATCTACGGCGACTACGGCTTCGTCGACGCGTTCAACCTCAGCTTCCACACTCCTACCACGCTGCGCACCGGCAGACTGGTACCCGGCCTGGGTTGGGTCGACACTCTGCAACTGGGCATCGACCAGGGCCCGATCGTGCTGATGATCGAGAACTGGCGCAGCGGCTTCGTGTGGAACGTGATGAAGAAGAATCCGTACATCCGCAAGGGACTCGAGCGCGCCGGCTTCGAAGGTGGCTGGCTCACGAGGACACCGGAAAAATGACGCACGGTGCGCGCCCACGGCGATCGCGGCGCGGCCTGTGGCTGGCCGCGATCGCCGTGAGCGGCGCGCTGCTCGGCAGTTGCGCGCCCACGCCGGCGGGGCACGAGCTCACGTTCTGGGCGATCGGCCGCGAAGGCGAGGCGATCATGCAGCTGCTGCCGGCGTTCGAGCATGCGCACCCGGACATCCGCGTGAACGTGCAGCAGCTGCCGCTGACCGCGGCGCACCAGAAGCTGCTCACCGCGTTCGCCGGCGGTTCCACCCCCGACCTCAGCCAGCTCGGCAACACCTGGCTGCCCGAGCTGGTGGCGCTGCATGCACTGGAACCGCTGCAGGCGCGCGTGGACCACTCCGGCGTGGTGCGAGCGGACGACTACTTCGCCAGCATCTGGGCCACCAACGTGATCGACGGCACGCTGTACGGCGTGCCGTGGTACGTCGACACGCGGCTGCTGTTCTACCGCAAGGACCTGCTGAAGAAGGCCGGCTTCGACGCCCCGCCGCGCACCTGGGCCCAGTGGCGGAGCCAGCTCGCCGCGCTGAGCGATCCGGCGCAGCACCGCTACGGCATCCTGCTGCCGACCAACGAGTACGAGCAGCTGATGTCGCTGGCGCTGCAACAGCCCGAGCCGCTGCTGCGCGACGGCGGCCGCTACGGCAACTTCGAGAGCGCCGGCTTCAAGCGCGCGCTGGGCTTCTACGTCGATACGTTCAAACTGAAGCAGGCGCCGGCAATCACCAACGTCGAGGCCGGCAACCCGTGGACGGAATTCGGCCGCGGCGTGTACGCGTTCTACCTGTCCGGGCCGTGGAACATCGGCGAGTTCCGCACACGCCTGCCTGCTACCCAGCAGGACGACTGGGCCACCGCGCCGCTGCCCGGCCCGACCGGCGCCGGCATCGGCGCGGCCGGCGGCTCCAGCCTGGTGATCTTCCGCGCCTCGAAGCACAAGGACGCCGCCTGGCAGCTGATCGAATACCTGTCGCAGCCGGCGGTGCAGCAGCAGTTCTACGAGCTGCTCGGCGACATGCCGCCGCGGCGCAGTTCGTGGGAGGGCGGCGCGCTGCGCGACGATCCGAAGGCGCGCGCCTTCCGCGAGCAGCTGGAACAGGTGAAGCCGACCCCGCCGGTGCCGGAGTGGGAGCGCATCGCCAACGAGATGCAGCTGGTCGCCGCCGAGGCGATCGCCGGCCGGCTGACCATCGACCAGGCCGCCGCCGAGATCGATCGGCGTGCCGACACCATCCTGGCCAAGCGCCGCTGGGTGCTCGACCATGCGCAGCCCGACCCTGCCCGGGAACACACGCCATGAATTCGCCGCGCAGCGCCTGGCTGTTCCTCGCCCCGGCACTCGTGGTGCTGGGCGTGTTCTTCCTGCTGCCGGTGCTGGCCGCACTCATCCTCAGCCTCACCGACTACGACCTCTACGCGCTGGCCGACATCCGCAACCTGCGCTTCGTCGGCTTCGGCAATTACTGGGAGCTGCTGCACCGGCCGCTGTTCTGGTCCGCACTGGGCCACACCGTGTATTTCGTGGCGGTGGGCGTGCCGTTGTCGATGGGCGCTTCGCTCGGCGCGGCGCTGCTGCTCAACTCGCCGCTGGCGCGCTGCAAGCCGCTGTTCCGCACCGCGCTGTTCGCGCCGGTGGTGACCACGGTGGTGGCGGTGGCGGTGATCTGGCGTTACCTGTTCAACACCAAGTACGGCATGGCGAACTACGTGCTGGACCTGCTCGGCATCCACCCGATCGACTGGCTGGGCGATCCGCGCTGGGCGATGCCGACGATCATCCTGTTCGCGGTGTGGAAGAACTTCGGCTACAACATGATCATCTTCCTGGCCGGGCTGCAGGCGATTCCGCCGAACCTGTACGAGGCCGCGCGCATCGATGGCGCATCAAGCTGGCGGCAGTTCCGCCACATCACCCTGCCGATGCTGAAACCGACCCTGCTGATGGTGGCGATTCTTACCGTCTCCGGTTACTTCCAGCTGTTCGCCGAACCCTACGTGATGACCGAGGGCGGCCCGCTGCAGAGCACGGTGAGCGTGCTGTACCTGATGTACGACGAGGGCTTCAAGTGGTGGAACCTGGGCTCCGCCTCGGCGGTGGCGTTCCTGCTGTTCCTGCTCATGTTCGCGGTGACCGTGCTGATGGTGAAGCTGTCGCGGCGCGGCGAGCATCCTGATGGAGGGCCGGCATGAGCCCGCGGCTGATGAAGGCGATCATCAACGGCCTGCTGATCGGCGGCACGCTGGTCGCGCTGTTCCCGCTGCTGTGGATGTTGTCGGTGTCGTTCATGGCGCCGGGCGAGGCCAGCGCGCTGCCGCCGCCGCTGCTGCCGAAGCACCCGAGCTGGGCGAATTACCGCGAGCTGTTCGTGCGCGCCGGCATGGGCCGCTACCTGCTCAACAGCGTGCTGGTGGCCGGCGCGATCACCGCGCTGTCGCTGGTGTTCAACCTGATGGCCGGCTACGCCTTCGCCAAGCTGCGCTTCGCCGGCCGCGAGCGGCTGTTCCAGGCGCTGCTCGGCGCGCTGGTGATCCCCGCCCAGGTGGCGATGCTGCCGCTGTTCCTGCTGCTGAAGTACATGGGTCTGGTCAACAGCTACGCCGGCGTGGTCGCGCCGGCGCTGGCCACCGTGTTCGGCATCTTCCTGGTGCGCCAGTACGCGCGCGGCATCCCCGACGAACTGCTGGAGGCCGCACGCATCGACGGCGCCGGCGAGTGGCGCATCTTCGCGCAGATCGTGCTGCCGCTGCTGAAGCCGATCATCGTGACGCTGGCGATCTTCAGCTTCCTCGCCGCCTGGAACGACTTCATGTGGCCGCTGATCGTGCTGACCGGGCAGGAGCACTACACCTTGCCGATCGGGCTGGCCTCGCTGGCGCGCGAGCACGCGCAGGACAGCGAACTGATGATGGCCGGCTCGGTGGTCACCGTGCTGCCGGTGCTGCTGCTGTTCCTGTCGCTGCAGCGCTACTACCTGCAGGGACTGCTGCTGGGCAGCGTGAAGGGCTGAGCGGCTTCCATGATTAGAACTTGCCGGCGCGGAAGTCGGCGATCGCTTCGTGGATCTGCTCGGGCGTGTTCATCACGAACGGCCCGTAGCGCGCCACGCTTTCGTTCAGCGGCTTACCGGCGACCACCAGCAGGCGCGAGGGCTTGTCGCCGCCGGCCAGCTGCAACTGTTCGCCTTCGGACAGCACGCCCAGCTCGCTGCGCTGCAGCTGCTCGCCGCCGACCAGGGCCGACTCGCCGTCGAACACGTAGGCGAAGCCGTGATGCCCGGCGGGAAGATCCAGCGTGAACTGCGCACCCGGCTGCAGGGCGATGTCCAGATACACCGGTGCGGTGACGATGCCCTCGACCGGGCCGGTGGCGCCGGCCAGTTCGCCGGCGATCACCTTCACCTCGACGCCTGCGGCCGGCTGCACCACCGGAATCCGCTCGGGGCCGATGTCCTGGTAGCGCGGCGCGGTCATCTTGTCGGCCGCCGGCAGGTTCACCCACAGCTGGAAGCCCCACATCAGGCCGTTTTCCTGCTGCGGCATTTCCGAATGCAGGATGCCGCGGCCGGCGGTCATCCACTGCACGCTGCCCGGCGTGAGGTCGCCGCGGTTGCCGTGGTTGTCCTGGTGCTGCATGTGCCCGGCCAGCATGTAGGTGACCGTCTCGAAGCCGCGATGCGGATGCTCCGGGAAGCCGGCGATGTAGTCGCCGGCGCTGTCGGAGCGGAACTCGTCCAGCAGCAGGAACGGGTCGAGCATGTCCAGCCCGGGCTGGCCGATCACGCGCTTCAGCTTCACGCCGGCGCCGTCGGACGTGTCCATGCCGCGGATGCGGCGGGTGATGTGGCGATCGCTCATGGCGTACTCCGGATAAGAGGTGACTGGCAGCCAAGATGGCCCTGTTCGCCCGCTTATCCAAGCACCCGGGCAGGAACGGATTGTTTCAACGGCGCAACGCTGGCCTTTGCCTCAATGCACCCAGTGTCCGCTGCGCTGGCGCGGCGGGTTGCCGTCGTCGCCGGTGTCGGGCTGCTGCTGACGCACCATCGCTTCGACTTCGGCCTCGGTGGCGGGCTTGGCCTGCCAATACTGGTTCACCGCGCCGAGCACCGCCGGCACCTGCGCCAGGCACTCGTCGTATTCGTCGTCGCTGAGCTTCTCGAATTCGGTGTCCGCGCTGAGGATGCCTTCGTCCACCGCCAGCGCCATCACCGGGCCGAGCAGCTCCATCAGCTGCGGGTCCTCGGCCAGGCGGCCTTCCCACAGCCCGGCGCGCAGGTCGATGCCGCGGCTGAAGCCTTCGCACCAGCCGGCGGCGGACAGCATCGGGCCGCCTTCCATCTCGACTTCGCCGAGGATCGGCTCGTAGGCGTCGACCTCGAGCTCGGCGACGATCGAATCGTTGAGCTTGGCCAGCAGCGCCAGCACGCGGTTGCCTTCGTCCTCGTCGGCGAACGGTTCGTGCAGCACTTCGGGCAGCCATTCGTCCGGCAGCACCAGCAGCGGGCCGACCGCCAGCGCGCTGAGCAGGCCGTGCACGCCGTCCAGCAGCAGGTCGCCTTCGCCGGTGTGCGCACGCAGGTAGCGGTCCAGCTCGTCCAGTTCGTTGTCGTCCAGCGAGCTGGGCCATTCGGTTTTTGCGGTCATTACTTCAGATATCCAGTTCCAGCGTCACCGGCGCATGGTCGGAAGGGCGTTCCCAGCGACGCGGTTCGCGGTCGATTGCCGCCGCCGTGGCGGCGGATTTCAATGCTTCGCCGATCAGGATCAGGTCGATGCGCAGGCCCATGTTGCGACGGAACGCGGCCTGCCGGTAGTCCCACCAGCTGTAGTGTCCGGCCTCCGGCTGGAACAGCCGGAAGCTGTCGTGCAGGCCGAGGTCGGTGATCGCCTTGAGTCCGGCGCGTTCCGGCGGCGAGCACAGGATGTCCTCGCCCCAGGCGACCGGATCGTAGACGTCGCGATCGTCCGGGCAGATGTTGAAGTCGCCCAGCACGACCAGGTTGGGGTGGCGCTCCTGTTCGCGTGCCAGGAATTCGCGCACCCTGGCCAGCCAGTCCAGCTTGTACGCGTACTTCTCGTCGCCGACCGCCTTGCCGTTGACCACGTACAGGTCAACCACGCGCAGGTTGCCGATGGTGGCAGCGAGGATCCGCCGCTGCGGATCGGCGAGGCCGGGGATGTCGGTGACGATGTCGCCGAAACCGTCATGGACGTCGGCACGGGCCAGGATGGCCACGCCGTTGTAGGTCTTCTGGCCCGAATACACCGCGCGGTAGCCCGCCGCGGCCAGCTCATCGACCGGGAACTTTGCGTCTTCGAGCTTGGTTTCCTGCAGCGCCACCACGTCCGGCTGCGCGTCGGCCAGCCACTGGGTCAGGTGCGGCAGGCGCACCTTCAGCGAATTGACGTTCCACGAGGCGATCTTCATCGCGGCATTGTAAGGGAAGCGCCGGCAGGGGTTGCCGTGGACCGGAAAGCCACTGGACCCGGCAGGCCTCACTACCGTGGACCTGCCGCCGCGCTGCCAGCCGGAATGGTGCCGGGCCGCGGTTCAGGCCGGGAAACAGGGACTTTTGGCCGATCCGGCAGGCCGGCTCACGGAAGTTTGCGCAAAAAACCCACCGAAACCCGGTATTCCAGTGTATGCTGGTCGAGCAAGAGTCCGAGGTAACTCCGATTTCCTGCTTCTATTGCGGTCAAGTGCGCTTCGCTCCGAGCCGCAAACCATCCATGCTTCAAAGGTAATGTTACATGTCGGATCGTCAGAGCGGTACAGTCAAGTGGTTCAACGACGCCAAAGGTTTTGGCTTCATCACCCCGGAAAGCGGTGACGACCTGTTCGTGCATTTCCGCGCGATCCAGGGCACGGGCTTCAAGTCCCTGCAGGAAGGCCAGCGCGTCACGTTCGTCGTCACCAAGGGCCAGAAGGGCCTGCAGGCTGAGGAAGTCCAGGTTGCCTGAGTCCTTCGGGATTTGAGCGAATCTGAAAAGCCCGCTTCGGCGGGCTTTTTTTCGTCTGCAGCCTGATGGTGCCCAGGCTCGGGCACCGCCTGACCCGCTGCGATCAGGCCAGCCCGTGGCTGCGCAGCAGCGCCTCCGGATCCGGCTTGCGGCCACGGAAGGCGACGAAGCTTTCCAGTGCCGGGCGGCTGGCGCCGACCGCGAGGAACTCGCGGCGGAAGCGCTCGCCGGTGGCGCGATCGATCACACCATGTTCCTCGAACTCGCCGAACGCGTCGGCGCTGAGCAGCTCGGCCCACAGGTAGCTGTAGTAACCGGCCGCGTAACCGCCGGCGAAGATGTGGCTGAAGCCGTGCGGGAAGCGCTGCCACGCCGGCGGATGCATCACGGCGACCTGCTTGCGTACCTGTTCCAGCACCGCCAGCGGGCGGGCGCCCTGCGCCGGGTCGTACTCCAGGTGCAGCAGGAAATCGAACAGGGCGAATTCCAGCTGGCGCACCAGGAACAGGCCGGCGTGGAAATGCCGCGCGGCCAGCATGCGTTCGAACAACCCGTCCGGCAGCCGCTCGCCGGTCTGCCAGTGCCGGGCAAACAGATCCAGCGCTTCGCGATTCCAGCCGAAGTTCTCCATGAACTGACTGGGCAGTTCCACCGCGTCCCACTCGACGCCGTCGATGCCGCCGATCGAGGGCAGCGCGATCTCGGTAAGCAGGTGATGCAGGCCGTGGCCGAATTCGTGGAACAAGGTCAGCACGTCGTCGTGGGTAAGCAGGGCCGGCTTGCCTTCGGTGGGCGGCGCGAAGTTGCAGGTAAGGAAGGCCACCGGCAACTGCCGTTGCCCGCCGTCGTCGAAGCGGGCGCGGCAGACGTCCATCCACGCGCCGCCGCGCTTGCCGTTGCGCGCGTACAGGTCGACATAGGCGCCGGCGAACACGCGGCCGTCGGCGTCGCGCACGTCGTAGTAGCGCACCTGCGGATGCCACACGTCGACGCCGTCGCGCGGGGCGAGGGTGATGCCGTACAGCTGCGTGGTGAGACCGAACAGGCCGTCGATCACCGCCGGCAGCGGGAAGTACGGCTTCAGCTGTTCCTCGTCCAGCGCGTATTCGCGCTGGCGCAGTTTCTCCGACGCATAGGCGACGTCCCACGGCTCGAGGTTGTCGAGCTTCAGCTCGGCATGGGCGAACTCGCGCAGCCCGGCCAGCTCGCGCTGCGCCACCGGCTTCGCGCGCGCGGCCAGGTCGTGCAGGAATTCCATCACTTCGGTCGGCGAGGCGGCCATCTTGGTCGCCAGCGATTCCTCCGCCGCGTTGGCGAAGCCGAGCAGCTGCGCCGCCTCGTGGCGCAGCGCCATGATCCGCTCGATGCGCGCGCTGTTGTCGAACTTGCCCGCGTTCGGACCCTGGTCGGAGGCGCGCGTCTGGTAGGCCCAGTACACCCGCTCGCGCAGGCCGCGATTGTCGGCGTAGGTCAGCACCGCCTGCACGCTGGGTTGCTTCAGGGTGACCAGATAGCCGTCCAGACCCTGGTCCGCAGCGTACTGGCGCAGCACCGCGCGGCCGGAGTCCGGGATGCCGGCGAGGTCGCGTTCGTCGGTGACGTGCTCGTGCCACGCCTCGCTGGCGTCGAGCACCGCATTGGAGAATTCGGTGGAGAGTTTCGACAATTCCACCCCGATCTCGCGGAAGCGCGAACGCGCCGGCTCGTCCAGCGCCACGCCGGACAGCCGGAAGTCGCGCAGCGCATGCTCGACCAGCGCGCGTTCGGGGCGCGGCAGCGTGGGGAAGTCGGGCGCGTCCGCCAGCGCCTGCACCGCGGCGTACAGGTCGCGGTTCTGGCCCAGCTCGATCGCGTGCTCGGTGAGCTTCTCCTCGGCCGGTCCATACGCCGCGCGCAAGGCTTCGCCGTCGGCCACCGAATGCAGGTGCGACACCGGCGCCCAGGCCCGCGCCAAGCGCTGCTCCAGCCGCTCCTGGGTCAGCATCACCGTGGCGAAATCGCGTGGTGCGCCGGGTGCGACCAGCGCGTCGATGCCGGCGCGGTAGTCGGCCAGGATCGTGTCGATCGCCGGTGCAACGTGCTCAGGAAGGATCTGCGAGAACGCCGGCAGGGTGTCGTCGGCCAGCAGCGGGTTGTCGTGACTCATGAACGCTCCTTTTCAGGCCATCAGCGTGGCGATCGCGCAAGGCGAAATCAAGCATGACGATGTGACGGCCCGGCCGCGCCGCTAGAATGCCCGTATGAACCCCCTGCGCAGCTTCAAGGGCATCGCGCCCACCCTCGGCCAGCGCGTCTACGTCGACCCCGCCGCCAGCGTGATCGGCGACGTGGTGCTGGGCGACGACGTCTCGATATGGCCGGGCGCGGTGCTGCGCGGCGACGTCAACCACATCCGCGTCGGCGCGAGAACCAGCATCCAGGACGGCAGCATCGTGCACGTCGCCCACGCCGGCCCGTACGGTCCGGGCTTCCCATGCCTGATCGGCGAGGGCGTCACCATCGGCCACGCCGCCGTGGTGCACGCCTGCACGATCGGCGACTACTGCCTGATCGGCATGCACGCCAGCGTGCTGGACGGCGCGGTGGTGCACAAGTACGGCTTCGTCGGCGCCGGCGCGCTGATCCCGCCGGGCAAGGTGGTCGGCGAGCGCGAACTGTGGCTGGGCAACCCGGCGAAGTTCGTGCGCCTGCTCAGCGACCGCCAGATCGAGCACCTGCACTACTCCGCCGACCACTACGTGCGCCTGAAAGACGAGTATCTGGCATCCGCCTGATGGCACCGCGACGCGTGCTGTTCCTGTGCAGCCGCAACCGCCTGCGCAGTCCCACGGCGGAGCAGGTATTCGGCACCTGGCCGAACCTTGAAGTCGACTCGGCTGGCTTGGCCGACGATGCAGAGACGGCACTGACGGCCGAGCAGCTGGACTGGGCCGAACTGATCGTGGTGATGGAATCCAGCCACCGCCGCCGGTTGCAGGCACGCCACCGCACGCGGCTCAAGGGCAAGCGGGTGGTTTGCCTGGACATCCCCGACGACTACACGTTCATGCAGCCGGAACTGGTTGCGCTGTTGCTGAAGAAAGTCGAGCCGCTGCTGCGCTGACCCTGGCGTGGGATCACATCGCCGCGCCGCGCGCGGCGTTCGCCTGGCGGATGCGTTCGGCTTCGGCCTCGTGCTGCCGCATCACGATGTTGCGCGCGGCGGAAAGCTTGCCGCCGAGCAGGGCCAGCGTGAAGTTGTCGCGGTCGAATTCGCGCAGCAGGTCGATCTCGCGCCGCGCCTCCTCCAGCTCCCTGCGGTTGATGGTGCGCTCGATCTCGTCCGCGGCGCGCGGGAAGGATTCGCGCAGGGCCTCGCTGGCCGTCCTGTTGTCCGGATCCAGCTGCAGCACGCTCAAGTAGAACTCGAACGCGTTGCTGCCGGCCGGCGCAACCAGGCGACCCTCGCGCATCGCATCGCGAGCCAGCCCGAGCAGGATGCCGCTGCCGCTTTGCGCATCATCGGCCGGCGCATCCGCCCATCCTGCGGACGACGCTGCGACGTCGTTCGGCGCGGTGTTCGCGGCCGCCCGGCTGTACCGGAAAATGCCGCCGGCCGCGGCCAGCAGCGACAGGCAGAGCAGGGCGAGCGCGTATCGGTGCGATACGGCGGAAAGGAAACGGGGCATGACACCTGCTGCGCAAACGACGGCCGCGCGCTGGAGTCTCCGTCATCGACGTACTCCCGGCGGATTCCGCCACGTTAGCGGGGCGGTGTTTCAGTCGTGTGGCGGCACGGCTTCAACGCGTCGCCGTGGCCGCTTCCAGCCGCCCCAGCCAGGCCAGCGCATGCGCGCGGTCCGCGCCGCACATCGCCGGTTCGGCGCGCAGGCTGGCGCACACGGCGGGCCGCTCGGGGCGGCCGAAGATCGCGCAACGGTTGTCGTCGGTGAGCTGCACGCAGCGGGTGCCGGCCGGCTTGCCATCGGGCATGCCGGGGATCGGCGAGCTGATCGACGGGGCGATGCAGCAGGCCCCGCAGCCGGCGCGGCAAGCGAGTGCGTTCATGCGGATTGCCGGCGCAACGCCTGATATACCGGCTCGGTGTCCGGCCGCTGGCCATGCCACAGCTCGAACGCATCGGCAGCGGTTTCCACCAGCATGCCGAGGCCGTCGAACGCGTAGCGCGCGCCCGCGGTTTTCGCCCAACTCAGGAAGCTGCTGGCGGCGGCGCCGTAGGACAGGTCGTAGCACAGCGCGCGCGCACCGACCAGCGAGAGAGGCAGCTGCAGCGACGCACCGAGCACGCCGGCCGAGGTGGCGTTGATGATCATGTCGTAGCTGCCGATGTCGGCCAGGTCGGACCAGTAGCGGGTATGCGCGCGCGCCGGTTCGCCGATCGCGTCGGCCAGCGCATCGGCGGTCTCGGCGGTGCGGCTGACGATGGTCAGCGTCTCCACCCCGGCATCCAGCAGGTTCCAGGCCACGCCATGCGCGGCGCCGCCGGCGCCCAGCAGCAGGGCGGTGTGGCCGCGCAGGTCCACGTTGTGGCGCTCGGTGAGGTCGCGCACCAGGCCGTCGCCATCGGTGTTGTGCGCGGCCAGCCGGCCGTCGGCCAGCGCGGTCAGTACGTTGGCGCTGCCGGCGCGGGTAGCCGCCGTGCTGCGCTGCTCGGCCAGCGCAAACGCCGCGGCCTTGTGCGGCAGGGTGACGTTCGCGCCGCGGCCGCCGTCGGCGAAGAAGCGCTGCACGGCCGCGGCAAACCCCGCCGGTTCCGCGTCGATCGCGCGGTACTCCAGCTCGATGCCGAACTGCCGCGCAAACGCCTGGTGGATCCGCGGCGACAGCGAATGGCTGATCGGATGGCCGAACACGGCGAACTGGGCGGCTGGCATGGGGATTCCCTGATGGTTGGCTGGCTTCATTCTACAAGCCGCCATCACGTCGCAATCGGTGAGATGAGAGCACGGCAATCTGCGGTCACTTCCCCGAGGAGACCGCCCATGCGCACGCCAGCCTTGTCTTCCCCACACCATCGACGCCTGCTCGGCGCCGCCGCGCTGTGGCTGCTTGGCGGCGGCGCGTTGCTGCTGAGCACGCTGGTGCCGGCGCATACCGACCTGCTCGGCTGGACGCCGGCGTTCTGGCTGGCCGGGGCGCCGCTGGTCGTGCTGCTGGCGCTGGAACCTTCGCTGCCGCGGCGGTTGCTGGCGCTGTGTCGGCCGCGCCGGCGCATGGTTCGCGGCGTGGCCTGGCATTGACCCTGGCGCGCAGGGGGCGGCGCCAGCCAGTCAGTGGGTGGTGCCGCCCTGGCGCTTGCGCTCCATCCGGCGCAGGAACTCCTGCATGATGCGCAGGTACAACTCGTCGCCCAGGTGGGCGTCCTCGACGCCGGCGTCGATCGACGGGTTGTCGTTGACCTCGATCACCACCGGCTTGCTGCCGACCCGTTTCAGGTCGACCCCGTACAGGCCGTCGCCGATCGGTTGGGTCGCCTTCAGCGCCAGCTTGACCACTTCGGCCGGCGCATCCTTCACCGCGATGGTCTCGAAGCCGCCGGATTTCGCGGTACCCTTGGCGCCGTGGTTGTAGATCTGCCAGTGGCCGCGCGACATGTAGTACTTGCATGCATACAGCGGCTCGCGGTTGAGCACGCCGATGCGCCAGTCGAATTCGGTATAGACGTATTCCTGCGCCAGCAGCAGCGCGCTGTGCTGGAACAGCCCGCTGGCCGCCTGCGCCAGCGCCTCTTCGTCTTCCACCTTGACCACGCCGCGCGAGAACGAGCCGTCCGGGATCTTCAGCACCAGCGGGAAGCCGAGCTTGGCGACGACTTCCTTCATGCCCTTGCTGTCGTCGCGGTAGAGGATCTCGGTGCGCGGCACCGCCAGCTTGCGCGAGACCATCAGGTCGTTGAGGTAGATCTTGTTGGTGCAGCGCAGGATCGAGCTGGGGTCGTCGATCACCACCATGCCCTCCTTCTCCGCGCGGTGGGCGAAGCGGTAGGTGTGGTTGTCGCTGGCGGTGGTCTCGCGGATGAACAGGCCGTCGTACTCGGCCAGGCGCTGGTAGTCGTTCTTGCCGATCGGGTCGACCTCGATGCCGAGCTCCTTGCCCGCGGCGACGAAGGATTTCAGCGCCTTCTTGTTCGACGGCGGCATCTGCTCCTTCGGATCGACCAGCATCGCCACGTCGTAGCGGAACTGGCGCCGCGCGCGCGGCTTGCGCCACAGCTTGCGCGAGAAGCGGTCGAGCTCCTCGGCGAACGCGTCTTCCTGCGCGTCGTCCAGCGTGTGCAGGCCGACCGGCTTGATCGAGCTGACCTGCCACACGCGGTCGCGCTCGAACTCGATCCGCAGCAGCGGGCAGGGAAAGGTCTCGAATACCTGCCGCGCCAGATCCTGCAACGCCGGATAGGCGGTCTCGCCGAAGTAGACCAGGATGCCGAAGTCGGTGGTGTCGCGGCCGCCGGCCGGCAGGAAGTGGGTCAGCTTCTGGTTGAGGTCGTCGATGTCCACGCCGTACAACGAGCGCCGGCGCAGGTCGTTCACCGTGCGCACCGACGGCATCACCTTGTGCCCGCGCGCCTCGGCCAGCAGCGACACGTAGTAGCCGGCGCCGAGGTACTTGTAGCTGCGGCACAGGTTGATCACATGGGTGCGTTCGTCGTCGCCACCGACCGGCTTGCGCAGGTAGTCCATCGCGCTCATCACGTCCACGGATGGATAGTACGAACTCCAGTCGGAGGCTTTTTCGACAACGATGACCAGACGGGTCATGGCACCACTCGGGCGATACGGCGATGGCGGGACTGCTCCTGCGCAGGGCGCGGCAGGATGTGCAAAACGCGCAGTTTGGCACAGCGCCAGCGTGGCACAAGGGAAAGCGCTGAAGCGCGAATGAACGGGACACGCCACGCCCCGCCGCGGATGGAAAACACATCATCCGCCCGCAGGCTGCTAGAGTCCGCGCGTGCCGACTACCCTGCCCCTGCCGCACGACCACGCCCGCCGTGTCGTACCGGAATCCGCCGACATGCCGCCCGCTCCCGCCCACCTGCGCGTGCGCCGCGCCGCCTCGTCCGACCTGGACGACCTGGTGGCGCTGGAACAGCGCAGCTTCAGCAGCGACCGGCTGAGCCGCGCGCAATACCGCCGCCACCTGGACAGCGACTCCGCCCTGGTGCTGGTGGCCAGCGCCAACCATCACCTTTTCCTCGGCAGCGCCGTGCTGTTCTTCCGCAAGCGCAGCGTCGTCGCACGCCTGTACTCGCTGGCGACCCGACCCGAGGCACGCGGCCAGGGCGTCGGCGCAGCCCTGCTGGAAACGGCCGCGGTGACCGCCCGTCGCCGCGGCAGTCGCGCGCTGCGGCTGGAAGTGCGCACCGACAACGCCGCCGCGATCGGTTTATACGAGCGGCACGGCTTCCGCCGCATCGGCCGCTACGCGCGGTATTACGGGGACGGAACCGACGCGTGGCGCTACGAGAAGACGCTGGGGTGAATATCGCCCGCCTCAACCGCCGAGCGGTTGCCCGATCCTTCGCTCGGTCGCCTCGTCTGGCCGCGCCACCAGCGCGCCGGTGCGCATCAGGCTGACGCTGTAGTGGCCCTGGTCGACCAGCGGCAGGAAGGCGCCGCTGCCGTAGACGGTGTCGATTTCCGGCACCCAGCGCGGGTACTGCTTTTTCAGGTTGAGCAGGTCGAACGCGCCCGCTTCGCCGAAGCCGATCACCGTGCGCGGCGCCTCGGCCTCCTGCGCCGGATCGTCGTAGCGGCCGGACAGACGGTCTAGCCGGTACAGCGGCGGCACGCCGGCCAGCAGGGCGGGCAGCTTCCACTTCAGCACGATCGCCTCGACGCGCCAGGCGTCGCCGGCCAGCTGCACCTGGCGCGTGCTGCCGTCGGGCCAGGTGAGGGTGAGTGCCCAGCGCTGCGGCGACAGGATGCGTGCGTCGATCTCGACCACTGGCGCCTCCTCGCCAAGCAGCCGATAGCCGCGCAGCGCGTAGCCGGTGCCGGCCAGCAGCAGGGTCAGCGCGAAACAGGCCAGGCACAGCAGCGCACGCCAGCAGGCGGCGAGCCGGCGGCCGCCGTGCAGGCGCTGGCGCAGGGCCACCAGCTGCACCAGGGTAGCCAGGCCGAACACCACCGCCAGCACCAGCAGCACAGTCATCGGCATGCGCAGCAGCGCGCTCCAGTCCATCGTCGTCACCTCATCGCCTCGTCGTGCGATCCGTCCGCGCATCATAACGGCGATGCCGCAGCCGGTTCAGCGCGGCTCGCTATACTGCAGCCGTCTCCAGGAACTCCGATCATGCGCCGATCCCTCTTGCTGCTGCCGCTCTGCCTCGCCCTCGCCACGCTTGCCGGCTGCGGCAACAAGGGCCCGCTGGTGCTGCCGAGCCAACCCGCCGCGGCATCGACCACGGTGAAACCGGCGGCACCCGCACTGCCGGCGACCGTCGACAATCCGGCTGCCGACCAGTACTGATTACGCCCATGCAGCTGCACTTCTCGAAAATGCACGGCATCGGCAACGACTTCGTCGTGCTGGATTGCCGGCAGCGCGCGTTCCCGCTGGACGCCGCGCAGATCCGCGCGCTGGCCGACCGCCACACCGGCGTGGGCTTCGACCAGCTGCTCAGCATCGAGCCGGCGCGCAACCCCGCCTGCGCGTTCTACTACGGCATCTGGAACGCCGACGGTTCCTCGTCCGGCCAGTGCGGCAACGGCGTGCGCTGCGTGGCGGCGTGGCTGCACCGCGCCGGCGCGCTGGCGCTGGGCGACAGCGTGATGATCGAGAGCCCGTCCGGCCCGGTAACGGTGCGCCTGCTCGGCGCCGACGAAGTCACCGTGGACATGGGCGAGCCGGTATTCGAGCCCGCGCGGATCCCGTTCGCGGCCGACGCCGCGGCCGATCGCCACGAAATCGTCGTGGCCGACGAACGGCTGGACATCGGCGCGGTGTCGATGGGCAACCCGCATGCGGTGGTTGCCGTGAATGACCTCGCCGACCCCGCGCTGCAGCGGCTCGGCCCGCTGCTGACGAACCATCCACGCTTCGCGCAGGGCGCCAACGCCGGCTTCGTGCAGCGGCTCGATCGCGGCCAGCTGCGCCTGCGCGTGCACGAACGCGGCGCCGGCTGGACGCTGGCCTGCGGCACCGGCGCCTGCGCCGCGATGGCGGTGCTGCACCAGCGCGGCGACGTCGACGACTCGGTAGCCGTCGAGCTGCCCGGCGGCACGCTGCGCATCGACTGGACCGGCCCCGGCCACACGCTGTGGATGACCGGCCCGGCCGCGTTCGCGTTCGAAGGCGAATGGCCGGTTCCGGCCGCCGGCGCCTGACGCGACGGTTGAAGCGCGCCCGCGTCCATCGCACACTCCAGCCGGACGGTGCGCATCCTTCGCGCCCCGCGCAACGGCCCGAGGACATTCACGCATGACCGCCACCCTGCTCGACGACGCCACCCAGGCCCGCGTGGTCGCCGCCTACCTGAAGCGCCATCCGGAATTCCTCAGCGAATATCCCGAGCTGGCCGCCCGGCTGACCATGCCGCCGCGCGAGCAGGGCGGCGCGGTGTCGTCACTGGCGGTGTACCAGCTGCAGAGCCTGCGCGACAAGAACGCGGAACTCGAACGCCAGCTGGCCGAACTGATCGCGATCGCCGCCGAGAACGAGAAGCTGATGGAGCGCGTGCACGCGCTCACCGTGGCGCTGCTGCGCGCGAACACGATGGAGGTGACCGCGCGCACGGTGATCGCCAAGCTCAGCGCGGATTTCCACACCGAGCAGGTGCGCCTGCTGCTGTTCGGCGACGAGCCGCAGCTGCCGCGCGCGGACTGGCTGCAGCAGATCCCCGGCGGCGCCGCCGCGCTGCCGGAGTTCACCGAGTTCCTGCGCAAGGGCGAGCCGGTCTCCGGCCGCCTGTCGGCCGAGAAGCTCGAGCGCCTGTTCGGCACCGACGCCGGGCAGATCCGCTCGGTCGCGATGATGCGGCTGGGCGACTGCGGCATCCTGGCGATCGGCAGCACCAACCCGGACCGCTTCCAGCCCGGCATGGGCACGCTGTTCCTGAAGATGATCGCCGCCACCATCACCGCCGCGCTGGCCCGCTCGCGGGATATTTCCTGAGCCGGCGATGACCCCCGAACAACAGGTCGAGCAATGGCTCGCCCGCCTCGCCGACGAGCGCCACGCCTCGCCGCACACGGTCGCCGGCTATCGCCGCGACCTGGCCAAGTTGCTGCGTTTCATGCAGGAACAGCGGTTGGCCTCGTTCGAGGCGCTGGACGCGAACCGGATGCGCACGTTCGTGGCCGGCGAGCATCGCAGCGGACTGGCACCGAAGAGCCTGCAGCGCCTGCTGTCGTCCTGCCGCAGCCTGTTCCGCCAGCTCAACCGCGAGGGCCGGCTGGCCAGTGATCCGCTGCTCGGCGTGCGCGGCCCCAAGGTGCGCCGCAAGCTGCCGCAGGTGCTCGACGTCGACGAGGCCGCCGCGCTGGTGGAGACCGACAGCGGCGGCAAGCTGGCGCTGCGCGACCGCGCGATGCTGGAGCTGTTCTACTCCAGCGGCCTGCGCCTGTCCGAGCTGTGCGGCCTGCGCTGGCTCGACCTCGACCTCGACGAGGGCGAAGTGCGCGTGCTCGGCAAGGGCAGCAAGACCCGCATCGTGCCGGTCGGCCGCCACGCCGTCGCCGCGCTGCGCGCGCTTGGCGCGGAAGAAGGCATGTCGGCGGACAGCCCGATCTTCCGCGGCCGCGGCGGTGCGCCGATCAACCCGCGCACGGTGCAGCTGCGCATGAAGGCGCTGGCGCTGCAGCAGGGCATCCCGAAGCACATCCATCCGCACCTGCTGCGGCATACCTTCGCCAGCCACATGCTGGAATCCTCCGGCGACCTGCGCGCCGTGCAGGAACTGCTCGGCCACGCCGACATCGCCACCACCCAGATCTACACCCACCTGGATTTCCAGCACCTGGCCAGGGTCTACGACGCCGCGCATCCGCGGGCGAAGCGCAAGCCATAGACGGCTGTACCCGCTCCCCTGCCTGCAGGGAAGGAACCGGGTTTGCCCCCGACATTGAAGCGATACCCACACGACCCCATCTCATCCGCTCAGACATCTTCTTGCGGAGCCCCCATGGAATCCTTCCACGCCACCACCATCGTCTGCGTGCGCCGCGAAGGCCGCGTCGTGATCGGCAGCGACGGCCAGGTCACGCTGGGCAACACGGTGATGAAGGGCAATGCGCGCAAGGTGCGCCGGCTCGGCAAGGCGGGCGACGTGGTCGCCGGATTCGCCGGCGCCACCGCCGACGCGTTCACCCTGTTCGAACTGTTCGAGCAGAAGCTCGAGAAGCACAACAGCAATCTCACCCGCGCCGCGGTGGAGATGGCCAAGGAATGGCGCACCGACCGCCGCTTCGGCCGGCTCGAGGCGATGCTGGCGGTGGCCGACAAGGAGGCCTCGCTGCTGATCTCCGGCAACGGCGACGTGGTGGAACCCGAGCATGGCCTGATCGCGATCGGCTCCGGTGGCCCGTTCGCCCAGTCCGCGGCCATGGCCCTGCTCGAAAACACCGAACTGGATGCGCGCACCATCGTCGAGAAGGCGCTGAAGATCGCCGGCGACATCTGCATCTACACCAATCACAACGTGTCGATCGAAGAGCTGTAGGCCGCCTCGGCCTATCGTCATCCCGGCGAAAGCCGGGATCCAGCGCCTGTAGCGCCACCACGCTGGATTCCGGCTTCCGCCGGAATGACGGCTAAAGACCTATCTCTCTGGTGAACCCATGTCCGAACTCACTCCCCGCGAAATCGTCAACGAACTCGACCGCTACATCATCGGCCAGCACGACGCCAAGCGTGCAGTGGCGGTGGCGCTGCGCAGCCGCTGGCGGCGCATGCAGCTGCCGGCGGAGATGCGCAATGAGATCACCCCGAAGAACATCCTGATGATCGGCCCCACCGGCGTGGGCAAGACCGAGATCGCGCGCCGCCTGGCCACGCTGGCGAACGCGCCGTTCGTGAAGGTCGAGGCGACCAAGTTCACCGAGGTGGGCTATGTCGGCAAGGACGTGGAGTCGATCATCCGCGACCTCGCCGACGTGGCCTACAAGCTGACCCGCGAGCATGCGATCAAGCGCGTGCGCACGCAGGCCGAGGACCGTGCCGAGGACCGCATCCTCGACGCACTGCTGCCGCGCCGGCAGACGCCGACCGACTGGACCCACGATCCCGCGCCGGCCATCGACAGCGACACCCGCCAGAAGCTGCGCAAGCAGCTGCGCGAGGGCGCGCTGGACGAGCGCGAGATCGAGCTGGATTTCGCCATGAACCTGGGCGTGGAGATCATGTCGCCGCCGGGCATGGAGGAGATGGGCGCGCAGCTGCGCCAGATGTTCCAGAACCTTGGCGGAGCCAAGACGCAGAGCCGCAAGCTGGCGATCAAGCTGGCGCGGCCGCTGCTGATCGACGAAGAAGCCGGCAAGCTGCTCAACGACGAGGAGATCCGCGCCGAGGCGATGGAGTCGGCCGAGCAGAACGGCATCGTCTTCATCGACGAGATCGACAAGGTGGCGCAGCGTTCCGACTACGGCCACTCCGGGGTCAGCCGCGAAGGCGTGCAGCGCGACCTGCTGCCGCTGGTGGAAGGCTCCACCGTGTCGACCAAGTACGGCCCGATCAAGACCGACCACATGCTGTTCATCGCCTCCGGCGCGTTCTCGCTGGCCAAGCCGTCCGACCTGATTCCCGAGCTGCAGGGCCGCCTGCCGATCCGGGTCGAGCTGTCCGCGCTGAGCGTGGACGACTTCAAGCGCATCCTGCGCGAACCGCACAACGCGCTGACCAAGCAGTACGTGGCCCTGCTGGGCACCGAAGGCGTCGGCATCGAGTTCACCGACTCCGGCGTGGACCGGCTGGCCGAGGTGGCGTTCCAGGTGAACGAGCGCACCGAGAACATCGGCGCGCGCCGGCTGCACACCGTGATGGAGCGCCTGCTGGAAAAGATTTCCTTCGAGGCCGCGGACAAGTCCGGCGAAAAGTACCTGATCGACGCCGAACAGGTAGATAAAAACCTCGGAAGCCTGGCCCAGAACGAGGATCTCAGCCGCTACATCCTCTGAACAAGCCGGTCACCCCCATCTGCTAAAATAGGCGCCGTGAGCAACATTATCGAACTGAAAAACACCGGCCAGCGCGCCCAGTTGCGCGAGGCGCAGCAGAAGCAGACGCTGGTGCGGTTGTGGCGCGAGGAGCTTGAACACGGCAGCTTCTGCGGCTACGTGGGTGGCGTGGGACGCGAATTCTTCCTGCTCTGGGTGGTCGGCGACGGCGTCACCTACGACGGCATGTACGTGATGCGCCACCGCGACGTCACCGAGCTGGAGGCGCCGGACAAGCACCATGCCTTCTTCGAGAAGGCGCTGGCGCTGAAGCACATCCTGCCGCGCATGCCGCGCGGCTTCCCGCTGGACAGCATCCGCGAGGTCGTCCAGGCCGCCGGTGCGCAGGCGGCGGTGATCGGCGTGCACGTGGACAGCGAGGACGAGTCCGAGGTCTGCTACATCGGCCGCCTGATCGACGTCGAGGAAGACGGCTTCAACATGCAGGAGCTGAGCCCCGACGCGGAGTGGATGCGCGAGCCCTCGTTCTTCGCCTGGGACGAAGTCTCCACCGTCAGCCTCGAAGACAGCTACGCACAGTCCCTGCTCGCCGTGGCCGGCCCCGCGCCGTCCCTGCTGCCCGGCGATACCGGCTTCGGCCGCGCGCCTTCCCCCTGAGTGAGGCCGGGCGACCGAGGGAATCCTTCCGCAGGCTGCCTTCCGGTGCCTGACGCACGCCGACGGTTTCAGCGCCATCGCGTCAACGGTTAAGCTCTCGCGTTCATCGTGAAGCCAGCGCGCTGTGGCAGGGGACAACAGATGACACGCATCGTCGTCGTCGGCAGCATCAACATGGACCTGGTTACCCAGGCGCCGCGCTTCGTCGGCCCCGGCGAGACCATCCTGGGCGAACGTTTCCTCACCGTGCCAGGCGGCAAGGGTGCCAACCAGGCCGTGGCGGCGGCGCGGCTCGGCGCCGAAGTGGCGCTGGTCGGCGCCATCGGTGACGACGCGTTCGGGCGGCAACTGCGCGAGGGCCTGGCCGCCGAAAAGGTCGACCTCAGCCATGTCGCGCAACTCGACGACAGCGCCAGCGGCACCGCCTCGATCACCGTCGCCGGCGGCGAGAACCAGATCATCGTGGTCCCCGCCGCCAACGCACGCGTCGCTCCGGCGCAGGTCGAAGGTGCGCAGTCGCTGATCGCCCGCGCCGACGCCGTGCTGGTGCAGATGGAGATTCCGCTGGAAACCGTCGAAGCCACCTTGCGCCTGGGCCACCGCCTCGGCGTGCCGGTGATCCTCAACCCCGCCCCCGCGCAGAAGCTGCCGACCGACTGGCTGCAACTCGCCCGCTACGTCACCCCGAACCAGCACGAACTGGCGATCCTGCTCGGCGCTGATCCGGACGAAGACTTCCGCAGCTTGATGCAGCGCGCGCCTTGTCCGGTCGTGCTCACCCGCGGCGGCGAAGGCGCCTGGTACCGCGAGCAGGGCGAACCGCTCCACCAGAGCGGCTTCAACGTCGAGGTGGTCGACAGCACCGGCGCCGGCGACACCTTCAACGCCGCACTGGCCGTGTTCCTGCACGAAGGCCTCGCCGCCGCCGTCCGCAAGGCCTGCGCCGCCGCCGCGCTGTCGGTCACCAGGCTCGGTGCGCAGGGCGGCATGCCTGACCTGCATGACTTGGATGCTTTTCTCGCACAGCAGTCCGGCTGATTACTTGCCAATACAGAACGAGCTGAAGATCGCGCCGAGCAGATCGTCGCTGGAGTAGCTGCCGGTGATTTCGCCCAGCGCGTGCTGGGCCTGGCGCAGTTCCTCGGCGGCGAGTTCGCCGGCACGACTCGTGGCGAGGATGGCGGCGGTGCGATCAAGATGTGCGCCGACCTGCTGCAGCGCCAGCACGTGACGACGACGCGCGCTGAAGGCGCCTTCGCCGCTGCCGGCACCGGCCAGCCGCTTGAGGTGCTCGCGCAGGGCGTCGAGGCCAGCGCCGGTTTTCGCCGAGGCCCATAGCCAGTGCATGCCTTCGCACTGGTTGTGGCGGGCGGGAGCCTGGTCGAGGTCGATCTTGTTGATCAGCACCACGCGTTCGACGCCGGCGGGCAGGGCGTCGAAGAAGGCCAGGTCGGCGGGGTAGTCGGCGGCGGTGGTGACCAGCAGGGCGACGTCGGCGCGCTGCAGTTCGCCGTGGGCGCGGCGCACGCCTTCGCGTTCGACTTCGTCCTCCGTTTCGCGCAGGCCGGCGGTGTCGGCCAGTTCCAGCGCGATGCCGTCGAGGCTGAGCGCTTCGCGCAGCACGTCGCGGGTGGTGCCGGGAATCGGCGTGACGATGGCGCGCTCGCTGCCGGCCAGCGCGTTGAGCAGGCTGGACTTGCCGGCGTTGGGACGACCGATGATGGCCACGCGCAGGCCATCGTTGAGGCGCAGGCCGCGTTGCGCTTCGCGCAGGAGTTCGGCCAGTTCGGCGCGCAGGCTTTCGAGTTGGGCAGCGATCGCCGGGTCGGCGAGGAAGTCGATTTCCTCTTCCGGAAAATCGATCGCCGCCTCGATGTGCACGCGCAGCGCGATCAGCGCCTGCAGCAGCGCCTCGACCCTGCGCGAGAACACGCCTTCCATCGACTGCAGCGCGGCGCGCGCGCCGGCCTGCGAGCGTGCGGCGATCAGGTCGGCGACGGCTTCGGCCTGGGCCAGGTCGAGTTTGCCGTTCAAGAACGCGCGTTCGGTGAATTCGCCGGGCCGCGCCAGTCGCGCGCCGAGTTCGCAGCAGCGGCGCAGCAGCAGGTCGAGCAATACCGCGCTGCCGTGGCCCTGCAGTTCAAGTACGTGTTCGCCGGTGTACGAAGCGGGTGCGGGGAAATGCAGCAGCAGGCCGCGATCGATCAGCGCACCAGCGTCGTCGCGGAAGGCGGCGAAGTGCGCGTAGCGGGGTTGCGGCATGCGGCCGAGCAAGGCTTGCGCGATCGCCGGCACCATCGGCCCGGATACGCGCAGCACGCCCACACCCGCTGCGCCAGGGGCGCTGGCGATGGCGGCGATGGTATCGGTGTCCCGGTTCATGGCATCAGCGTAAACGAAGACGGCCGCGGCGGTTGCCCGGCGCGGCCGCTTCAATTGAAAGTGCAGCCAGGGATGGCTGCCCATTTGACTTTCGCGATCAGGATGATCGCAAAGGTTTCCCTTGAAGTGCGGCCAGGGATGGCCGCCCGTTTGATTCTCGCGATCAGGGCCGATCGCAGGAATCACGCATCAGGCAGCCTTGGGCTTGACCACGTCCTCGCGATCCACATGATGGGTGATCCACCACTGCTGGCCGAGGCCGACGATGCCGTTGACGGCGTAGTACAGGCACAGGCCAGCGGGAAAGAACGCGAACATCACCGTGAACAGCAGCGGCATGACCTTCATCATCTTCGCCTGGGTCGGGTCCATGCCCGCGGCGACCGGATTCAGCCACTGCGTGCCCAGCATCACCAGCGCGTAGATGATCGGCAGGATGTAGAACGGATCGGGCGCGCTGAGGTCGGGGATCCACAGGAACGGCGCGTGGCGCAGCTCCAGGCTGTACTCGAGCACGAAGAACAGGCCGTAGAAGACGGGCAGGGTGATCAGCACCGGCAGGCAGCCGCCCATCGGGTTGACCTTCTCCTTCTTGTACAGCTCCATCATCGCCATCTGCATCTTCTGCTTGTCGTCGCCATAGCGCTCCTTGAGCGCCTGGACACGCGGCTGCAGCTTGCGCATGCGGGCGCTGGAGCGGTACTGGATGGCGGTGAGCTTCCAGCTCAGGCCCTTGATCAGCAACACCAGCAGGATGATCGCCACGCCCCAGTTCTTGGTGATCGCGTGGAATTGCGACAGCACCCAGTGCATCGGCACGGCGATGACCTTGAACATGCCGTAGTCGATGGTGAGATCCAGCCCCGGCGCGATCGCGTCCATCGAGCCCTGCTTGTTCGGGCCCACATACAGGCGCGACTGGCTGGTGAGGCTCTGCCCCGGCGCCACGCTCAGGGCGGGGCCGACCGTGCGGATCAGGTAGCGCGGGTGCGCGCTGTCCGGGTTGATCGTCTGGGTGACGTACTGCTCGGTCTGGTCGGCCGGCGGAATCCACGCGGTGACGAAATATAGCTTCAGCATCGCCGCCCAGCCGCCCTTGATCGGGGCGTTGAGCTGGTCCTTCGGTTCGGCGAATTCCTTGAACGGCAGCTTCTCGAATTTCTCGCCGGTGTACCAGGCGGCGCCCTGGAAGCTGCGCGTCTCGGGATTGGTGTAGTTCGCCAGCCAGTTGCCGGCTTTCGGCGGCTCGACCCGCAGCAGTTGCTGGTAGGCGTTGCCCTGCCACGGCGCGGCGCTGCCGTTGTCGATGCGCTGGCTCACGCCGATGACGTAGCTGCCGCGCTTGAAGGTGTAGGTCTTGGTGACCTTGAGGCCGGCGGCATCCTGCCAGGTGAGGTCGACCTTCAGCTCGTCCTGGCCGGCGGCGAGCGCGTAGGCGGTCTTTTCGCTGTGGAACAGCGCCAGATGGTTCGGCTGGTCGGCCGGCGCGGTGTCGCTGCTGCTAACCAGGCCGTTCTGGGCCACCGAGTAGCGCTCGGGGTCGCTGGTCAACAGCACGGTCGGCGGCGGGTTCGGCGCCTTGTGCGTGCGCGGCGCCTGCGGGTAGGCCAGCAGGTCGGCGTGCACCAGGCTGCCGCCGCGGGTGTCCACGCTCAGCTTGAGTACGTCGGTCTCGATGGTGATCAGTTGCGCCGCGGCCGGTGCGGCTGGAGCCGCGTCGCCGGCGATCGTCGGCGCAGCCGCGGAGCCTGGCGCGGAGGCGGCCGGGATTGCGCCCGGTACGCCGGCATCCGCCGCCGGCGTGGCAGCGCTCGCTGCGCTGGCTGCCGTGGTCGGCGGCGGTGGCGCGTAATCCTTCTCCCAGGCCAGGAACAGGAAATAGGCCACGGCCAGCAGGGCGAACATGAGGAAGGTGCGCGTTTGATTCATCGCGTAGCAGATCCGGGTAACGCCACGACACTTGTCAACGCCGCGGAGACAGGAAGGAAAAAGGTCAACGCTCGATTGTGGTGGTGTCGCCGGCGGGCTTCAATGGCCCGGACGTCGCGGCATGGCTGGCCAGCAGCTTTTTCCACAAGCCGTCGAGTTCGGCCAGCAGCTGCGGCCCGGGTACGCCGGCGGCCTGTTCGCGCGCCATCACCATCATGTCGACCGCCGGCAGCTGGTGGCGCACGCGCCGGAACGACTCGCGCAGCAACCGCTTGATCCGGTTGCGCTCGACCGCACGCTTGGAGACGCGCTTGGAAATCGCCAGGCCGAGCCGGGCATGACCGAGGTCGTTGTCGCGATAGCGCATATGAAAACAGCGGCCGCCTGCGCGTCCGCTGCTTGTCCGCAAGGCGGCGAAGTCACCCGGCCGCCGTAACCGCGCATCGCGCGGCAACCCGGCGCTGGACATGACGCTTGTCCCCCATACGTGATCGGTACTTACGGGATCAGGCGCTTGCGGCCCTTGGCGCGACGGGCGTTGAGAATCTTGCGGCCGTCGGCGGTGGCCATACGGGCACGGAAACCGTGCGTGCGAGCGCGCTTGAGCTTGCTGGGCTGGAAGGTCCGCTTCATGGCTTACTCCGAAGGGAATGTGGATAAAAAGGTTGGAAAGTATGTGGGGTATCCGCCGCCGCTGTCAAATGACGGTGGACGGCGCCTTGTGGATACCCGTGTGGATATGTGGCGGCCGAGGGGGCGGAGGAGGCTGCTAGACTAGCCCATCACCCCGCGCGCAAGCGCTTTGAGCTGTGGTCGATTTTATTCATGAGTGATCTGTGGCGGCGCTGCCTTGAGCGCCTCGAAGGCGATTTGAGCGCCGAAGACCTGCATACCTGGCTGATGCCGCTGCAGGCGCGCGACGATGCCAACGGCCTGCAGCTGTTCGCGCCGAATTCCTACACCCTGGACACCGTACGCGGGCGTTACCTGGAACAGATCGAGGCGGTACTGCTGCAGCTCGGCGGCAGGCCCTGCCCGGTGCGGCTGGAGGTCGGCTCCAGCGCGGTCCGGCCGGTGCCGTCCGCCAAAGCGACGGCGGCGCCCCGGGTGGCCGCCACCACGGCCCCGGCGCCCGCGTTCACCCACAACCTGGACCCGCACTACACCTTCGAGACCTTCGTCGAGGGCAAGTCGAACCAGCTCGGCAAGGCCGCCGCGATGCAGGTGGCGACGAACCCGGGTCGCGCCTACAACCCGCTGCTGCTGTACGGCGGCACCGGCCTGGGCAAGACCCACCTGATGCACGCCGCCGGCAACCTGATGCGCGAGCGCAACCCGGCGTGCAAGGTGCTGTACCTGCGTTCGGAGCAGTTCGTCGGTTCGATGATCGAGGCCTTGCGCGCCAAGAGCATGGACCAGTTCAAGCAGCGCTTCCGCTCGGTCGACGCGCTGCTCATCGACGACATCCAGTTCTTCGCCGGCAAGGACACCACGCAGGAAGAATTCTTCCATACGTTCAATGCGTTGTTCGAATCCAAGCAGCAGATCATCCTGACCTGCGACCGTTACCCGAAGGAAGTGGACAAGCTCGAGCCGCGGCTGAAATCGCGCCTGGGCTGGGGTCTTTCAGTGGCGATCGAGCCGCCGGACTTCGAAACGCGCGCGGCGATCCTGCTGGCGAAGGCGCACGAGAAGGGCGTGGCGGTCGACGAGAACGTGGCGATGCTGCTGGCCAAGCGGATCCGCTCCAACGTGCGCGACCTCGAGGGCGCGCTGAACACGCTGGCGGCACGGGCGAATTTCTACGGCAAGCCGATCACCACCGACTTCGCCGAGGAGACCCTACGCGACCTGCTGGCTACGCATGCGCAGGCGATCACCATCCCGAACATCCAGAAGATCACGGCCGAGTACTTCAACGTGCGGCTGCAGGACCTGCTGTCCAAGCGGCGTGTGCGTTCACTGGCGCGTCCGCGGCAGATCGCGATGACCTTGTCCAAGGAACTGACCGAGCACAGCCTGCCGGAGATCGGCGAGGCCTTTGGCGGGCGCGACCACACCACGGTCATGCACGCCTGCAAGACGATCCGGAAATTCATCGAGACCGACACGCGCATGCGCCAGGATTGGGAGCAATTGATTCGTACGCTGACCGGTTGAGCGGCAACGCGCAAAGATTATGGATAAGCGGGGGCCCAAGCTGTGGATAATGGGTGGATGGATTCGCCCCTGAAGTTATCCACAAACCGTCCACCGCCAGGCAGCCAGTTCAAGCACAGCCATAAAATCTCTCAAAATATTGATTTTGAAGAAAAAATCAGGGTATAAAAGTTACCCACCGGCTCAACAACAACCACTAACTTCTTTTAAAGACAGAACAGCAGGTATAGGGGAAGCACAGCCATGCAATTCAGCATCCAACGAGAAGCTCTGCTCAAACCGCTGCAGCAGGTGGTTGGTGTGGTTGAACGCCGCCAGACGCTGCCCGTGCTGGCCAACCTGCTGGTCAAGGTCGGCAACGGCAGGCTGTCACTGACTGGCACCGACCTCGAAGTGGAAATGGTCGCCACCACCGAGGCGGAAAAACTGGTCGACGGCGAAGTCACCATTCCCGCCCGCAAGCTGTTCGACATCGTGCGGGCCCTGCCCGACGGCGCGCGGATCGACCTCAAGCTCAACGGCGACCGCGTGGCGCTGAACGCCGGGCGCAGCCGCTTCACGCTGACGACCCTGCCGGCCAGCGAATTTCCCACCGTCGACGAGATCGAACTGGTGGAAAAGGTAAGCCTGCCGGAAGAGGCGCTGCGCGACCTGATGGAACGCACCGCGTTCGCGATGGCGAACCAGGACGTGCGCTACTACCTCAACGGCATGCTGCTGGACCTGCAGGAGCACACGCTGCGCTGCGTGGCCACCGACGGTCACCGCCTGGCGATGAAGGAGACCGAACTGCAGAGCTCGGTCAGCACGCGCCGGCAGATCATCATCCCGCGCAAGGGCGTCAACGAGCTGATCGGCCTGCTGGAAACCGGCGACGGGCAGGTCGAGCTGGAATTCGGTCGCAACCATCTGCGCGTGCACCGTGGCGACGTGGTGTTCACCTCCAAGCTGATCGACGGCCGTTTCCCGGACTACGAGGCGGTGATCCCGCTGGGTGCCGACAAGACCGCCACGCTGGACCGCGAAGTGCTGCGTGGCGCCCTGCAGCGCGCGGCGATCCTGTCGAACGAGAAATACCGCGGCGTGCGGCTGGAACTGTCGCCGGGCAAGCTGCGCATCGTGGCGCATAACCCGGAGCAGGAGGAGGCGGTCGAGGAAGTCGAGGCCGATACCCACGTGTCCGACCTGGCGGTTGGTTTCAACGTGGGTTACCTGCTCGATGCGCTGGCCGCGCTACGCGGTGACCAGGCCCGGCTTAGCCTGCGCGATGCCCAGTCCAGCTGCCTGGTGCAGGAACACGACAACGAGCACGCCCGCCACGTGATCATGCCGTTGCGGCTCTGACGGCCAGCGCATGGTCTTCGCCATGTGCGGCAAGAACAGGCGACGCCGGGGTTCCCACCAGGGATCCCGGCGTTCCTGTTTGTGGGCGCATCGCACATGAGGCTGGAACAGCTGCGCATGCGCGGACTGCGCTGCCTTACCGATGTCGGTATCGCGCTGGATCCGGCGATCAACGTTTTCGTGGGTGCCAACGGGGCCGGCAAGACCAGCGTGCTGGAAGCGGTGTTCCTGCTGTCTCATGCCCGCTCGTTCCGCAGCGGCGCGAAAGAGGCGCTGTTGCAGCGGGGTTCCTCCCAGCTGTCGATCTTTGCCGAACTGCGCCACACCGACCAGCGCGTCTGCCGACTTGGTCTGGGCCGGGACGGCGTGCGCTGGGAAGCGAGAGTCGACGGCGAGAACGTGGCGATCGGGCAGCTGGTGCGCGAATGCGCGGTGGTCTGCTTCGAGCCCGGTTCGCACGCGTTGATCGCCGGAGCGGCCGAAGAGCGACGCCGCTACCTGGACTGGGGTGTGTTCCACGTGGAACACGAATTCCTGCAGGCCTGGCGCCGCTATCAGCGCGCGCTGAAGCAGCGCAACAGCTTGCTGCGCAGCGCATCGCCCTCGACCGACGAGCTGTTTGCGCCGTGGGAAGCGGAGCTGGCGCAGTCCGCCCACCAGATCGACCTGCAGCGTCGCGCCTATCTGGACCTGCTTCGCCCGAAACTGCTGAGCAGCATCGCCGGCTTGCTGCCGGAGCTGGGCGCGCTCGACCTGCGCTACCGTCGCGGCTGGTCGGACGAGCTGGATCTGGCGCAACAGCTGCGCGAGCACCGGGGCAGGGATCTGGCCCGCGGGCATACCACGCTGGGTGCGCATCGCGCCGACTGGTCGGTCGGGTTCGAACATGCCCCGTTGCGCGAGCATCTTTCGCGCGGTCAGGAAAAGCTCACCGCGCTGGCCTGCATGCTGGCCCAGGCCGAGCTGTATGCCGAGCATCGCGGCGAATGGCCCATCGTGTGCCTGGATGATCTCGCCTCGGAACTAGACCAAGCCCATCAGGCCGCCGTGGTGGCCCAGCTGACCGCGGCCCATGCCCAGGTCCTGCTGACCGGCACCGAACTGCCGGCCGCGCTGCAGGCTCTTCCCGCGCGCGTGTTCCACGTGGAACAAGGCGAGCTGGCGCGCCTGCTATAATTGAAAGGTTGCATCTCCCAAGGATTGCATAACCCTGTCCGGCCTTTCACGGCGCCGTGTCGGGCGGGTCGCTGGCGCCAGGAAACGGTCAACGCATGAACGAATCCATGAACGAATCGCACTACGACTCAAGCAACATCAAGGTCCTGAAAGGCCTGGAGGCGGTGCGCAAGCGCCCGGGCATGTACATCGGCGATACCGATGACGGCACCGGCCTGCACCACATGGTGTTCGAGGTCGTCGACAACGCGATCGACGAGGCGCTGGCCGGTTATTGCGACAAGGTAGTGGTCACCATCCATGAGGATGGCTCGGCCAGCGTCGGCGACAACGGCCGCGGCATCCCGGTCGACATGCACCCGGAAGAGGGCCGTTCCACCGCCGAGGTGGTGATGACGGTGCTGCATGCGGGCGGCAAGTTCGACGCAAATTCGTACAAGGTGTCCGGCGGTCTGCACGGCGTGGGCGTATCGGTGGTCAACGCCTTGAGCGACCACCTGTGGCTGACGATCCATCGCGACGGATTCGAGCATCTGCAGGAATACGCGCTGGGCGAACCGCTGTTCCCGTTGAAGGTGGTCGGCCCGTCGAACAAGCGCGGTACGCTGGTACGCTTCCTGCCCAGCCCCGCGACGTTCACCAGCAACATCGACTTCCACTACGAGATCCTGGCCAAGCGCCTGCGCGAGCTGGCCTTCCTCAATTCCGGCGTCACCATCGAGCTGAAGGACGAGCGCGGCGAAGGGCGCCAGGACACGTTTGCCTATGAGGGCGGCATACGCTCGTTCGTGCAGCACCTGGCCCAGCTGAAGACCGCGTTGCACCCGAACGTGATCAGCCTGACCGCGGAGCAGGACGGCATCGTGGTGGAGGTGGCGATGCAGTGGACAGACTCCTACCAGGAGACGATGTTCTGCTTCACCAACAACATCCCGCAGCGCGACGGCGGTACCCACCTCACCGGCTTCCGCGCCGCGCTGACCCGTTCGCTGCAGAACTACATCGAGAAGTCCGGCCTGGCCAAGAACGCCAAGGTGGGAGCCTTGTCCGGCGACGACATGCGCGAAGGCATGATCGCGGTGCTGTCGGTGAAGGTGCCTGACCCGAAATTCTCCTCGCAGACCAAGGACAAGCTGGTCTCGTCCGAGGTCAAGACCGTGGTCGAACAGGTCGTCAACGAGAAGCTCGGCGAGTTCCTGCTGGAGCACCCGAACGAGGCCAAGGCGATCGCCTCCAAGGTGGTCGACGCCGCCCGCGCTCGTGAAGCCGCGCGCAAGGCGCGCGAGATGACCCGGCGCAAGGGCGCGCTGGACATCGCCGGCCTGCCCGGCAAGCTGGCCGACTGCCAGGAAAAGGACCCGGCGCTGTGCGAACTGTTCCTGGTCGAGGGCGATTCCGCCGGCGGCTCGGCCAAGCAGGGTCGCAACCGCAAGACCCAGGCCGTGCTGCCGCTGAAGGGCAAGATCCTCAACGTCGAGAAGGCGCGATTCGACCGCATGCTGGCCTCGGCCGAGGTCGGCACGCTGATCACCGCGCTCGGCACCGGCATCGGCAAGGACGAGTACAACCCGGACAAGCTGCGCTACCACCGCATCATCCTGATGACCGATGCGGACGTCGACGGCTCGCATATCCGCACCCTGCTGCTGACCTTCTTCTACCGGCAGATGCCCGAGCTGATCGAGCGCGGCCACATCTACATCGGCCTGCCGCCGCTGTACAAGGTGAAGCAGGGCAAGCAGGAGCTGTACATCAAGGACGACACCGCGCTGAACGACTACCTGATCTCCAGCGCGGTCGACAACGCCGCGCTGACCTACAACCCGGACGCGCCGCCGATCACCGGCGAGGCGCTGGAAAAGCTGCTGCGCGGCTACCAGCACGCGCTGGACCAGATCGCCAAGCTGGCCCACCGTTTCGATGCCGCCGTATTGAACGCCTTGCTCGAACATTCGCCTATGGCGCCAGCACTGTGGTCCGATCCGGTCGCGATGCAGGCCTGGCTGGACGGCGCCACGCAGCGCCTGGCCGCCAGCGGCCTGGGCAAGCCGCACTACCGCATGTCGCTGCGCCCGGCCTACGACGAGCAGCCGGCCGCGATCGAGGTGGTGAAGGAACAGCATGGGCTCAGCCACACCTGGTTGCTGCCGCAGCCGTTCTTCGGCAGCAACGAGTTCCGCCCGCTGCTGGCGATCAGCCAGCAGATCGCCGGCATGATCCAGCCCGACGCGGTGGTGCGCCGGGGCAATGCCTCGCGCGGCGTGCTCAGCTTCCTGGAGGCGCGCAACTGGCTGCTGGACGAGGCCAAGAAGGGCCGCAGCATCCAGCGCTTCAAGGGCCTGGGCGAAATGAATCCGGAGCAGTTATGGGACACCACGGTGAACCCGGAGACCCGGCGCATGCTGCAGGTCGGCATCGAGGATGCGATCGCGGCCGACCAGATGTTCTCGATGCTGATGGGCGAGGCGGTCGAACCGCGCCGCGACTTCATCGAGGCGAACGCGCTGAAGGTCGCCAACCTGGATATCTGACCGTCCCCGCCGGCACCATCGCATCCAACGATGGCGCCGGCGCTGCGCTTTAGGCACACCCGCCATCAGGCGGGCGAGTTCACCGGAGCAGGGGCGAGCGCACGGGAGAGCGGCCGATGGAATGCAAATAATCGCCCCACGGGCCAGGGATGGTCGCCAAGTAATTGATTTTTAACAGGCTTTGATGCGGCGCTGCAACTTGTTATCCCTTGCCGGGTCGAGTTACGCTTCGCAATCCCCCGCGTCATTACGACACGCCCAGAACAGATGAGGATCACCATGAAGCATGTCCGAGGGTTAACCGTGCTGGCGAGCATCGCCCTGCTGCTCGGCGTGGCCAGCAGCCCGGCGATGGCGCGCAAGAGCGACGACGCCAAACCCAAGAAGGAAGTGCTGTATCCGAACGCGACCCGCGCCGAGCCGAAGCTCGACCTGACCAGCGAGAAGGATCAGAAGAACCTCAACGAAGGCCTGGATGCGGTCAACGCAGGCGACAAGGCCAAGGCCCAGCAGATGCTGCAGCCGATCATCGACGGCAGCAAGAGCAAGTACGCGCAGGCGCTGGCGCTGCAGGGCATGGCCAGCCTCCACTACAACGACGGCGACTACAAGGGCGCGATCAGCTCGCTGCAGCGCTCGCTGGCGCTCGGCGTGATGCCGAACGACACCTATTTCCAGTTGATGTACATGCTGGCGCAGTTCCAGATGGCCGACGAGCAGTACCAGCCCGCGCTGGACACGATCGCCAAGTGGCGCGCCGAGGGCAAGAAGGAAACCGCCGATTCGTACGCGCTCGAGGGCAACGCCGAGTACCGGCTGGGTAAGTACCCGGAGGCGATCGCTTCGATCAACAAGGCCAAGTCGCTGACCGACAAGCCGCAGCCGACCTGGGACCAGATCCTGATGGCCAGCTACTCCGAATCCGGCCAGGACGAGAAGGCCGCCGAGCTGGCCAAGAGCCAGCTCAGTTCCAATCCGAGCGATCCGAACGCGCTCAACAACGCGGTCGCGGTGCTGATGCAGGCGCACAAGTACCCGGAAGCGATCCAGATGATGGAAAAGGCGCGTGCCGAGGGCAAGCTCAGCAAGGACACGCAGTACGTGAACCTCGCCAAGCTGTACCTGGTCACCGGCCAGGAAAGCGCCGACCCGGCGCCGAACGCGACCAAGGCCCAGCAGGTGCTTGAGGAAGGCATGAGCAAGGGCGTGGTCAAGCCCGATGCGGAAACCTACGTGCTGCTGGGCCAGTCCGCCGAGATCGCGAACAATATCGACAAGGCGATCGCCTACTACAACAAGGCGCAGCCGATCGCCACCGATGGCGAGGCCGCACTGCGCGCCGGACGCCTGCTGCTGAGCGAGAACAAGTACAGCCAGGCCAAGGGCCTGATCCAGCAGGCCATCGACAAGGGCGTAAAGCACAAGGGCACGGCGTACATGCTGCTGGCCGAGTCCGAGCGTGGCTTGAAGAACAAGCCCGCTGCGATCGCCGCGATGAAGAAGGCCGCACAGGATCCGGAGACGGCGGCAAAGGCAAAGGATTGGCTGAAAAAGACCGGTGCTGGCTGACCGGCTGAAGCATCTGGCAAACCGCGGGGTGGATGGACGTCCATATCGTCTGCCCCGCGGTGCTATACAAATGCCATGTGCTGTTGTACCGTTGAAACCTTTCCCTAGCGTCTCCCCAGTGGCTAAGTTCCCTCCGGGTCCGTCCAGGCATCAGACGGTTTCGGGCCAAGCCCTGCGGCAACGTTCTCCTTCGGTTTGATCAGCTTCAGATAGTGACAGATGGCCTCAAGTAACGAAGAAATCGGGCGCGAGCCGTTTAGTTGGAAACGCACCTGGGCATTGGCAGTTGCCATCGGGCTGCATGCGTTTGCATTCCTGTTGATCGTGGCGCCCATGGCGCCGCCGAATCAGAACCACAAGGAAAAGGAACGCATCGTCCAGGTGAACTTCATCGAGCCGCCGCCGCCGCCGCCGCCACCGCCGCCGCCGCCGCCGGAGCCGCCGAAGCAGCCGCCGCCGAAGATCATCCAGCAGATCAAGCCGCCGCCGACCCCGCCGCCACCGACCCCGCCGCCACCGGTGGAAGAGGTTTCGGCGAATGCGACCCCGGCACCGCCGCCGGCACCGCCAGCTCCACCGGCGCCGCCGTCGGATATCACGGCCAGCTCGGATCTCAGCTATAACAGCCGTCTCCAGCCGAAGTATCCGCCGCAGGCGATCCGTCAGCGGCATGAAGGTACGGTGGTGCTGATGATCCTGGTGGGCGTGGATGGTTCGCCGAAGGACATCAAGGTGGACCGGTCCAGCGGTTATCACGAACTCGATCGTGCTGCCATGGATGCCGCACGTCGTTGGCGCTTCAATCCAACGATTCGAAATGGACAAAAAGTTGAAGGGTACGCACGCGTTCCGGTCAACTTCAATCTCAACCAGCTGTAACCAGGTTCGCCTGGTTTACAGTTACAGTTCACGCTTGACTTCCCTAGGGTAGCGTTATGTTCCTACAGACTCCTGCAACGACCGATGCCGCACAGGCCTTGGGTGGCAATACCAACGCCGAAGCCATGAAGCAGATGGGCTTCGACAACCTGATCCAGAACTTCGACTGGCTCGGCTGGGTCGTCTTCGTGACCCTGGTCGTGATGTCGTTCCTGTCGTGGTACTTCATCATTGCCAACGGCATCCGCAATGCGACGGTGAAGGCCCGCGCCGACAAGGTCATCAACGGTTTCTGGGGCAACGGCTCCACCCAGGATGCAATCCGTGAACTGGAAGCCCAGCCGCGCAGCGAGCCGTTCTCCAAGATCGCGCTCGACGCCGCCTCAGCAGTGGCCCATCACCAGCAGGCCACCTCGGCGGCAGGCACCACGGGTCGTCTGGCCGAATCGCTGAGCCGTTCGGAGTTCATCGACCGTGCCCTGCGTCAGGCCGTGGCTCGCGAGAGCATGCGCCTGGAAGGCGGCATGACCCTGCTCGCCACGGTCGGTTCCGCCGCACCGTTCGTCGGTCTGCTCGGTACGGTGTGGGGCATCTACCACGCCCTGATCCGCATCGCCGCTTCCGGCAACGCGTCGATGAACGCGGTGGCCGGCCCGGTGGGCGAGGCGCTGATCATGACCGCGTTCGGTCTGTTCGCCGCGATCCCGGCGCTGTTCGCCTACAACTTCTTCAGCCGCTCGAATCGTGTGGTCTACGCCCGCTTCGACGAGTTCGCGCACGACCTGCACGACTTCTTTGCGACTGGTTCGCGCGTCGAAAGCCAGAAGTGAGGGATTGACCCATGTCGATGAGCGTAGGAGACAATTCCGGCGGCCCGATGTCGGAGATCAACGTCACGCCGCTGGTCGACGTGATGCTGGTCTTGTTGATCATCTTCATGATCACCGCGCCGCTGATGTCCCACTCCATCACGATCGATCTGCCGATTGCGAATCCCAAGACCAAGGATGCGGAGTTGCCGGTGGCGCCTCTGGATCTGGCGGTCAAGCAGGACGGCAGCATGTACTTCAATGACCACCTGGTCACGGAAGCCGAGTTGCGGGCACAGTTTGTGGTGAATGCCCAGAAGTCGCCCCAGCCGGAGCTGCAGATCCGTGCGGACAAGAACACCGAGTTCAAGGTCGTGAAGAAGGTCATCGGCGACGCCAAGGATTCGGGCATGGTGCATGTCGGCTTCATGACCACTGACGCGCCGAAGGGGTGATCTGAGATGGCATTCACAACCAAAACCAGTGGTCCGATGTCGGAGATCAACGTCACGCCGCTGGTCGACGTGATGCTGGTGCTGCTGATCATCTTCATGATCACGGCGCCGGTGCTGGCGCACAAGATCCAGGTCGACCTGCCGCAGCCGAATCCGAACCCCACGCCGCCGACCACGCCGCTGGATCCGATTCACCTGAAGATCGACCAGGCCGGTGCGCTGTACTGGAACGACACGCCGGTCGACGAACTGGGCCTGAAGGCGCAGCTCGCGGTGATCGCCCAGCAGAGCAATCAGCCGGAAATCCAGATCGCCGCGGATGACGCAGTGGCCTATCAGTACGTGGCACGGGTGCTGGCCGACGCGAAGAGCTACAACCTGGTCAAGATCGGCTTCACCGAGAACTTCTGACCCGGCGCTGCCGCGGCAGCACGCAACATCAAGACCCCCGCCTGGTGCGGGGGTTTTGTTTGTGCGGTCGCGGGCGTGACGATGCAACGGTCAGCGCAGGATCTGCAGGTAGTTGCGCACCGTGGTGGCCAGCCCCTCGTACAGCGCCTCGCCGATCAATGCATGGCCGATGGATACCTCGGCCAGCCCGGGAATCGCCGCCTTGAACGTACCCAGGTTCGCCTGGCTGAGGTCGTGCCCCGCGTTCACCGCCAAGCCGGCCTGCTGCGCGCGCCGCGCGGTGTCGGCGCATGTCGCCAGGGCTGCCGCGGGCTGGCCGTCGGCGAACGCCTCGGCGTAGGGACCGGTGTAGATCTCGATGCGCTGCACGCCGATCACCGCGGCCAAGTCGAAATCCTGGCTGCCGGCGTCGACGAACAGGCTGACCCGGCAGCCGAGGTCGCACAGCTCGCCGACCAGCGGACGCAGCTGCGCGATGTCGCGGCGCAGGTCGAAGCCGTGGTCGGAGGTGATCTGGCCGTCGCTGTCCGGCACCAGGGTCACCTGGGTCGGGCGCACTTCCCGCGCCAGCGCGAGCAGGCCCGGATAGTCGCCGCGGGCGCCGGCGAACGGGTTGCCTTCGATGTTGTACTCGACCCGCCCGCGCAGCATCGCGGCCAGCGCCCGCACGTCGTGCGGCCGCACGTGGCGCATGTCCGGGCGCGGGTGCACGGTGATGCCGCCGCAGCCGGCCTCGATGCAGGTCTGCGCGGCGCGGCAGATATCCGGTTCCCGGCCGCCGCGCGAATTGCGCAGCACGGCGATCTTGTTGAGGTTGACGCTGAGCAGGGTCATGGCAGACGAGCGATCCTGGGCGGTTGAAAGCGGTCGGCATCACGGCCCGGTTGGCGCGGGGCCGGTCGATGGACCGGAAACAGTGCGCCGATCAGGCGCCGCTGGCAAGCGTGCCGAGGCGGATCCGGCGTTCGCCGCCGCGCCACGCCAGCGTCGCGACCAGGCTGCTGTCGATGTCCAGCCGCTGCAACTGCCAGGCGCCGACGTCGTCGCCCTCCAGCCGCTGCAGTTGCAGCCGGTCGACGGCGCTGGCGATGCTGAGCCGGTTCAGGCCGAACGCGATGCCGCGGCCCAGCGCCTTCAACACGGCTTCCTTGGCGGTCCACAATTCGAGGAAGGCGGCGCTGCGCTCCGCCGCCGGCAACGCGGCCAGGGCTGCGGCCTCGTCGACGCTGAAATAGCGTTCGGCGATCTCCAGTGCGCGTGCGCGCGGACGCAGGCGCTCGAGATCGATCCCCGGCGCGATGTGCCGGCCGATGGCGATCAGCGCCTGCCCGTCGCTGTGCGACCAGTTGAAACCGAGTGATGGATCGAGCCCGGCGGCGAGCGCCGGGCGGCCGTGTTCGCCATCGGCCAGCGCCACCTGCTCCGCGGCGATGCCGAGATAGGCGGCCAGCACCCCGCGCAGCGGCGCGCGCTTGTGCGACGGCCGGTAGTCCAGCCGCCACACGTGAATCTCGTCATCGCGCAGGTGCTCTGCTACGTTGGCAAGCGTCGGTGCGTGCGCGGCGGTCATCCGTGCATGGTGCCGTCGGCACCGCCATGGCACAAGCGCGCGAATGGCGCGGGCGCAGCGGTCGTCGATCCGTCTGGCTGGGGAGAACGAGGCTTGATCCAGGGCTGGCTGTTGTTGCTGGTATCGCTGCTGTACGTCGGGCTGCTGTTCGTGGTGGCCTACGCGGGCGACCGTCGGCCGCTGTATCCGCGCCAGCCGCGCCTGCGTCCGATCGTCTACAGCCTGGCGCTGGCGGTGTACTGCTCGTCGTGGACGTTCTACGGCGCGGTCGGCACGGCGGCGCGCGACGGCCTGGCCTACCTGCCGATCTACCTCGGCCCGGTCCTGCTGTTCGTGTTCGGTTTTGGCTTGCTGCGCCGGTTGGTGCAGGTGGTGAGGCAGCGCAACATCACTTCGATCGCGGACTTCATCGGCGCGCGCTTCGGCAAGTCGCACGGCCTGGCGGCGCTGGTGGCGGTGATCGCGGTGATCGCGGTGGTGCCGTACATCGCGCTGCAGTTCAAGGCGGTGGCGATGTCGTTCGGCGTGCTCGGCGGCGTCAGGCACGGCATGGTAACGGCCGGCGGCATCGACAGCGCGATGTGGTGCGCGGCGCTGCTGGCGGTGTTCGCGATCCTGTTCGGCACGCGCAGCATCGACGCCACCGAGCATCACCACGGCATGATGCTGGCGATCGCGCTGGAGTCGCTGATCAAGCTGCTGGCTTTCGTGGCGCTGGCCGGCTACGCGCTGTGGCAGGGGCCGGGGCTGGTCAGCACGGTGCAGCTGCCGGTCACGCAGTTGAGCCATGGCCTGTCGCCCGGTTTCCTGGCGCAGACCATGCTGGCGTTCTGCGCCATGTTCTGCCTGCCGCGGCAGTTCCAGATAGGCATGGTCGAGTGCGAGGACGCCGGCGATCTCACCCGCGCGCGCTGGATGGTGCCGCTGTACCTGGTCATCGTCAGCGTGGCGGTGCTGCCGATCGTGGCGGCCGGCGCGCACATGCCGCTGGTGCGCGATGGCACCGCCGACGCGTGGGTGCTGACCCTGCCGATGGCGTACGGCGATCGCGGCATGGCGCTGCTGGCCTTCATTGGCGGCTTCTCGGCGGCGACCGGCATGGTGATCGTGGCCTCGGTGGCGCTGTCGACGATGATAAGCAACGACCTGGTGATGCCGGCGCTGCTGCGCATCCGCCGGCTGCGACTGGAGCAGCGCAGCGACCTGTCGCACTTGGTGCTGGGCGTGCGCCGGGTGGCGATCATCCTGCTGGCGGTGATGGCCTACGCCTACTACCGGGTCGCCGCGAACGCGGAGAACCTGGCCGCCACGGGCCTGCTCGCATTCGCCGCGGTGGCGCAGTTCGCGCCGGCGCTGATCGCCGCGTTGTACTGGCGCGGCGCCAGCCGTCGCGGCGTGATGGTGGGTCTGGTCGGCGGCTTCGCGGTGTGGCTGTACACCCTGCTGCTGCCGGCGCTGATCCGTTCCGACGAGTGGCTGCAGGCCGGGCCGTTCGGCTGGGACTGGCTGCGGCCGCAGGCGCTGTTCCATCTCAGCGGCTGGGAGCCGGTGATGCACGGCACGTTCTGGTCGCTGCTGGTCAACGTGGGCTGCCTGGTGTTCGTCTCGCTGCGCCTGCGGCCCAGCCTGGAGGAACGCCTGCACGCGGCGATGTTCATGGACGCCGATCCGGCCAGCGGCAGCGGCAGTGGCGACTGGCGTGGCCGCGTGGCGGTGGCCGACCTGCGCACCATTGCCGAGCGCATCGTAGGCGAGCGCAGCAGCGTGCGCGCCTTCGAGGAATACGGCCAGCGCCGCGGCAAGCCGCTGCTGCCCGGCGAGGCGGCCGACCGCGCCTTGATCCAGTACACCGAACGGCTGCTGGCCTCGGCGGTGGGCGCGGCCAACGCGCGGCGCATCCTGATCAGCGCGCTGTCCGGCAGCGGCCTGGACGTGGCCGAGTCGATGGCGCTGCTGGACGAGGCTTCGCAGGAACTGCGCTTCAATCGCGAGCTGCTGTCCACCACGCTGGAAAACGTCTCGCAGGGGATCAGCGTGGTCGACGCGCAGATGCGCCTGGTGGCGTGGAACCGGCGCTACCTGGAGCTGTTCGACTATCCCGACGGCATGGTGCACGTGGGCGTGCCGGTGGCCGAGCTGATCCGCTGGAACGCCGAGCTGGGCGAGTGCGGCCCCGGCGAGGTGGACGGCCATGTGGCCAAGCGCATCGACTACATGCGCGCCGGCTCGTCGCACCTGTTCCAGCGCATCCGCCCGGACGGCACAGTGATCGAGATGCGCGGCCGCGCGCTGCCCGGCGGCGGCTACGTCACCACCTATACCGACGTCACCGCGTACAAGCACGCCGAGCAGGCGCTGATCGAGGTGAACGAGACGCTGGAGCAGCGCGTCGAGCAGCGCACCGCCCAGCTGTCCGAGGCGCTGGTGGCCACCGCGCAGGCGCGTCGTGCGGCGGAGACCGCGAACATCTCCAAGACCCGCTTCCTCGCCGCGGCCAGCCACGACCTGCTGCAGCCGCTGAATGCGGCGCGCCTGTTCACCTCGGCGCTGCGCCAGCATCCCGGCCTGGATGAGGAGGCAAGCGGGCTGGCCGAACGCATCGACGCCTCGTTCCGTGCCGCCGAGGACCTGCTCGATGCGTTGCTCGACGTCTCGCGGCTGGATGCCGGCAGCTACCACCCGGAAGTCGGCGGCTTTGCGCTGGCCGAACTGTTCGATTCGCTGAGGGCGCAGTTCGCGGTGGTCGCCGAGCAGCGCGGGTTGCGCCTGCGCGTGGTGCCGACCGCTCTGGCGGTGCGCAGCGACCCGCAGCTGCTGCGCCGGATACTGCAGAACTTCCTCTCCAACGCCTTGCGCTACACCAGCAAGGGCAGCGTGCTGCTGGGCGCACGGCGGATGGGTGCCGACGAGGTGCGCATCGAGGTGTGGGATTCCGGCCCCGGCATCGCGGCGGAGCAACGCGCGCGGATCTTCGGCGAATTCCAGCGGCTGGAACAGCCGTCGCCGTGGGGCGAGAAAGGGCTGGGCCTGGGCCTGTCGATCTGCGACCGCCTGGCCAGCATCCTCGGTCACCGGCTCGACCTGCATTCGCGGGTCGAGCACGGCAGCTGCTTCGCGGTGACGGTGCCGCGCAGTGAGAGCGTGCCGGTTCGGCGCCAGCGAGTAGAGCGCGCCGGCCCGGACAAGCAGCTGCCGTTGACCGTGCTGTGCCTGGACAACGACGCCGCCATCCTCGACGGCATGCGTGCCCTGCTCAGCCGCTGGGGCGTCGATTGCCGCATCGCGCTGGATGTGGAACAGGCCCGCGAGGAGCTGGCGCGGGGCTCGATCGACCTGGTCCTGGCCGACTACCACCTGGCCGATGGCGTCGACGGCCTGCAGGCGCTGCAGCAACTGTGCGGCGTGCTGGGCGAATTGCCGCCGGTGGCGATGATCACCGCCGACGGCAGCAGCGAGCTGAAGCAGAGGGCGCGGGCGCTCGGTTACCCGGTGCTGCACAAGCCGGTGAGGCCGGCCGCGTTGCGTGCGCTGTTGACCGCCCTGCTGCGCCGCTAGTCGGGGCGTCAGCCTTCGCCGCCGGGAAGCGCCGGCAGGCTTTCCTGGTCGACCGCCAGCTGGCTGGCGAGCAGCGCGACCTGGGTGCGGTTGTTGACGCCGAGCTTGCGCATGATCGCGGTCATGTGCGCCTTCACGGTGGCCTCGGAGACGCCGAGTTCCCACGCGATCTGCTTGTTCAGCAGGCCTTCGGCGATCATCGTCATGACGCGGAACTGCTGCGGCGTCAGCGCGGCGATCTGCGCGGCGGCGGCGGCTTCGTCGGGCCGCAGTTCGCCGGGGGCGCCGAGCAGGGCCGGCGGCAGCCAGACGTCGCCGTCGAGCACGGCGCGGATCGCCGCGACGATGCTTTCGCCCGAACTGGATTTCGGAATGTACGCCGAGGCGCCATGCGCCAGCGCGCGGCGCGCCACCTGCGCCTCTTCGTGACCGGACACCACGATGGTCGGCAGCCCGGGGTATTGCCCGCGGATATGCGCCAGCGCGGAGTAGCCGCGCGCGCCCGGCATGTGCAGGTCGAGCAGCAGCAGCTCGGCGTCGGGGAATTGTTCGATCAGGCCGAGCAGGGTATGCACGCTGTCCGCGCTGTGCACGCGCGCCTGCGGCAACGCGGTCAGCACCGCCCGCTGCAGGGCGTCGCGGAACAGCGGATGGTCGTCGGCGATCAGGATGTCGGGCATGGGGGCAAAGCCGGGATTAGGGATTCGGGATTGGGGATTCGGAGGAGCGGCTCTTGCGAATCACCAATCCCGATTCTCGAATCCCGCTACTTGATCAACCGCTCATCGACCAGGTTCTTCACCACGCTGGGATCGGCCAGAGTGGTGATGTCGCCGAGCTGGTCGGGCAGATTTTCGCCGATCTTGCGCAGGATCCGGCGCATGATCTTGCCGGAGCGGGTTTTCGGCAGGCCGGGCGCCCACTGCAGGTAATCCGGCGTGGCGATCGGGCCGATCTCCTTGCGCACCCAGGCGACGAGTTCCTTGCGCAGTTCGTCGCTGCCGGTTTCGCCGGCGATCAGGGTGACATAGGCGTAGATGCCCTGGCCCTTGATCTCGTGCGGGCAGCCGACCACGGCGGCTTCGGCCACCTTCGGGTGCGCCACCAGCGCACTCTCCACCTCGGCGGTGCCGAGGCGATGGCCGCTGACGTTGATCACGTCGTCGACGCGGCCGGTGATCCAGTAGTAGCCGTCCTCGTCGCGGCGCGCGCCGTCGCCGCTGAAATAGTTGCCGGGGTAGGCGCTGAAGTAGGTCTCGATGAAGCGCTGGTGGTCGCCGTAGATGGTGCGCACCTGGCCCGGCCAGGAGTCGGTGATCAGCAGGTTGCCCTCGGCCACGCCTTCCTGCACGGTGCCTTCGGCGTCGACGATCGCCGGCTTGATGCCGAAGAACGGCAGCGTGGCCGAGCCGGGTTTGGTGCCGATCGCGCCGGGCAGCGGCGAGATCATGATGCCGCCGGTTTCGGTCTGCCACCAGGTATCGACGATCGGGCAGCGGTTTTCGCCGACCACGCGGTAGTACCACTCCCACGCTTCCGGGTTGATCGGTTCGCCGACCGAGCCGAGCAGGCGCAGGCTGGCGCGCGAGGTCTTCTTCACCGGCTCCTCGCCTTCGCGCATCAGCGCGCGGATCGCGGTGGGCGCGGTGTAGAACAGGCTGACCTTGTGCTTGTCGATCACCTGCCAGAAACGGCTGAAGTCCGGGTAGTTCGGCACGCCCTCGAACATCACCGTGGTCGCGCCGTTGCAAAGCGGGCCGTACACCACGTAGCTGTGGCCGGTGACCCAGCCGACGTCGGCGGTGCACCAGTAGACGTCATCTTCGCGCAGGTCGAACACCAGCTCGTGGGTGTAGCTGATGAACACCAGGTAGCCGCCGGTGCTGTGCAGCACGCCCTTCGGCTTGCCGGTGGAGCCGGAGGTGTACAGCACGAACAGCGGATGCTCGGCCCCGACCGGCGTCGGCGGGCAATCGGCGCTCTGGCCTTCCATCAACGTGTGGTAGTAGCGGTCGCGCGGCGACTGCATGTTGACCGCACCGCCGGTGTGGCGCACCACGATCACGGTCTCCACACTGTTGGTGCCGGGCCGTTCCAGCGCCGCGTCCACATTGACCTTGAGCGGGATGCGCTTGCCGGCGCGCAGGCCCTCGTCGGCGGTGATCACCACCTTGGCCTGCGAGTCGGCGATGCGCCCGGCCAGCGAGTCGGGCGAGAAGCCGCCGAACACCACCGAGTGGATCGCGCCGAGGCGGGCGCAGGCCAGCATCGCCACCGCCGCCTCGGGGATCATCGGCAGGTAGATCGCCACGCGGTCGCCCTTGACCACGCCCAGGTGCTTCAGTGTGTTGGCGAACTTGCATACTTCGGTGTGCAGCTCGCGGTAGGTGATCTTGCGCGACTCCTTCGGGTCGTCGCCCTCGAAGATGATCGCCACCTTGTCGCCGCGCTTTTCCAGCTGGCGGTCGAGGCAGTTCGCCGACACGTTGAGCTCGCCGTCCTCGTACCAGCGGATGTGCAAGTCCTTCGGATCGAACGAGACGTCCTTGATCTTCGTCGGCGGCTTGATCCAGTCCAGGCGCTGGCCGATGCGGCCCCAGAAGCCTTCCGGGTCTTTGACCGACTCGGCGTAAAGGCGTGTGTAGTCGTCGTGGCGCAGGCGCGCCGCGGCGGCAAACGAGGGGTTGACCGGATAGAGCTTGGACATGGCTGGGCTCCTGCTGGCTCGGCGTGAAAGGTGGCGACAGGGATACCGCGGCAGGCATCAGCGCCCGGCGGTGTGCGGGCTTCGAGTGTAGCCCGATCGATACGGCGGCGGCGGCGCAGGGCCGGCTCGACTTTGGTCGAAGTTCGACCAATGGCGAATAGTCGCCCGCGCTGCAGCATGGCCATGCTCGGCCCGTCATCGACCTCGGGGAGACGCACGCATGACCACGCGACACACTCATCGTTATTCCGCGCTTGCCCTGAGCATGGCTTGCGCCCTGATGCTCCCGCTGGCTGGCCACGCGCAGAGCGACACGCGCGAGCAGCAACTCGAGCAGCGCGTGGCGCAACTCGAGCAGCAGTTGAACGAATTGAAGGCGATGATCCAGGCGCAGAAAGCCGCGCCCGCAGCGCCGGCGGCACCCGCGCAGAATGTGGCGGCGGCTCCGGCCGCCGCGACGCCGGTGTTCAGCAGCGCCCCCGGCGTGTCGGTGGCGCTGCACGGCTTCGTCAGCGCCAGCGCGTTCAGCCAGAACAAGAGCTTCACCTACGGCAACGGCCAGAACGCACTGTTCCCGATCCCCGGCTCGAAAGGTTCGCTCTCCGGCGTCGACGTGCGCAACACGCGCTTCTGGCTCGACTTCAAGGGCGCCAGGTTCGCCGGCAACTGGAGCGGCGGCGGGCGCATCGAGATGGACTTCTTCGGCGGCTTCAACGGCACCGGTGCCTACAGTCAGCAGCAGCCCACGCCGCGCCTGCGCCAGGCCTACATGGACCTGACCAACCCGGAGAGCGGCACCACGGTGCGCATCGGCCAGCAGTGGGACCTGATGTTCCCGATCGACAACTCGCCCACTTCGCTGGCGCACATCGCGTTCCCGCTGGGCTTCGGCTCCGGCTACGGCGGCTGGCGCTTCCCCGGCGTGGTGGTGATGCAGGACCTCAACCACGGCAGCACCGGCGCGCAATGGCGGCTCGACGTGGGCGTGTTCGAAGGCACCTGGAGCGGGCCCGGCAACAACGTCAACTACCTCACCGCCGGCAGCGCCGGTTTCCGTCCGCAGGTGGAGGCGCGATTGCACGTGCAGGACAAGAACTGGTTGGCGTACTTCTCGGCGCATTACAGCAAGGTCGACCTGCGCGGGGTGGACGGCACCGCACCCACGCCGATCCGCTCCGACGTCAAGAGCGTGGGCTACGAGATCGGCGGCCAGTGGAAGCCCGGTCCGTGGACGCTCAAGGGACTGGCCTACGCCGGCAACGGCCTCGGCGAGATCTTCGGTGCGATGTCGCAGTTCGGCGACATCAAGGAGCGTGGCGGCTTTGTGCAGGCGGGCTACAGCTTCACGCCGAACTGGAGCCTGTACGCGTTCTACGCGTACAGCAAACCCGATAGCGGCGACGTGATCACCTGGATGGGCAATGGATCGACCGGCCTGCTCAGGAACCGCCAGACGGCATTGAGCCTGCAGTACACCGCCGGTTCCTATGACCTCAGTGCCGAATGGATGCACGACAAGCTCGACTCCACCAGCAACGGCGTGGACCGCAAGACCACCAGCGGCAACCAGGTCAGCCTCAACGCGCTTTATCGCTTCTGAACTTCACGGCGGCGTACCGCGTGTACGCCGCCCGTTGATTGCCCTCCCGTCGCGTCGGGAGGATGACGGGGTGCGGTCCGTTCGAGGAACGGCCGCGCCTCCCAACTTCTCCCCGGGTTCCCGGGAGAGGCATTTCACTATCTCGGGAGGGGAAACATCATGGCCACAAATGCGATTGACGCCATCGGCGGCAGTGCTGGCGCCGCGCTCGATGTCAGCCACAAGCGGGTGATCCTGGCGTCCAGCCTGGGCACCGTGTTCGAGTGGTACGACTTCTACCTGTACGGCTCGCTCGCCGTGATCATCGGCCACCAGTTTTTCTCGGGGTTGAACGAGGCGAGCCAGCTGGTGTTCGCCCTGCTCGCGTTCGCCGCCGGCTTCGCGGTGCGCCCGTTCGGCGCGCTGGTGTTCGGCCGGGTCGGCGACCTGGTCGGGCGCAAGTACACGTTCCTGATCACCATCGTGATCATGGGCCTGTCGACCTTCTTCGTGGGCCTGCTGCCCAGCTACGGCTCGATCGGCATGGCGGCGCCGGTGATCCTGATCCTGTTGCGCATGCTGCAGGGCCTGGCGCTGGGCGGCGAGTACGGCGGCGCGGCCACCTATGTGGCCGAACACGCACCGAAGGGCAAGCGCGGCCTGTACACCAGCTTCATCCAGATCACCGCCACCTTCGGCCTGTTCCTGTCGCTGCTGGTGATCCTTGGCTGCAAGTGGCTGCTCGGCGACAAGTTCGACGACTGGGGCTGGCGCATTCCGTTCCTGCTGTCGTCGCTGCTGCTGGCGATATCGGTGTACATCCGCCTGCAACTGGCCGAGTCGCCGGTGTTCAAGCAGATGAAGGAGGAAGGCAAGCAGTCGAAGGCGCCGCTGACCGAGTCGTTCGCGCGCTGGGGCAACCTCAAGCTGGTGATCCTGGCCCTGTTCGGCGCCACCGCCGGCCAAGCCGTGGTGTGGTACTGCGGCCAGTTCTACGCGATGTACTTCCTCGGCAGCACGCTGAGGATCGACGCCACCACCACCCAGCTGCTGATTGCCGCGGCACTGTTGATCGGCACGCCGTTCTTCGTGGTGTTCGGCTGGCTGTCCGACAAGATCGGCCGCAAGCCGGTCGTGCTGGCCGGCTGCCTGCTCGCTGCGCTGACCTACTTCCCGATCTTCAAGGGACTCACCCACTACGGCAACCCGGGCGCGGAGACGGCGCGTGCCACGGCGCCGGTCACCGTGCTTGCCGACCCGGCCACCTGCCACCTGCAGATCAACCTCACCGGCACGCAGGTCTTCACCAGTTCCTGCGACGTGGCCAAGAGCTACCTGGCCAAGCGCGGCGTGCCGTACGACAACGTGGCGGCACCGGCCGGTTCGCTGGCGAAGGTGACCGTGGGCGGAGCCAGCCACGAGGCGTTCGAGGGCAGCAGCCTGAGCAAGGCGGATTTCGCCGAGCAGAACAAGGCATTCACCGCCAGCCTCGGCGCCTCGCTCGACCAGGCCGGCTACCCGGCCAAGGCCGACCCGGCGCGCACCAACTACCCGATGCTGGTCGTGTTGCTGACCTTGCTGGTGCTGTACGTGACCATGGTCTACGGCCCGATCGCGGCGTGGCTGGTGGAGATGTTCCCGACCAAGATCCGCTACACCTCGATGAGCCTGCCGTACCACATCGGCAACGGCTGGTTCGGCGGCTTCCTGCCCTCGGTGTCGTTCGGCATCGTGGCGCTCACCGGCAACATCTACTCCGGCCTGTGGTACCCGGTGGTGATTGCGATGATGACCTTCGTGATCGGCCTGCTGTTCGTGCGCGAAACCAAGGACGTCGACTTGCGCGACTGAGCGCGGCCGCCAAGGTGCGGAAAAACGCAGCGGCGCGTGCCGCTGCGTTTTTCTTTGCCGCGGTGAACCGGGCGGATCGTCAGGCGCGCTTGATCAGGCCGATGATCACCAGCAGCACGATCGCGCCGATCATCGCGTAGACGATGCTGGTGACGATCGGGCTGCCGAGACTGAAGCCGATGCCCAGCATCGGCAGCAGCCAGCCGGCGAGGAATGCGCCGATGATGCCGACCACGATATTGCCGAGCAGGCCGAAACCGAAACCGCGCACGATCAGGCCGGCCAGCCAGCCCGCGATCGCACCGATCAGCAGAAAGATGATCAGGCCGGTAGCAGTCATCATGTACTCCTGGTTTGGGTGGAAGATTCCGGGCGACGCGATATCCGTCATCGCGCGGGTGGAGCGTCGCCGTTGCGGTGTGCAGCGGTCGTGACGGGGCGACGCGCGCGTGATGCCGTCGTCACGCGGCGTGAAATATCCGATAACGCGTTACCGATCCGGGCGTTCGTGCTTCAGCGGCACCTTGCCTTCGCGCAGCCGCTTCAGGTCGTACTCGGACAGGCTGTCGTCACGCGCACTGCCGGCGATGCGCGCCTGCGCGAAGGCCAGCGTGGTGGCGAGGATTCCGATCAGCCCGACCAGCATCCAGAAACCCCAGGCGCCGGCGCTGTGGCGGGTAAAGCACAGCACGAACGCGAACACGGTGAGGACGAGCAGCAGCCAGCGCATGGGTAGCCCCGACAGGTGGAAACACGCCGCTCGCGGCGGCCGGACGGGCGCATCATAGCGCCGCCACCGTGTGTCCGGCGCGCGCCGGATCACGCCGCGAAAAGATGTCGCGACGGCTGAGACGTCGCCGCGCGACACTGTGCCGATGGACGATCCCTCGCCACCACCGACCCCGCCTGAACGGCTCCCGGCGACGCGCCTGCTCAAGGGTCGTGGCGCCGCCTCCAATCCGGAAGGGCGCTTCGAAAGCATCCGCCACCAGGCCGAGGACGACGGCTGGCAGAGCGCGCTGCTGGACGAGGATGCGCCGCGCCCGCGCACCGAGGTCACCGAGGAACGCGCGCGCAGCGTGATCAGCCGCAACGACTCGCCCGACATCGCGTTCAGCCAGGCGATCAATCCCTATCGTGGCTGCGAACACGGATGCATTTATTGCTTCGCGCGCCCCTCGCACAGCTACCTCAACCTCTCGCCCGGACTGGATTTCGAGACGAAGCTGCGCGCGAAAGGCAACTTCGCCGAGGTGCTGCGCGCGGAACTGGCGAAGCCCGGTTACACGATCAGCCCGATCAACATCGGCAGCAACACCGATCCCTACCAGCCGGTCGAGAAACGCTGGCGGTTGACCCGCGCCGCGCTGGAGCTGCTGGCCGAATGCCACCACCCGTGCACCATCGTGACCAAGAACGCCCTGGTCGAACGCGATCTCGACATCCTGGTGCCGATGGCGCGCGAACGGTTGGTGCAGGTGTTCGTTTCGGTCAACTCGCTGGACAACCATCTCGCCGCGAAACTCGAACCGCGCGCCAGCGCACCGCACCGGCGGATCAAGGCGATCCGCACGCTGGCCGAGGCCGGCGTGCCGGTCGGCGTGCTGGTGGCGCCGATCATCCCGGCACTGAACGACCGCGACATGGAAGCAGTGATGGCGCACGCGGCCGAGGCCGGCGCGCGCTGCGCCGGCTATACCACGCTGCGTCTGCCGTACGAGCTGAAAGCCCTGTTCCGCGAATGGCTGGCCCTGCACGCGCCGCAGCGCGCCGAGCACGTGATGAGCCTGGTGCAGCAGATGAACGGCGGCCGCGACTACGACAGCAACTTCGCCACCCGCATGCGCGGCCAGGGCGTGTTCGCCGACCTGCTGCGCCGCCGCTTCGACGTCGCCTGCCGCAAGCACGGCTTCGGCCGTGCCCGCGAACTCACCCTCGACACCTCGCGCTTCGTGCCGCCGCGCAAGATATCGCCGCAGGGCGAGTTGTTCTAGCTCGCCGCACGTGCGCCGAGGTTCAGGGCGAGGCCGGCAGATACTTGCCGAACCACGCCAGCGCCCGCTGCAGCACGTCGCGCTGGTGGACGGGATCGACGAAATGGTGGCCTTCGTTCGGGTACACCACCAGCGAGGCCGGCACGCCCTGCGCGCGCAGCGCGTGCCACATCTCGAACGACTGCGGTGCCGGGCATTCGGCGTCGCGGTCGCCGACCACGATCAGCATCGGCGTCTTCACCTGCTTGATGAAGTTGATCGCCGAACTCTTTGCGTACACCGCCGGGTCGTCGTAGACGGTGGCGCCGAAGAATGGCGGCATCCACTGGTCGATCAGGTTCTGGCCGTAATAGCTCTGCCAGTTGGAGATGCCGGCGCCGGCCACCACGGCGCGGAAGCGCTGGGTCTGGGTGGGCGCGAACATGCTCATGAAACCGCCATAGCTCCAGCCGGTAAGGCCGAGCCGTTGGTCGTCCACCGGCAGCTTTTTCTCCACCGCATCGACGCCGGCGAGGATGTCGCGCAAGTCGCCATGGCCGAAGTCCTTGCGGTTCGCCTGCACGTATTTTTCGCCCTGGCCGAAGCTGCCGCGCGGGTTCGGCTGGAACACGAAATAGCCCAGCGCGGACAACGGTGCCGCGCCGTAGCCCACGCCCGGCCAGCGCGGGATCACCGCACTCGACGGACCGCCGTGCACCACCACGACCATCGGGTAGGTCTTCTTCGGATCGTAGTTGGCCGGGTACAGCAGCCAGCCCTGCACGTGGAAGCCTTCGTTGTCCCACTCCACCGACTCGGCCTTGCCCCACGACGGTTTGAGCCCGGCGTTGAACGAGGTCACCGCCGGCGGCGCGGTACCGCCCAGTGCGCCAGCGTGCACTTCGGTGGCGCGGGCGTACGAGCTTTGCAGGAAGGCGACATGCCTGAGGTCGCCCGACAGCGACATCGCCATCGACGCGCTGCCGTCGCTGATGCTGGCCGGGACGGTGAAGTGCACGCGCTGCTGCTGCGCGCGCGTGGCGGAAACCGCGTAATCCGCCAGCTGGCTCTGGCCGTTGCTGACCTGGCTGACCAGCATCGACCGCGGCCCGGTCCAGCGCAGCCACGACGGCGTGACGCGGATGCCCGGAGTGAGATTGAGCGGCGCGCCGCCACCGGCCGCTACCGCGTAGACGTCGCCGCCGGTGGCGCCCTGGTCACTCATCAAGCCGCCGATGAAGGCGATCCGTGACGCGTCCGGCGACCAGCGCGGCAGGGCGATTTGCAGGCCGTGCAGGGAGCCGCTGTCGGTGCCGGCGGGATCGACCAGCACGCTGGCGCTGGCGTCGGCTTGCGCCGGCTGCACGTAGAGCTTCGCGATCCACCAGTTGTTGTCGCCTGGCGGCAGCGCGGCGGTGTAGGCGATGCGCGAACCGTCCGGCGACCAGTCGAATTCGTACGCGTACATGCTGGCCGGGGTCAGCTCGCGCAGCGCGCCACTGGCCACGTCGAGGCTGGCCACGCGCTGCACTTCCACGCCGCTCACGCCGATTTCGCCGGCGGCCGGCTTGGCCGCGGCCACCGCGCTGGCGTGGCGGGTGGCGCCGGCCACGTAGAGGAAGCCGAGCGACTTGCCGTCGGCGGTCCATTGCAGCGAACGCACGTAGCCTTGCAGTTCGGCCAGCCGCGCCGGCGCGCCGTTGCCGCGCGTGTCGGCCAGGTAGATGGCGTTCTGCATCACCTTGGTGCTGGTGAGGTCGACGTTGCAGTTGGAAATGAAGGCGAGGCGGCGCGAATCGGGCGCCCAGGCGACGCCGGACTCGGCACACTCGCCCGGCTTGGCCGCGGCGCTGACGCGGTGCGCATGGCGGCCGTCGGCGTCGGCCACCTCGATCGCCGGCTTGCCGTCGCGCTGGATCACCCACGCCAGCTGCTTGCCGTCCGGCGAGATCGCCACCGCCTGGATCGACTGTGCCTTGCCCAGCTGGGCCAGCACCTGTTCGATGCGCGGGTCGACCGCGGGCGCGGCGGCGAAGGCGTGCGGTGCCAGCGCGAGGGCCAGCAGCAACAAGGGAGCGGGCAGGTGCGGGCGTTTCAGCATGGGAGGATTCCGGCACGGGGAATCCTCAACGCTACAACCCGCGGGTCACATGCGCCAAGTGCAGGACGGCATGGCTCAGGGCGCGGCCGTGGCCGCGGCGGCCCGGCGCGCCGCAACCATCGCGGCGAGCTTGGCGCGGATCGCAGGCATCGCCGCCAGCGCGGCCTTCTCGCCTTCGAGGATGGCCTGGTTCTTCTGCTCGAAAGCAGTCGGACCGATGCCGCGCAGGTCGGGCCGGATCACCACGTCGGCGCGCGCGCTTTCCTGCGCGGCCAGTTGCCGGCCCATGATGTCGATGGACTGGCCGACGATGTTCATCATGCCTTGCGGGTTGCTGCCGTCGGGCGCGGCGGAGATGTCCACCGCGATCACGAAGTCGGCGCCGAGCTGGCGCGCCGCGTCGACGGGGATCGGGCTGACCACGCCGCCGTCGACGTAGTGCTTGCCGTGGATCTCGACCGGCTCGAACACGCCGGGGATGCTCGAGGACGCGCGCACCGCGCGGCCGGTGTTGCCGCGGACGAATACCGTGCGCGTGCCGCTTTCCAGCTCGGTCGCCACCGCGGCGAACGGCATCTTCAGCTGTTCGATCGGCTGCTTGTGCAGCAGCTGGTTCACGTAGTCCTGCAGCGCCTGGCCCTGCACCAGGCCGCCGGAAAACAGCCGCACGTCGCGGATCTTCGCCTCATCGAGACCGAACGCGGTCTGCTGCAGCGCGAACGCATCCATGCCGCTGGCGTAGAGTGCGCCGACCACGCTACCGGCGCTGGTGCCGGCGACCACGGCCGGGTGGATGCCGCTGGCCTCCAGCATCTTGATCACGCCGATATGCGCGAAGCCCTTCGCCGCACCGCCGCCGAGCGCGAGGCCGATCTTCAGCTGCACCGGTGCCGGCGCGACCGTCGGCGGCGGCACGGGCTTGCTGGCATGGAAGCAGGCGCTCAGGGCGAGCGTGGCGAGCAGCGGCAGCAGGCGGCGGAAGGGCATATGGCGTTGTGCCGAGGGAAGGATGATGGGCAGTCTATGGTCGAAACGTGCGATTGAAGCGAATCTTTCAGGCGTTTTGACGTGCGCTACCCGGATCTGATTCGCGACGCTAACGAAGCGCGCCGACCGTTTGCCATGAGCGTAGCGCAGCGGAGTCGAAGGGCGCCCTTCGACTCCGGCCTTGCAGGCCTACGCTCAGGGTGAACGGCTGTGGCCGGGAATCTCGAAACCCGACGACGGGCAAAAGGGCCGGGGCCGGTTGGTGCGATTCGCGTTTACGTCAGCCAACCGCGCCGTCGGCTTCCCGGTGGTAGTGCGTGGCCAGTTCGACTTCCTGCTTCGAGCCGAGAAACACCGGCACGCGCTGATGCAGGCCGGTCGGCTGCAGCTCCATGATGCGCTCACGTCCCGTGGTCGCGGCACCGCCGGCCTGTTCGATGATGAAGGCCATCGGGTTGGCTTCGTACATCAGCCGCAGTTTGCCGCCCTGCTTGAGGATCTTCGCGTCCAGCGGGTAGTAGAACACGCCGCCGCGAGTCACGATGCGGTGCACGTCGGCCACCATCGAGGCGACCCAGCGCATGTTGAAGTCCTTGCCGCGCGGGCCGTCCTTGCCGGCCAGCAGTTCGCCGACGTAGCGCTGCATCGGTGCCTGCCAGTGGCGCTGGTTCGACATGTTGATGGCGAACTCGGCGGTCTGTTCCGGAATCCGGATGGCGCGGCGGCTGAGGATGAAGCTGCCGACCTCGCGATCCAGGGTGAACTCGTGGGTGCCGTGGCCGAAGGTCAGCACCAGCACGGTGGCCGGGCCGTACACTACGTAGCCGGCGGCGAGCTGGGTGGTGCCCGGCTGCAGGAAGTGCCCGGCCTTCGGCTCGGTCACGCCGTCAGGGCAGCGCAGCACCGAGAAGATGGTGCCGACGGAAACGTTCACATCGATGTTCGAGGAACCGTCCAGCGGATCGAACAGCAGCAGGTGCTGGCCTTTCGGGTAGCCGTCCGGAATCTGCTGCGGGTCTTCCATTTCCTCCGAGGCGCACGCGGCGAGGTGGCCGCCCCAGGCGTTCGCTTCGAGCAGGATCTCGTTGGAGATCACGTCCAGCTTCTTCTGCGCTTCGCCCTGGATGTTCATGCTCAGCGCGTCGCCGCTGCCGGCCATGCCCAGCACGCCGCCCAGCGCACCCTTGTTGGTGGCCACCGCGATGCGCTTGCAGGCGCGCGCGACCACTTCGATCAGCAGCGAAAGTTCGGCGTTGATGTGGCCGGCGCGGCGTTCCTCGATGAGGAACTGGATCAGCGAGATGGGCTTCATGTCGGGTCCGTGGCAGAAGGAACGCGTATTGTCCCGGCTCCGGCTGAACGGTGCCAGCCTGGCGCCATCCGCGGCCCGCATCCGGCCCGGCTGCTGACAGCACGTTGGCAGCAGGGGGCAGGCAAGCTGTACCTCCATAGCGGAGGGATACGACATGCGCGATACGGTTTATTTCCTGGTATTCGACGGCTTCGCCGACTGGCAGGCCGCGCTGGCACTGTGCGAGATACGCCGTCCCGGCGACTGGCAGGTGCAGACGGTGGGTTTCTCGATGGCGCCGGTGACCTCGATGGGCGGCCTCTGCGTGCAGCCCGACGTGTCGCTGGCCCGGCTCGACTTCAAGCGGGCGGCGCTGCTGATCGTGCCCGGGGGCCACTTGTGGCAACGCGGCGAAGGCGAGCCGGCGGTGGCGGCGATCCGCCATCTGCACGCGGCCGGCGCGCCGGTGGCCGGCATCGACAGCGGCGTGCTGGCGCTGGCCCGCGCCGGCCTGCTCGACCGTTGCCGCCACACCGGCAACTGGAACGGCCAGATCGCCGCGCAGGTGCCCGCCTATGCCGGCGCCGAGCAGTACGACAGCGACGTGCTGGCGGTCAGCGACGGCGGCGTGATCAGCGCCAGCCACCTCGGCAGCGTGGAATTCGCCCGCGAGGTGATCCGCACCCTCGACCTGTACAGCCCCAGCGATCGCGAACACTGGTACCGCCTGTTCAAGCACGCCCAGCTGCCGCCCTGGTGCGTCGGTGAGGCCGTGGCCGCGTGAGGAACCCATCATGAAACCGATGCTGCAACGTGTGCTGATGGCCTACCGCCCGCTTTATCTGAACGGCCTGCTGCTGGATGGGCAGTACAAGCTGCCCAAGGCGGACTCGACGGATGCCGCCAGCACCCCGCGTGCGCGCCGGCGCACCCTGCTGGCTGCGCTCACCCACATCGCCTTCCATCCCCGCGGCCGGTGAGGCCCGGGATCTGTCACGACAACCGGATGTCGGCGTCGGCACGAAACGCGGCATCGCTGATTTCGACCACACCACCGATGGAGCTTTCATGATCATCGACCACATCAGCCTGCCGGTCAGCGACCTCGCCCACAGCCAGGCTTTCTTCGGCCAGGCGCTGGCTCCGCTGGGCATCGGCGTGGTGAAGACCTATCCCGGTGCGATCGGCATGGGCCGCGACGAGCCGGAGTTCTGGCTGGTCGATGGCCCGGCCGCGCCGACTCCGCTGCACGTGGCCTTCGTCGCCGACAACCGCGCGCAGGTGGATGCGTTCCACACCGCCGCGCTGCTCGCCGGCGCCAGCGACAACGGTGCGCCGGGCCTGCGCACGCACTATCACGCGAACTATTACGCCGCCTTCGTGATCGGCCCGGGCGGGCACAACATCGAGGCGGTCTGCCAGCTTGCGCAGGACTGAATCGCCGCATCAGCCAGGAGTATCCAGCATGGACACGATCCCCCGCGTCACCTTCTTCCATTCGCCGCAGAGCCGTTCCGCCGGCACCCGCGCGCTGCTCGAGGAGCTCGGCGCCGACTACGACCTGCACGTGCTCAACCTGAAGGCCGGCGAGCAGCGCGGGCCGGCGTATCTCGCGGTCAATCCGATGGGCAAGGTGCCGGCGATCCATCACGGCGGTGCGCTGGTCACCGAACAGCCGGCGGTGTTCATCTACCTGGCCGATCTCTATCCCGCGGCAAAACTGGCGCCGCCGCTCGGCGACCCGCTGCGCGGGCCATACCTGCGCTGGCTGGTGTTCTACGGTTCGTGCTTCGAGCCGGCGGTGACCGACAAGTCGATGCAGCGCGAGCCGGCGCCGCCATCGGTGTGCGGCTATGGCGACTACGACACCATGCTGAAGACGCTCACCGACCAGCTCGAAAAAGGCCCCTGGCTGCTCGGCGACAGGTTCAGCGCGGCCGACGTGCTGTGGGGTACCGCGCTGAACTGGACCACCATGTTCAAGCTGGTGCCGGAACTGCCGGTGATCCGTGCCTATATCGACCGCGTTCTGGCGCGCCCGGCGATGCAGCGTGCCGCGGCAAAGGATGCCGAGTTGCTGGCCACGCAGTCGGCCTGATGCCATGAGCCGTGACCTCCGGCGCTGTTCGCCATCGTCCGCCTCGGCGATGATGCGCGGATGCGCCGAGCCGATCGCCTGTTCCTCATCATCCACGCCCTGCGCGGCCGGCGTACCGCGCTGCAGGCGCGCGCGCTGGCGCAGACGCTGGGCGTCTCGCTGCGCACCGTGTATCGCGACGTCGCCGACCTGCAGTTGTCCGGCGTGCCGATCGAGGGCGAGGCCGGCGTCGGCTACGTGCTGCGCAAGGGTTCGGACATCCCGCCGCTGATGTTCACCGCGAACGAGCTCGAGGCTCTGGTGGTCGGCTCGCGCTTCGTGCGCGCGTTCGCCGGCACCCAGCTGGCCGAAAGCGCGCAGTCCGCCTTGCTGAAGATCGAGGCGGTGCTGCCGCCGGAGTTGCGCGAGCGCGCCACGCGCACGCGGATCTTCGCGCCGGTGTGGCGCGACCAGCACCGCGAGGATTTCGCCGCGTTGATCGACCGGCTGCATGCGGCGATCCTGGACAACCGGGTGCTGCGGCTGGAGTACCGCGACGAAGGCGGCAACGCCAGCACGCGCGAGGTCGAGCCATTGTGCCTGTCGTTCTGGGGCGGCAAATGGACGCTGGGTGCGTGGTGCCGGCTGCGCCAGGACTTCCGCAATTTCCGCCCGGACCGGATCGCCGCCTGCGTGCCGAGCGACGAAGTCTTCATCGAGACCGACGAACGCAACCTGGCCGCCTATCTGAGCGCGGTCGGCGTGGGCAAACTCGATCTCGGCTGAGCGGTGCGGTCGAGCTCCACGTTGCCATGCCGCGGAATGAGGGCGAGGATAGGCGTTCGCCTCACTTCGCGTGATGGATGCCGACATCGCTCCGCTACAAGGAATCCGTGTGAACAAGCTCCTGATGATGGCGCGGCTGGCCGCGCTCGCGCTGGCCTGCAGCGCAGTGCCGCTGCACGCCGCAACCACGCCCCCGGCCAGCGCCGCCGCCAGCGCCGATGCGCGCTTCAAGGACATCTACAGTAGCGAGTGGGCCTGGCGCACCGGCCAGGCCGGGATCAGCACCTCCGGCGAGCCGCAGCCGAACAACGGCCGGCTCGACCAGGTCGACGCCGCCAGCCAGCAGCGCCGGCTGGATTACTGGCAGGGTGTGCTGAAGCGGCTCGATGGCGTCGACGTGGCGCAACTGTCGCCGGCCAACCGGGTCAACTACGCGATCTATCGCGCGCAGATCGGCAACTTCGTCGCCGACCAGAAGTTCATGAATTGGCAGATGCCGTTCAACAGCGACTCGGCGTTCTGGTCCGACATCGGCTATCAGCTGGGCGGCGATCGCCTGCGTACGCCCGCCGACTACGACCGCTACCTCGACCGGCTCGGCCAGGTCCCGGCCTACTTCGACCAGCAGATCGCGAACATGCGTGCCGGCCTCAAGCGCGGCTTCAGCGTGCCGCGTGCGGTGCTGGACGGGCGCGACGTGTCGATCGCCGCGGTGGCCGACCTGAAGGACCCGACCCAGAGCAGCTTCTACGAACCCTTCCGGAAACTGCCGGCGTCGATCCCGGCCGACCGGGCGCAGGCGCTGCAGGGCCAGGCGCTGCGGCACATCCGCGACGAGGTGATCCCCGCCTACGCGAAGCTGCTGGCGTTCTTCCGCGACGAATACGTGCCGCAGGCGCGCACCACGCTGGCGGCCGAGGCGCTGCCGGACGGCAAGGCGTTCTATCGCCAGCAGATCCGCGAATACACCACGCTCGACCTCACGCCCGACCAGATCCACCAGATCGGCCTCGACCAGGTGGCGAAGATCCACGCGCAGATGCTGGAGGTGATGCAGGACACCGGCTTCAAGGGCAGCTTCGCCGACTTCCTGCGGTTCCTGCGCACGGATCCGCAGTTCTACGCAAAGACGCCGGACGAACTGCTGATGCGCAGCGCCTGGGTGGCCAAGCAGGTGGACGGCCAGATGGCCAGATACTTCGGCCACCTGCCGCGCGCGCACTTCACCATCAAGCCGGTACCGGCCGACATCGCGCCGTACTACACCTCCGGCCGCGGCGGCGCGGACGTCTACCTGGTCAACACCTACGACTTGAAGTCGCGACCGCTGTACAACGTGCCGGCGCTGACCTTGCACGAGTCCTATCCGGGCCATGCGCTGCAACTGGAGCTGGCCGGCGAGCAGCGCGGCCAGCCCGCGTTCCGCCGCAACAGCTACATCTCCGCCTACGGCGAGGGCTGGGGCCTGTACTCGGAATACCTCGGCGACGAGATGGGCATCTACCAGACGCCGTACGAACGCTTCGGCTACCTCACCTACCAGATGTGGCGCGCCTGCCGGCTGGTGGTCGACACCGGCATCCACCACCTGGGCTGGACGCGCCAGCAGGGCATCGACTACCTCACCGTCAACACCGCGCTGTCCGCGCGCGAGATCGTCAACGAGGTGGACCGCTACATCAGCTGGCCGGGCCAGGCACTGTCGTACGAGCTGGGTTATCTGAAGATCCGCGAACTGCGCATGAAGGCGGAGCAGGCGCTGGGCGCGAAGTTCGACATCCGCCACTTCCATGACACCGTGCTGCAGCTGGGCTCGGTGCCGCTGCCGGTGCTGGAGCAGCGCATCGACCGCTTCATCGCCGACGGCGGCGCGGAGCCGGACTACGGTTGCGACTGCGCGAAGGCGAGGGGCGTTTCAGGGCATTGAGCCCGGAGTGCTGGCTCGCTGGCTTTTACTACACCTGTGGAGTAATATTTAATGTAACTTCACAGGGAGAGCTAGTGCCATGACTGCTCATTCGACCCGCATCGCCGAAGCCGCAGCTCGTTACACGCCGCCGGATACGCTCGCCGATCCGGCGTTGCGCGCGTTCTTCAAGCTCGCCGAGCACTGGAAGCTGCGCATCGCCGACCAGCGCAGGCTGCTCGGCGATCCGCCGGAGTCGACCTTCTACAAGTGGAAGCGCCAGCAGGGCGGTGCCCTGGGGCGCGACACGCTGGAGCGGATCAGCTACCTGCTGGGCATCTGGAAGTCGCTGCAGATCCTGTTCCCCGACCCGGCCCAGGCCGATGCCTGGCTGCACAAGCCGAACGCGGCAACGCTGTTCGGCGGCCATTCCGCGCTGGAACGCATGCTGTCCGGCAACGTCGCCGACCTGTACGTGGTGCGCCAGTATCTGGATGCGCAGCGCGGTTGACGCGTGCCGTGAGCGCGGTCGCGACGAGCGAGACGGAAATTCCACACGCTCTGCTCTCCCCCTGCAATGCGGGAGGGGCACATCATGGAGCCGCGATGCCAACCGAACTTCCACCCGTCAAACGCATCCGCTGGAATCAGGCCTACCGCATCGTGCCCAGCCGTTTCCCGCCGGTCGGGGTGTACGACCGCATCGCCGATCCGGCCGACCTCGACGCGCTGTTCGCGATCGAGGCGCTGACCAATCCGCGCCTGCGCGAGGAGGCCGGCGCGCTGAAGCAGGTGCCGCTGGAGCATCGCATCAGCGGGCCGGGCTCCACCCCGGTGATGGCCGCGTTCACCCATCTCAACCCGGAGGGCAGCCGCTTCTCCGACGGCACGTGGGGCGTGTTCTACGCCGCACACAGCGTCGCCACCGCGGTCGAGGAAACCGTGTATCACCGCGAGCGCTTCCTTGCCGCCACCGCCGAGCCAGTATGCGACATCGAGATGCGCTGTTACCGCACCAGCGTCGACAGCAAGCTGCACGATATCCGTGGCGGCTGGGCTGCGGCGCACGATCCCGCCAGCTACGCCGCCAGCGTGACGCTGGCGCGCGAGCTGCGCGACGCGGGCTCCAACGGCATCGTCTACGACAGCGCCCGCCATCGCGGCGGCGAATGCCTGGCCGCGTTCCAGCCCGATGCGGTGGCGCCGTGCACGCAGGCGCAACACCTGGTGTATCGCTGGGACGGCGCGCGCATCGCGCAGGTGCTGGCGGTTTCGGAACTGGCGCGGCCGCGCTAGCCTGCGGACAGACAAGCTGGAGATGAGCCGATGAAGACCCTGCGCAACCTGCTGCTGTTCCTGCTGCTGTGGCCGTTGCTGGCGACGGCGCGCGACAACCGCGAGAACGACCACGCGCAGTGGAACGCGGAGATCGCCGCGTTCCAGGCCGGCGACCGGACACATCCGCCAGCGGCCGGTGCCGTGCTGTTCATCGGCAGTTCGTCGATCCGCATGTGGACCTCGCTGGCGACGGATTTTCCCGGCGTGCGCACGATCAACCGCGGCTTCGGCGGCTCGGAGATCGACGACGCAACTTTCTTCGCCGATCGCATCGTGGCGCCGTACCGCCCGCGCGCGATCGTGATCTACGCCGGCGACAACGACCTGCAGGACGGCGACAGCCCGTCGCACGTGCGCGACGACTTCGCCGCCTTCGTGCGCAAGGCGCGTTCGTTCGATCCCGGCGTGCCGATCGCCTTCATCGCGATCAAGCCGAGCGTGGCGCGCAAGGCGCTGTTGCCGAAGATCCGCGAGGCGAATGCGCTGGTGCGAACGTACGCGGCGACCCAACCAGGGGTTGCTTATCTGGACGTCTTTACGCCCATGCTGGGCAAGGACGGCCAGCCGCAGCCGCGGTGGTTCATCGCCGACGGCCTGCACATGAACCGCCGGGGCTATGCATTGTGGATCGGGGTGGTGAAACCCTGGCTGGACGCGACGCTGCGCTGATCCGGCAGCTCAGGTATCCGCGTTGGTGGCCCAGCCCACACGATCGCCGCGGGTGAACACGCGGTCGCTGTCCAGCACGTCGCCGGCCGCATGGGCGGGCTGTTGCTTGAGCTTCGCGTAGATCGGCGTGAAGTCCGGCCGGGTCGCCTCGAACAGCTGCTCGAAGCTGTCGATCACGAAGTAGGTCTGCTGGTAGGTGTCGATGCGGTAGCGCGTGCTCATCACGCGCTCCAGGCCGAAGCCGATGCGGTTCGGTGACGGCGAATCCAGGCAGTAGATCGACTCGCCCTTGGAGCTGACGATGCCGGCGCCGTAGATGCGCATGCCCTCGCTGGTGTTGATCAGGCCGAACTCCACCGTGTACCAGTACAGCCGGGTCAGGTTCATCAGCGCGTCGGGGCCGATCGCGAACGCCTTCATGCCGCCGCGGCCATAGGCCTGCATGTAGTCGGCGAAGACGGGGTTGAGCAGCAGCGGCACGTGGCCGAACAGGTCGTGGAACAGGTCCGGTTCGCTGAGATAGTCGAGTTGGTCGGGCTTGCGGATCCACCAGCTGACCGGGAAGCGGCGATTGGCCAGGTGGTCGAAGAACACCTCGTCCGGCAGCAGGCCTTCCACCGCCACCAGTTCCCAGCCGGTGGCGGCGCCGAGCACCTTGTTCAGCTCGGCGAACTTCGGGATGCCGCCGTCGCCCAGGCCGAAGCGCTCCACGCCGGCCATGAATTCCCTGCAGGCGCGTCCGGGCAGCAACTCGCGCTGGCGCTTGTACAAGGTATCCCACACCTCGTGGTCGGTCTGGCTGTAGCTGGCCCACGGCTGCTCGACCACGCCGGTGGCGTATACCGGCACGTAGCCGCGGTCGGTCTGCTGGTGTTCGACTTTGCGGGGCGTGTCCATGGGCTCAACTCCGGTGCGGCCTGGGGCAAGCCACAGCATACGGCGGTTTCGCCACACTAAGGTTGTTTTGTTGCCTTGATCGGCGTGATGAATGCACTATTCTTGCGCTCGAATGAATATGGTGCGAGGTTTATTGCGCATGACGACACTCGACCGCACCGACCTGCGCATGCTTGCCGTGCTGCAGAGCGAGGGCCGCATCACCAACGCCGAACTGGCCGAGCGGGTCAGCCTGTCGCCGTCGGCCTGCCTGCGCCGGCTGCAGCGGCTGGAGACCGATCGGGTCATCACCGGCTACGCCGCACAGATCGACCCGCAGGCGGTCGGACTGGGCCTGCAGGCGTTCGTGCGGGTGCAGCTGACCAAGCACGAGAGCGCGGCGATCGAGGGCTTCGTGGAGCACGTCAATGGCTGGGACGAGGTGGTCGCCTGCCATGCGCTGACCGGCGACATGGATTACCTGCTGCATGTCTACGTAGCCGACCTCAAGGACTTCTCGCGCTTCCTGCTCGACCATCTGCTGAACGCGGCCGGGGTCGCCGACGTCAATTCCAGTTTCGTGCTGCGCACGGTGAAGCGTTCGCCGTCGTTGCCGCTGGCCCAGCTCGAACGTTGAGCCGCGCGCCTACATCAACTGACGCTAGACTAACCGACTGATGAGCATCGATACCGCCACCGAGCCCGACCGCGACCTGCTGCGCCCGCTGCGTTACCTGTGGCGGGTGCCGCTGCTGCTGCTGCACATCGTGCTGGGCATCTTGTTGTGTTCGCTGATCCTCAGCTGGAACCAGCACGCAGTGATGAAAAACGGCCGCGAGCCGTTCGCGCACCGCATGATCCGCTGGTGGTCGGTCAATCTGCTGCGCGTCTTCGGCCTGCGTTCGGTGCGTATCGGCGAGGCGCAGCGCGACCCGGTGCTGTTCGTCGCCAACCACACCTCGTGGATCGATATCGTGATGCTGCACAGCCAGCGCGCGGCCTGCTTCGTGGCCAAGGCGGAGATCGCCGGCTGGCCGCTGGTCGGCTGGCTGGCCAGGAACGGCGGCACCATCTTTCATCGCCGCGGCAGCAACCATTCGCTGTCCACGGTGATGCAGGCGATGGTCGAGCGCATGCGCAGCGGTCGTTCGGTGGCGGTGTTCCCGGAAGGCGGCACCGGCTACAACGGCGTGCTGAAGATTTTCCACGCGCGCATCTTCCAGGCCGCGCTGGATGCCGAAGTGCCGGTGCAGCCAGTGGCGTTGCGCTTCGCCCGCGACGGGCGCCGGGTGATCGATGCCGGCTTTCGCGAGGACGAGAGTTTCCTGCACAACATCGTGCGCATGCTGGGCGAGGCGCCGATGGATGCCGAGGTGCACTTCCTGGCGTCGGTACCGGCCGCTCCGGAGGCGCGTCGGCGCATGGCCGAGCTGTCGCGCGAACGCATCGCCGCCGCACTGGAAGATCGCCCCGGATGAACCTGCTGCACGGAAAGGATTTCCGACCGCCCTGGCCGCTGCGCAGTGGCCATATCCAGACCATGCTGTCCTCCAGCGGGGTGCGCCGCATCCTGCTGCCACGCGCGGCGAAGACCGTGCTGCAGGGCGCCGAGGCGGTGGTGGTCGACGGCGGCGGCGGCGTGCGCCTCACCGGCGCGTATACCGCGCAGCAAACCCGGGCGCAGTCGCGCGGCCTGGCCGTGCTGTTCCATGGCTGGGAAGGCAGCGTCGATTCCACCTACGTGCTGCAGACCGGCAGCCGCCTGCTCGCCGATGGCTGGGACATCTTCCGGCTCAACTTCCGCGACCACGGCGACAGCCACGGGCTCAACGAGGCGCTGTTCCATTCCTGCCGCCTCGACGAGGTGGTGCATGCGCTGGGCGATATCGCCGAACGCTGGCCGGCGCGGCCGATGGCGCTGGCCGGCTTTTCGCTGGGCGGCAACTTCGCCCTGCGCGCGGCGATGCAGACCTCGCTGGTCGGCGTCCCGCTGAGCTACGTGCTGGCGGTGTGCCCGATCATCGACCCCGGCGAGGGCCTGTTCTCGCTGGAGGAATCCGCGCCGTGGTTCTACCAGGCGTACTTCATGCGCAAGTGGCGTCACTCGCTGCTGGCCAAGCAGAAGGCGTTCCCGCAGCACCAGTACTTCGAGATGTCCGAGCTGAAGCAGCACCTGCGCGGGCTGACCGAGTCGCTGGTGCTCAGGCACACCGACTTCCAGTCCCTGCAGCAGTATCTGGACGGCTATTCGGTGGCCGGCGACATCATGCAGGCGATGCAGATCCCGGCCACCATCCTCACCGCCAAGGACGATCCGGTGATCCCGGTGGCCGGCTTCGAGAAGCTGCAGCTGCCGGCCAATGTCGAACTGGACATCGCGCCGTTCGGCGGCCACTGCGGTTTCATCCGCGACTGGGGCATGACCAGCTATACCGACGACTACATCGCCACGCGCTTCAATGCGGTGGCGGACGCCGGATCCGCCGCCAGCTGACCGGACCGCCGGTCCGGCCGTGCCGGGAATGCTGCGGCGCGGTTTGACAGAACAAATTTAGATCGATACAAATTGCATCATGCCGGCGTTCCCATGCTCTGGCCACCACGTGCCGGCCGGCGCGACCGCACGAAGTACCGCTGCCCCCACCGACACTGAGGCTGGCCGTGACCGCATTGCCATCGACGACATTCGCCCGCGCCCGCCGCCATCTTCGCCGCGGGCTGTGGCTGGCCTGCGCGGCGCCGATGCTGGCGATCGCGGCCACGCCCGGAGCAATCTTCCTGCGCTCGTTCGAGCCGGCGGAACCGGTACCCATGGCGTCGCCGGCCACGTCGTCGTTCTCCGCCGACGTGGCCGGTGGCCCCGCTGCGGCGGCGGCGCTCACCGCCAAGCCCGGGGTCGGTTTCAGCGGGCTGCATTCGCTGCACTACCGCGGCAGCGCGAGCGGGCAACAGCAGGCGGAGCTGTACGCGGTGGACCTGCCGGTACAGCCGGATACGCAGCTGTCGTACCTGATCTTCCCGGTGTCGAACGCGGGCGACCTGCGCAATCCTTCCACCTATGTGGCGGTGGATCTGCTGTTCGACGACGGCAGCCGGCTGTCCACCCGCGGCGCGCGCGACCAGCATCGAATCGGCGCCTCGGCGCGCGCGCAGGGCGACGGCCGCACCCTGTATCCGGACCAGTGGAACTATCTGTCGGTCGACGTGGGCGCGGTCGCCGCCGGGCGCACGATCAAGCGCATCGTGCTGAGCCACGACGGTCCGGCCGCCAGCTTCGAGGGCTACCTGGACGACCTGCGCCTCGGCGCCGCGCCCGCCGATACGCGCCGGCGCCCCAGCGACTTCGTCGACACCCGCCGCGGCACCAACTCGAACGCCCGCTTCTCGCGCGGCAACAACTTTCCCGCGGTGGCGGTGCCGCACGGCTTCAATTTCTGGACGCCGGTGACCGATGCCGGCTCCGACTGGATGTACCAGTACCAGCAGCGCAACGGCCCCGACAACCGCCCGCGGCTGGAGGCGTTCGCGCTGTCGCACGAACCCAGCCCGTGGATGGGCGACCGGCAGACCTTCCAGCTGATGCCGGCCGCGGTCGCCCGCGGTGCGCCGAGCGCGAATCGGGCGGCACGTGCGCTGAGCTTCAGCCATGCGAACGAGACTGCGCACGCGCACACCTATCGCGTCGCGTTCGACAACGGCATCGTCACCGAGGTCGCGCCGACCGACCACGCCGCGATGTTCCGCTTCACCTTCGCGGGCGACCGCGCGCAGCTGGTGTTCGACAACCGCGACGACCACGGCGGCATCGTGCTCGATCCCTCCGGGCGCAGCTTCAGCGGCTGGTCCGACGTGAAAAGCCGGCTGTCCGCCGGCGCCACCCGGCTGTTCTTCTACGGCGAGGTCGACCAGCCGGTCAGTGAAAGCGGCCGGCTCACCGGCGAAGGCCGCGACCAGGTCGCCGCCTGGTTCGGCTTCGACACCACGAAGGCGAAAGTGCTTAACCTGCGCATCGCCACCTCGCTGATCGGCGTGGCGCAAGCGCGGCACAACCTGGCGCTGGAGATAGCGCCGCACGAGACCTTCGACGACGTGCGCGGCCGCGCGCAGCGGCAGTGGGATGCGCAGCTCGGCATCGTCAAGGTGCGCGGCGCCAGCCGCGACGAGCTGACCACGCTGTACTCCAACCTGTACCGGCTGTTCCTGTATCCGAACTCCGCCTACGAGAACACCGGCACGGCGGCGCAGCCGCACTGCCGCTACGCCAGCCCGTTCTCCGCGCCGGTCGGCCCGGACACGCCCACCCGGACCGGCGCGCGCGTCGTCGACGGCAAGCCGTACGTCAACAACGGCTTCTGGGACACCTACCGCACCGCATGGCCGGCCTACGTGCTGTTCACGCCGACGCAAGCCGGCGAGATGATCGACGGCTTCGTGCAGCAGTACCGCGACGGCGGCTGGATCGCGCGCTGGTCGTCGCCCGGCTACGCCGACCTGATGGTCGGCACCAGCGCCGACGTGGCGTTCGCCGATGCATGGCTGAAGGGCGTGCGCAACTTCGACGTGCATGCGTTCTACCAGTCCGCCTTGAAGGACGCGACCGTGGCCAGCCCACTCGCCGGCACCGGCCGCAAGGGGCTCGAGCGGGCGGCCTTCAACGGCTACACCGACAGCGGCGTCGACGAGGGACTGTCGTGGTCGATGGACGGCTATATCAACGATTTCGCGATCGGCAATCTCGCCGCCGCGCTGGCGGCGAAGCCGGCGGCGGGCGATCCGTATGCCGCGCACTACGTCGACGATGCAGCGTACTTCCGCCAGCGCGCGCTCGGCTACGCGAACCTGTTCGATCCCGCCGTCGGCTTCTTCGTGGGTCGCGACGCAGCAGGCAAGTGGCGCTACGACGCGAAGCACTTCGACCCGCTGCGCTGGGGCGGCGACTACACCGAGACCAACGCCTGGAACATGGCCTTCCACGCACCGCAGGACGGCGCCGGCCTGGCCGCGCTGTACGGCGGTCGTGCCGGCCTGGCCGCGAAGCTCGACGCGTTCTTCGCCACGCCCGGCGAATTCCACGTCGGCAGCTACGGTGAGCCGATCCACGAGATGCTCGAAGCGCGCGACGTGCGCATGGGTCAGTACGGCCACAGCAACCAGCCGTCGCATCACATCATCTACATGTACGGCCATGCGGGCCAGCCGTGGAAGACGCAGGACAAGGTGCGCGACGTGCTGAGCCGCCTCTACGTGGGCAGCGAGATCGGCCAGGGCTACCCGGGCGACGAGGACAACGGCGAGATGTCCGCCTGGTACCTGTTCAGCGCCGCCGGCTTCTATCCGCTGCGCATGGGCACGCCGGAATACGTGATCGGCGCGCCGTACTTCCCGCACATGGACATCGCGCTGGAGAACGGCAAGCACCTGGTGATCGACGCGCCTGCGGTGAGCGACGTCAACCGCTACGTGCAGGGCCTGCGCGTCAATGGCCGGCCGTGGCAGCGGCTGACCCTGCCGCATGCGTTGCTGGCGCAGGGCGCCACGCTGGAATTCACGATGGGGCCGCGTCCGTCGCGCTGGGCCAGCGGCGAGGACGCGCTGCCGCCGTCGCTCACCGCCAAGGGCCTGCCGCAACCGTTGCACGATCTCGTCGAAAAGCGATTGGACCGGGTCCGCAGCACCCCCGTCATCCCGGGCCTGCCGCTGCTGTTCGACAACGACTCCGGCAGCGAAGTGGCATGGCCGGTTGCCACGGCCACGATCGACTGGTACCTGGGGCTGCCACGCCGGGTGACGATGCTCACGCTGACCGCGGGCAGCACGGCCGCGGCGCCATCGGGATGGCAGTTGCAGGGGTCCGCCGACGGGCGGCACTGGTCCACCCTCGATACGCGCCGCGACGAACGCTTCGCCTGGCCGCGGCAGACCCGCGCCTTCGCCGTGCGGAAACCGGGCGAGTACGCGTACTACCGCCTGCAGGTCGACGCGGCGACGACGAACGCCGGGCGCGCCCTGGCCGAGATCGAGTTGCTCGGTGCGGATTCCCGCTAGGCAAGATTTCGGGCAGGCGTTTAGACGGCCGTCCCAAGCGAGCGCTGCCGCATCCAGCAGGCGATGCTCAGGCGCTCGCGCGTGGCCGGCAGCACCTCGTGCTCGAACTGCGCGGAGAGGAACAGCAGCAAGGTGCCGGCGTGCGGAAAGATGTCGCGGTGCGTGCCGTCTTCCAGATAGAGCCGCAACGCGCCGCCGTCGGTTTCCTGCCAGTTCTCGTTGAGATAGAACACCGCCGAGACCACCCGCGCGTCGGTGCCGCGCAGGCGGTCGAGATGCCGCGCGTAACCGGCGCCGGGCCGGTACACCGCGTAGTGCGACTCGCACTCGACCAGGCCCAGCATCAACTCGCGGTTGAGCGCGATGCGCAGTGCGTCGAGGCGCGCGATGAACGCCCGCTGCGGCGGACTCGCTGCCGCCGGGTCGAACCACTGCGTGCGGTCGCCGCGCAACTCCGTGGCCGTGTGCGCCGCGCCGACCCGCGCCGGCGCGAGTTGTCGCGCCGCATGCAACGCAGCACATTCGCCGGCCAGTGCACGGGTCTGCGCCGGTGCCAGCAGGCCGGTCAGCGCGCACCAGCCGTCGCCGGCCAGGGCAGCGGCGGCAGTGCGGAAAAGGCTGGCGTCGTCCATTCGCGCAGTGTAACCAGCGGGGCTCAGGAAGGGCGCCGGCGCAGCGGTTCCAGCAGCCGGGACAAGCCGTTGTGATCGATTTCCAGCATCAGCGCCAGCAACCGGCCCAGCTCGCCCGCGGGAAAACCCTTGCGTGCGAACCAGGCCAGGTACGCGCCGGGCAGGTCGGCGATCAGCCGCCCCTCGTACTTGCCGTAGGGCATGCGCACCGTCACCAGCTTTTGCAGATCCTGTGCTTCCATCGACGCCTGTTTCTCGAACGGCTGCGCGCACGCAGCTACCGCGCAACGATACTCGCCGATGTGCAGCGAAGGAACTTTGCAAGCGTCCGGGCGGTCCACCCGATGCCTGCGCCAAGGGAAGGCTCGACCGTGAGAGAAGAGCCGGGGAAGTCCAGCAGCTTGCGCGAGTCGGGTTACCGGGTCGCGGTCCTGGTCGTGGTGATCGGCTGCCACCTTGGTTTACTGATGCTGTTGCTGCGGCCAGTCATCTTCTATCGGGGCACGACTCCGGTCGTGGCAGACAACCCGCTGGCGCTCAAGCTGCGTTTTTTTCAGGCACCACAGCTGCCGGCGCACCGTCCGATCGCGCCGGCCGTGCGCAGCCATGCAACGCCACCGGCAAGGTCGTCGAAACCGCTGGCAGTTCGACAAACTGCACACGTTGCCGCCATGCGGCCCCACGAAACGCGTTCAACCGGTGCAGGAAACCCGGATACGAGCGAGGACGATTCCACCAGCGACGGAGGCTTTCAGGAGCAGCTGCGCGATGCCCAACGCTCCCACTCCGTTCACGGAGTGCCCGGATCCGATACGCCCTTTGTGCCTGGCATCCGTTTGGTCGATCCCATGAGCCAGGGCATAGGCGCGGTGATACGCACGACCCAGCGGGCGCTTGGTGTCAAAGATAGCCACTGTATCGATGTCGATGTGTGGCGCCATCTCACTCCGCAGGAGTTGAGTGCACGACACATCTCGCCGGGCGACGTGGATAAGGTCGACGAAAAATACGACTGCAATAGGCCACCGGGGCTGCGTTTCTAGTCTCCCGGCCGGATCTCGAAATGTCGCTCTTGGCGGAGCCTGCGAGGGGGTCAACGCCCTCCGGTGCCCGCCTGGCGCACGAGCGTCTCGAACGCCGCAGCGATCTGCGCGTCGGTGAAGTTGCAGTGGCCGTCACCGATCGGCGCGAGGACAGTCAGCAGCTTGCCGTTACCCGCCGCATGCACCTGGTCGGGATAGACGGGATGGAATCGCGACGGGATGGTTTGATCGAAGGCGTTCCACTGCATCACCAGCGGCACGTCGATACGGCCGGTCAAGGTGACGTTGCGCTGGGCATAGGCCATGGCGGCGGGCGAGCCGGCATAGCGATGCACCTGGCGGTTGAAGGCAGCATCGTCGCCGAAGCCGTGATAGACGGTCTTGCGGTTGTCCACCGGCATGCCGCCGGCACGCTGCTCGATTTCACGCAACACCATGTAGTAGAGCGCCAGCGATGGCAACGTTTCGGGTGTTTCCTGCAGACGCTTTTCCAGCAGACTGGCCTGCTTCGGGTGAGCCTGCAGCGCCTTGGCGAAGACAGCTGGAGGGATGAACGGTGGCGAATCAGGAGCGGCCAGGTTCGGCAGGACGCCGGGAATCAGTGCATCGAAGGCCACCAGCGGCGTGACTACGGCGTGCGACAGGAGTTCGGGTGTCGAAACGGTCACGCCGCACATGACCAGCGCACCGGTGTAGACGTGCCGGTAGCGCTCGATGCTTGCCACGGTCTCCAGCCCGCCCAGCGAGAAGCCGTAGATGTAGGTGTGGGCAGGGCGGGCGAAGGTGCGAATGAAATGATGGCGAAGACGTTCGTTGTCGACGACGGCATCGCCCACGGCCCAGCCTTGCGAGGCGTATTCGCTCTGTGCGACGGCATAACCCTGCTTGAGAAAGAGGAGCGTGGCTTCAACTGCCTTCATCGGCGTCGTCCGTGGCGCGCCCACCGGCTGGTAACCGTGCATCAGCATGACCAGATCGCCGCTCCAGTCGGCCGGGATATCGATGCGATAGGGAGCGCCCTGTAGCGTGCCGGCGTGAGTACCCGGCTTCAGATCAGTGGCGTGCGCAGGCAGAGAGCCGAAGCCGATACCAGCAGCCAGCACGAGCCAAACGCCGATCACTCGAACCTTCCGCAGCGGTCTTTGCATGATGCCGTTCCTCTGGTGGTGAAGGCGGGAAGTTGGAACGTGGACAGATCGATACTGCCTCATCCTTTCACCGGTCTGAATCAGTCCGCCGCCACGCAGCGTCCCTGCGCCCACGCGCGCAGCGCTTCCACCTGCTCGCGCATCAGCACCGACAGCGGGCGGGTCTGCTTCAACGCGTTGAGCAAAGTCGCCTGGTCCGGCGGGGTGCCGTTGCCGGCGGCGTCGTACAGCGCGCTGACGATGGTCTGTTCGATTTCGGCGCCGGAGAAGCCGCCGCTGGCGGCGGCGAGGGCGGGCAGGTCGAAGCCGGCGGGGTCGAGCTTGCGGCGGGTGAGGTGCATCGCGAAGATTTCGCTGCGCACGTTTTCCTTCGGCAGGTCGACGAAGAAGATCTCGTCGAAGCGGCCCTTGCGCAGCAGCTCGGCGGGCAGCTCCTGCACCGCATTGGCGGTGGCGACGACGAAGACCTTGGCCTTGCGTTCGGCCATCCAGGTCAGCAGGTAGCCGAGTACGCGGCGCGACACGCCGCCGTCGTCGCCGCCGCCGGCCAGGCCCTTCTCGATCTCGTCGATCCACAGCACGCACGGCGCCAGCAGCTCGGTGCTGGCCAGCGCCTCGCGCAGGTTCTTCTCGGTCTCGCCCTGGTACTTGTCGTACAGCGTGCCGAAGTCCAGCCGCACCAGCGGCACGCCGAAGCCGCCGGCGATCGCCTTCGCCGCAAGGCTCTTGCCGCAGCCCTGCACGCCGAGCAGCAGCACGCCCTTGGGCGGGTCGAGCGCGGGGTCGGGCGTGGCGGCGAGAAACACCGTGCGCCGGCGCTGCACCCATTCGCGCACGCGGCCGACCCCGGCGATGTCGGCGAAGCTGGCGGTGGCGTATTCGTAGTGCAGCAGGCCGGAACGGTTGAGCAGGTCGAACTTCGACTGCATCAGCTCGGGCAGGTCCTGCGGACCGAGCGCGCCGTCGTTGTAGATCAGCTTGCGCACGATGCGCCGCGCGTCCGGTGCGGACAGGCCGAGCAGGTTGCGCACGATGGTGCGCGCGGCGTCGTTGTCGACCGTGACGTTGCGGCCCTGCTCGCGCTGCCAGGCCACCGCCTCGCCGCGCAGGATGCCGGCCAGTTCCTTGAGGTCGGGCAGCGACAGCGGCACGCGCAGGGCCAGCGCTTCGAGTTCTTCCGGCAGCTCGACCCTGGCGCCGACCAGCACGATGGTGTGCGCGGCCGAACGCTGGCGCTGCACGATCTCGCGCAGCTGGCGCAGGCTCATCGCGTAGCGCAGCAGGCTGTGGAAGTCGAACATCAGGTAGATGCCGCGCTCGTCCTGCGCGCGGATCGCGTCCAGCGTGGCGGTGGCGTCCGGCGCCACCCCGGCGTCGGCTTGCGCGAAGTCGAGCCGGCCCAGGCCGTCGGTGAGCGTCCAGCGCCACAGCGGATGCAGCGCCTGCGCGATCACGTGGCGGAAGCACTCGATCACGCGCTGCTCGTCCACCGTCTCGATCACCAGCAGCGGCGTGGCCGCGCGCACCAGCGTGGTGAGATCCTCCAGTTCGCTCATGTGTCCCCCTCGGAAGGGTGCAGTTTACAGAGCGCCGCCACTTCTGGCTGCGCGCGCGCCGGTATACCCTGCAACTTCCCCACGCCAAGGAGCATTGCCATGCGCCTGCTGCTGTCGTTGTTGCTGGTAGTCCTGTCCCTGCCGGTGCAGGCGGCGTTGCCGCTGGACCGGCTGACCCTGCCGAAGGGTTTCCACATCGCGGTGTATTCCGACCAGGTGCCGAACGCGCGGGAGATCGCGCTGGGCGCGAAGGGCACGGTGTTCGTCGGCTCCAACAGCGCCGGCAAGGTCTACGCGCTGACCGACGCGAACGGCGACGGCGTCGCCGAGAAGGTGCGGGTGATCGCCAGCGGCCTGCAGCTGCCGGTGGGCGTGGCGTTCAAGGGCGGCGACCTGTACGTCTCCGCGGTGAGCCGGATCCTGGTGCTGCGCGACATCGAGAACCACCTGGACGACCCGCCGAAGCCCGCGGTAGTCACCGACAAGCTGCCCACCGAGACGCACCACGGCTGGAAGTTCATCGCGTTCGGCCCGGACGGCAAGCTGTACGTGCCGATCGGCGCGCCGTGCAACATCTGCGATCCGGCGCCGGCGCACGGCAAGCTGATTCGCATGAACGCCGACGGCAGCGGCTGGGAAGACGTGGCCCGCGGCATCCGCAACACGGTCGGTTTCGACTGGCAGCCGGGGTCGAAGCGCCTGTGGTTCACCGACAACGGCCGCGACCTGCTCGGCGACGACGTTCCCAGCGACGAACTGAACGAGATCACCCGCCCCGGCGAGCACTTCGGCTATCCGTACTGCCACCAGGGCGACATCCTCGATCCCGAGTTCGGCAAGGGCCACAGCTGCAAGGACTACGTGCCGCCGGTGTTGAAGCTCGGCGCACACGTGGCCTCGCTCGGCATGCGTTTCTACGAAGGCAAACAGTTTCCGGCCGGCTACAAGGGCGCGATCGTCGTGGCCGAGCACGGCTCGTGGAACCGCACGAAGAAGTCCGGCTACCGGGTGATGACGGCGCGCCTGAACGGCAGCAAGGTGGTTTCGTACGAGCCGCTGATCACCGGCTTCGAGCAAGACGAAAGCGCCTGGGGCCGCCCGGCCGACGTGCAACCCTTGCCCGACGGCAGCCTGCTGGTCAGCGACGACCTGGCCGGTGCGGTGTATCGGGTGACGTACAAGCCGTGAGTCCCGCGTCGTTCCTGCGCGAAGTGCGATTCCTGCCTTCGCAGGAATGACAAAGGGAAAAAGGTCACACGCTCACTCATCACCCACACCATCGTCATTCCTGCGAAGGCAGGAATCGCACTTCCATGCGAGGCATAGCCATGGACCGGCGACAACCCTGCGTCTACATGCTGGCCAGCAAGAAGAATGGCGTTCTTTATATCGGCGTCACCAGCGATCTGGTCAAACGTATCTGGCAACACAGGAACGATGTGGTGATGGGTTATACCCACCGCTACGGTGTGCATACGCTGGTGTGGTACGAACTTCATCCCACCATGGAGTCGGCGATCCTGCGCGAGAAGACGCTCAAGGCCTGGAAGCGCGACTGGAAGATGCGGTTGATCAACGAAGGCAATGCCGAGTGGCGGGACTTGTATCCGACTATTCTGTAGCTGTTGAAGTGCGATTCCTGCCTGCGCAGGAATGACGAGATAAGAGCCCCGCCGCCGTCATTCCTGCGCAGGCAGGAATCGCACTCCACGTTCCATGCAACCCGAGCGGAGACACCCCATGCAACTACGCAGCGACAATTTCGAGAACGGCCAGCCGATCCCGGCTGAATTCGCCTTCGGCAAGCGCGCCGAGCCGTTCGCGCTGTCGGACAACCTGAGCCCGCACCTGGCCTGGAAGAACGCGCCGTCCGCCACCCGCTCGTTCGTGCTCACCTGCATCGACACCGACGTGCCCAGCCGCGGCGACGACGTGAACCAGGAAGGCCGCAGCGTGCCTGCGGACCTGCCGCGGGTGGAATTCACGCACTGGCTGATGGCGAACATCCCCGCCGAATGCGGCGAGCTCGCCGCCGGCGCCTGCAGCGACGAGGTCACCCCGCGCGGCAAGCGCGAGCCGTTCGGTCCGCCGGGCAGCGTGCAGGGCGTGAACGACTTCACCGGCTGGTTCAGCGGCGATGCCGACATGGGCGGCGAGTACCTCGGCTACGACGGCCCGTGCCCGCCGTGGAACGACGCGCTGCTGCATCACTATCACTTCAAGGTTCACGCGCTCGACGTGGCCGCGCTGCCGCTGACCAAGGGCTTTTCGCTGGCCGAACTGCGCGCGGCGATGGTCGGCCACGTGCTGGCCGAGGCGGAGCTGGTCGGCACCTACAGCCTGAACCCGGCGGTCGCCGGCTGAACACATGCCGGCGCATACGTCGGCATCGCGTGCAGGGCGGTGCCGGCTCTCTTCACACCCGCATGGCACGGGCTATGGGTGAATGACGGCAGGCGGTTTCCCCACGACCGCCATTCACTACAAAGAGGATGCCCCCATGCTTCACTACGCCCTGGTTTTCCTGGTCATCGCGATCATCGCCGCCGTGCTGGGTTTTGGCGGCATCGCGGGCGCCGCTGCCGGCATCGCGAAGATCCTGTTTGTCATTTTCCTGATTCTGGCGATCATCGCGTTCTTCCGCCGCGCCAGTTGACGGCCGGCCGTCGCATCGCGTCTGTGCCACCATCAGTCTTCTCCGGAGCATGCAATGAACAAGCAAGTCCAGACCCCCGAACAGGCCGTCGGCGATCGCATCGACGAACGCGCCGAACGGATCAAGCAGGCCACTTCCGAGGCGGTGGCCGCCACCAAGGAAAAGGTGGATCGCGCCGCGGACCATGTCGAGGAAGGCCTGCACCATGCCACCGACAAGGCTGCCGGCGTGGCCCACAAGGCCAGCGACAAGGCCGCACGGGCCAGCGAGCGTGGCCGCGAGGTCTATGACGAGACGATGGACCGCGCCGACGCGTGGCTGGAACAGGTACGCGACTACGTGCGCGAGAAGCCGGTGCAGTCGGTCGCCATCGCGCTCGGCGCCGGCTGGCTGATCGGCCGTATCCTGCGACGTTGAGCGACGCGACACAGGGGCCGGGAATGCACGACGAGGGTGAGTCACCCCGCACAGCGGCGGCGCCGGATCCGGCGCCGCCGTCGTCTGGCTTGCTGGCCGAGGTTGGACAGCTCGCGCGTGCGGTCAAGCGGCTGTTCGGCGCGCAGATGCAGCTGCTGGCGGCGGAGCTGGGACTGGCGCGCAGCGCGATCTCGTGGCTGCTGCTGGCGGCGCTGGCCGCCACCGTGGCCGGAGTCGCCCTCGGCCTGACCCTGCTTGGCCTGGTCGGCGTGCTGCTGGCGGCGTGGTTCGGTTCGTGGATCTGGGCATTGCTGGCGTTGGCGTTGCTGCAGCTGCTGTTCCTGCTGGGCGCGATCGCGCTGTTCCGCCGCTGCATGCACTGGATGAGCCTGCCCGCCACACGCGGCGAATGGAGTGCGATGATGCGCGAGACCCTGCACAAGGCCGAAGCCGGCGGCACGGCCGGGCAGGACACTCGGCAGGAGGAGCGGCCATGAGCATGTTCGATCGCGTGGCGAAGGTGCGGGCCGCCCAGTTGCGCATGCGCACGGCGCGGCATGCGTTGACCACGCCGGCGGCGGCCCTGCTGGTGCGCGGCCGCGCGCATCCGCTGACGACGGTGGGCGTTGCCGCCGGTGCCGGCTTCGTGCTGGGCAGCCTCGGCGTGCATCCGCTGCGGGTGCCGGGGCTGGGTCCGCTGCTCGGTGGCGGCGTGGCCGAGGTGGTGGCCCATGGCGTGCGATTGATCGCGGAGCTGGGCGCGATGCCGCGCGCCGCTGCTGCAGCGGATGCCGAGGGCGGCGAGCCGGCATGAGCGAGCCCGAACAGTTGTTCCCGCCCGCGCCGGACGAAGGCGCGGCCGAGGCTGGTTCCATCGCCGTCCCGGCGGAGCCGGCGGCGGCAGAGACGGCGGTTCGCCATGGGCTGCGCCAGTTGAATGCCGCGCGCGGCATGCGCCGGCACCTGCATGCGGTTCGCATGGTGCTGAACGCGCTGCTGCTGCTGGCGCTGCTGTACACCATCACCCTGACCAAGGCCTTGCTGATTCCGCTGGTGCTGGCCGCATTCATCGGGTTGGCGTTGAACCCGATCGTCGCCTTCGGCACGCGCATCCGCCTGCCGCGCTGGCTCACCGCCAGCGCGCTGATGCTCGGCCTGATCGTCGGCATCGGCAGCGGCGTGGGCCTGCTGGCGCAGCCGGCGATCGGCTGGTTCCATGGCGCGCCCACGGCGATCCGCAGCTTCGTGCCGAAACTGCGCAGCTTCACCAAGCCGCTGGAGGCGGCCAACCGCGCCACCCAGACCCTGGTCAGCAGCGGTTCCAGCACCCGCGCGGCCGTGCCGCAGTCCGCGCCGGTCTCGATCAGCGCCTGGGACGTGGTCTCGACTGCGCCGAAGGTGCTGGCGGCCGTGCTCAGCGTGCTGCTGCTGGTGTTCTTCTTCCTGATCTACGGCGACTCGATGCTGCGCCGGCTGGTGGAGATCACCCCCGGCTTCGCCTACAAGCGCCACGCGGTGACCATCGTGCGCGGCATCCAGACCGAGGTGTCGCGCTACCTGCTGACCGCGCTGCTGATCAACGCCAGCCTCGGCGCGGTCACCGCCGGCATGCTGTGGTTGTACAAGGTGCCCGACCCGCTGCTGTGGGGCGCGGTGGCGATGTTCGCCAACTTCATTCCCTACGTCGGCGCGATCGTCACCACCACCGTGCTGGCGATCGTATGCATGCTCTACGCGAACGATGCCAGTCTCGAAGTGTTCCTGCCGGTGCTGACCTTCGCCGGCATCACCGCGGTGGAAGGCAACCTGATCACGCCGTTCATCCAGGGCGCCAGCATGCGGCTGTCGCCCATCGCGATCCTGCTGTGGCTGCTGGTGTGGGGCTGGCTGTGGGGCATCCCCGGCGCCCTGCTGGCGGTGCCGATGCTGACCTGCACCAAGCTGATCACCGAACGCGTGCGCGGCTGGGAATGGTTCGCGCACATCGTGCAGCGCTAGATGCGCCCGCCGCAGGGCGGACACGAGCCACCGCTCCGCATGCTCCAGCCCGCCATCTGGCTGCCGCCCTGATCACGGAGCCCCGGGCGGCATGTCACGATTGCGGCTCCTGGCGCGTCCTGGTGTTTGGCGGGCGGACACAACGACCGCGGAGCCGGCGAACCCGAGGAGAATGCGATGAACAAAAGTGCGAGTCTCGTGATGCTCAAGGCCAAACCCGGCCAGCGCGACGAGGTCAGGCGCGTATGGGAAAAATACGCCCGCGACTACATCGCCGGCAGCGCGCTCAACTTCTACTATTGCTACGACGACAGCGACCCCGACAGGATCATCGTGTTCGGACTCGGCGATCAGGCCGGCATCCGGGAGTTCGCGCAGCAACCCTGGTTCCACGACTATCAGCGGGACACGCATGCGCTGCTTGCCGAGCCGGGCGAGATCCGCAGCACGACGCCGCAGTATGTGAAAGACAACGTGCAGTCAGGTGCGCGATGACGGACCGTGCGATCAACTTGCGCGACAAGCTCACCCGGTTCTCGGAACACTGGTCACCCCGCGTCATTGCCGAGATGAATGACTACCAGTTCAAGCTCGTCAAGCTGCAGGGCGAGTTCGTCTGGCATTCGCATGCGGACACGGATGAAGTCTTCATCGTCCTCGAGGGCGCCATGACGCTCGAGTTCAGGGACAAGGCCATCCCGCTCGCTGCCGGGGAAATGTACGTCGTACCCAAAGGCGTGGAGCATCGCCCCGTGGCCGAGCAGGAATGCTGCGTCATGCTTGTCGAGCCACGCGGCGTGGTCAACACCGGCGATGCCGGCGGTGCCTATACCGCGCAGAACGACGTGTGGGTGTAGCGCACCTTCAGCAGCGGGAATTCATGCAGGTTTCTTCGCGGAAGTGCGGCGGGCCGGGGCGGCGTCCGCCGCCGGCGTGATGCCGTGCGCACGCAGCAGGGCGGAGATGTCGAAGCGCCAGAGGTTGCGCGAGCCGTTCAATGGCGACTGCAGGCGCCGTTGCAGCGAGGCCGCATCGTCGCGGGGCTTGGGGAAATGCACGTCGTCGCGGCGCGCGCTCGATACGTACAGCTCGCCGAACGCCGGCCCCAGCGACGGCGCATTCTCCAGCGTGCGGCTGTTGACGTCGCCGTCCAGGTGTTCGGGCTTGCCCCAGCCGCCGTCCGGCTGGCGGAACACGATGTAGATGTCGGCGCTGCCCAGCGCGTCGCCCTCGTTGCCGGCGTAGAGCAGGAAGCGGCCTTGCGGATCGATCGCCGGATCCATGCGATTGTTCGCCAAGTCACCCAGCGGCAGCCGCTCGGGCGCGGCGTGGCCGTGGTCGCGTGCCACGTAGATCTGGTACGCCTTGCCGGAATCCGCGCGATGCGCCGAAAAATAGAGGTCGCCGTTCGCCGCCACCGACGGGTTGTAGATCATCGCCCCGTCGTTGAGCGCACCGTCGACGTGGATCGGCGCACCCCATGCGCCGTTCGGTTGCCGCGCGACATACCACGGGTTCGTGCCGGGGAAACGCCGCCCGTTCATCTCGGCCATCACCGGCGCCGCACCCGGGCGCGGCGGCCGGTTGGAGACGAAGTACAGGCGCTCGCCGTCGGGCGACAGCGTCGGTTCGGAGTCGTGCCACTGGCCGGAGAACGCGGCCACCTGCGGCGTCGACCAGCGGCCGCCTTCGCGCCGCGAAACCATGATGGTGTCGTCGGCTTCGGCGAAATCCGAGCGCATGAAGTACAGCGTTTGGCCGTCCGGCGTCAGCGCGGCCGAGGTTTCCTGCCATCCGGTGGAAATCACGCCGGGCCCGAGCAGCTCGCCGGTGGTGGCGGCCCGCGCGGCGGGCAGCGCGGTGAGCGTGGCGGCGAGGCAGGCGGCGAGGATGAGGTAGCGTGGGGACATGCTTGCTCCAGGTGGCATGGGTCGCGTCGGCGACAGCGGACGGAACGGGTTCACGGCGCGCGGTGCACCGCCAGCCACGGCGCCAGCGACACCCGCCAGATATGGTTGTTGCCGTTGTCCCACGCGCGCATGCGCGCCAGGTCGGCACGCGCCTGCGCGGGCGAGCGCGGGTAGCTCGTCTTCGCCGTGTGGTTGCTGGTGAAGTACAGGGTGCGGGCGTCCGGGCCCAGGTGCGAACCCCACGGCTCGTAGCGGTTCACCGCATCGCCGAGGTCGACCGGCGCGCTCCAGCCGTCGCCCTCGCGGAAGGCGATGTACAGCCGATCGGGCTTGTCCTTGCCGGCGTAGTTGGCGTCGAACACGATGAACGACTGGTCCGGCGCGATTGCCGGATCCAGTTCGTGCGCGGCCGGATCGCCCAGCGCGAGCCGCTGCGGCGGCTGGTAGCGGCCGTCGCGCCAGGCGGTGCGGTAGAGGTGGAACTCGTGCGTAGCGTCGTCGCGCCGCTGGTAGTACACGTCGCCGTTGGCTGCCACGCTGGGCGCGTAGACGCTGGTGCCCACGTTCACCGCATCGGGCAATCGCTGCGGTTCGCCCCAGCCGTCGCCGCGGCGGTCGACCCGCCACAGCTGGCCGCCGTGCAGCGCCGGCCCTCCGGCCACCGCGGCGCGGTTGGACGTGTACAGCAGGAACGAGCCGTCCGGCGCCATCGCCGGATCGTGGTCCTGCCATTGCCCGGAGAACGGCGCGATCTGCGGCGTCGACCAGCCGTTGCCGACGCGATGCGATTCCATGATGAAACCGTTCCAGCCCGCCTGCTGGTCGAAGTAGACGGTGGCGCCGTCGGGCGCGAAGGTCAGGCAATCCACGCCGGCCGGGCCGGAGATCGCGCCGGGCGCGAAGATCTCCGGTGTGGCGGGTGTCGTGTCGGCGGTGTGGGCGCCGGCGAGGCCGGACAGGGCCAGCGCGAAGAGGCTGCAGGCGAGCAGGGGAAGTGGATGGCGCGCCATGCATGTGCCTCGACAGGATGTTATGCGATCGAGTCTGCGCGGTGGGGGCGACGCGTTGCTGGCACTTTGTGACGAGCGGAGACTCGCTGTGACCAGCGGTTGTCTGCGCAGGCCAACTGGTTTGTTCTCGTCGGGGAATCCGGGCCGCCCTGACGCGTCGCGCGATGCTCTTGCTTGACCGGATATCCGGCACCCTGCGTTGCCTCGACTCGGGCATCCATGCCCTCGCCATGTCATCGCCGCGGCCCGCCCCACCGGCGCCAAACGACCCTTGCATATGCCCATTTCGGGCATTAGCATGCCCAATATGGGTAGAAGGACAAGCAGCAGAATCAGCGAAGCAGCGGCGCTCTACGCCAGCACCGGCTTGTCCGATGCATTGTTCACTGCCACCCAGCAGCGCGTCCTCGGCTGCCTGTTCGGCCAGCCTGACCGCAGCTTCACCATCAGCGAACTGATCCAGACCACCGGTGCCGGCAGCGGCGCGGTGCAGCGCGAGGTCGCCCGGCTGGCCGGTAGCGGCCTGATCGCGGTGGAACCCGTCGGCAATCAGAAGCGCTATCGCGCCGATCCGGCCTCGCCCATCCATGCCGAGCTTGTATCCATCGTGCGCAAGACCTTTGGTCTTGTTGCTCCCTTGCGCGAAATGTTGGCACCTCTGGCTCCGCACATTCCGGCCGCGTTCGTGTACGGCTCGGTAGCCAAAGGCACCGACACCGCTGCCAGCGACATCGACCTGATGCTGGTGTCGGATGCGCTGACCTATGCGGACGTCATGGCCGCCCTGCATCCGCTGATCGAGCGCCTGGGCCGGGAGATCCACCCCACGCTCTATACCCGCGACGAACTGCACAAGCGCATCGCCGCGGGCAACAGCTTCGTGACCCGCGTGCTGGCACAGCCGCGGCTCTGGGTGATCGGGGGCGAGCATGACCTCGTCGCTTGAGAACCTCGTCGGCACCGGCAAACCGTTGGCGGTGGAGCCAACAGATGCAGCGGAGTTCGAGGGCTTGCTTCGCTCCGGCAGGGCGCGACTGGTCGATGCACGCAATGCATCGCTCGCGCTGGAAAGCCGCTTCGACCTGGCCTACAACGCTGCGCACGCATTGTGTCTGGCCGCGTTGCGCAGCCAGGGCTATCGCGCCCGTCACCGCTACATCGTGTTCCAGGCACTGCCGCATACACTCGGCCTGGGGCCGGAAGTATGGCGCGTGCTGGACAAGTGCCATCACATGCGCAACGTCGCCGAATACGAAGGGGCGCTCGATGTGGACGAACGCATCGTGTCCGACCTGGTCGCGGCGTGTGAAAAGGTCATGACAGCCATCGACAAGTTGAAGCATTCAATCAAACGGGACGGAGGCAATTAGTCCAATTCAACTACCTCCGTCCCCCGTTGCTACCTTTGCCAGCGTCCTCTTTGCTGGCTCAGCAACGCGGACGGGGCTTCTTCGGCTGTGGCCCGGGTTCGACCAGGGCGATGCCCACGATGGCGGCTTCAGTGATGATGGTTTCCAGTGCCGCCTTGCCCGCTTCGTTGACGTAGAGAGCAGCCGCTGCTGTCAGCGGGTCCTTGAACACGGCTGCGTCGGCCGGCACCCTGTCCTCGAAGAATTCTTCCTTCACGATCGAACCGCTAGGACGTTTGGCCGAGCGAGCCTCGTCGATGCAAGGAATGACGTTGGTCACGTTGTAGAACCAGCGCGGCTCGCCCGAGCAGTCCATCTCGAGAAACTGGCCGAAGCGCGAAAGGAAAGGCTCGAGCGCAATCTTCGCCCTCTCGTTCATGACCAGTGCGCCAGGAGTCAGCGCACTGACGTCTGCCAGTGGCTTAGGTTTCTTCTTTCCGGGTTCGACGAAGACCTCGACCCTGGGCTTTTTTGACCAGGAGAGGCTGGCGCCAGAGGTATCGAACATCCCCGACTCGACGTCCTTGTCGCTGGCAAAGACCAAGGGCGCATAGTCATTGACGGAGCCGCTTTTGAGTTCCCATACCTTCACTTCCGTCACCTCAGTAGTCGAAGTCGTCATTGAGGATGTCGTACCGGATGTCCTGCAGCGCCTTGCGGCCATTTGCCTGGTTCGAGGGCTTCGCGAGCGTCAGCCTCGATGTCACTGCGAGGTGGTAGGCCGTCGTGTGAATGACTTCATGCGCCGTCGCCGCAGCGAGACCGGGAACCACGGACGACCACTTCTTCGGAAGGTAGACACCGTTGTCCGCATCGTTGATGCCTATACCCCAGCGAAAGAGTAGCGCCCGCGAACGGCTCGCGCGTTTGTCAGCCGCGGCGACGATGTGATGCGCATCGGCTTCGGCATGCTTGGCGTTGCCGGTAGCCTTCGAGATGTTGCGAGCCAGCGTTCGCGAATGCCTCACCTTGCGGTTCGCGTCGGCACGAAGTTTCTTCGCCTTTGCCGGCAATGTAATGCCGTTGTCGTAGCGGACCCGCGCCAGCCGTCGCTGCAGCAGAAGTTCGTTCCTGAGCTCGTAGGCATTGGCACCCGCGTCGCCTGAAACGATCAGATGGGTCTCGATCGTCAGGTCGAGAATGTCATTCGCCGTGTCTGTTGGCGGTACGACGAGATTCGGACTTCCTTTGTCCATGTTCTTCTTCCCGTTGTGCATCAGCAATGAACTTGAGAATCGCTCGCCGGAGCAAACGCCCCAACCTGGAACAAGGTTAGTGTGTCAAGCGGTCTTGTGACAATTGCCACATGAGCGGAAGTGTCAGGACATTGGCCCCAGCTTTGGAACCCGATCATATACGCCATGCATCGATCCCGACGATCACCTTGCTGATGCTCTTGTCCGGCGCCCACATCAGCTGATGCATGGAGATGCCTTCAGGGCAAGCCCAGCACGCTGCGCGCACCAGCGCGAAAGCGCCGACTCAGATCCAGCCTGGTGCCGTCATGCAGCACGACTTCCGCGCCGCCCTTGAACAGCGGATGCACCTCGCGGATGCGCGACAGGTTGACCAGGGTGCCGCGGTGGATGCGCAGGAAGCGCGCCGGATCGAGTTGCGCCAGCAGGTGGCGCAAGGTGTCGCGGTGCAGGTAGCGCACCGGGCCGACGTGGATGTGCAGGTAGTTGCCGTCGGCGCGGATCCAGTCGATGTCGTCGATGGCGAGCACGCGGATATGCTCGCCGTGGCGCACGCTGAGGCGTTGCACGTAGCCATGGGTCGGCGCCGGCTCGTTCGTACTGCCGGTCGTCGCATGCAGGCCCTGCCAGTGCCGGTTCACCCGCGCCATGGCCTGGTCGAAGCGCGCCTGCTCGATCGGCTTGAGCACGTAGTCCAGCGCCATCGCATCGAACGCGCGCAGCGCGTGGTCGGCGAAGGCGGTGGCGAAGACCACCAGCGGAAGGCGGTCGGGCGCCAGTTCGTGCAGCAGCTCGAAGCCGTCCATGCCGGGCATCTGGATGTCCAGGAACAGCAGGTCCGGACGCAGCACGCGCACCGCCTGCATCGCTTCGGCGGCGTTGCCGCATTCGCCGACGATTTCCACTTCGTCATGCGCGGCCAGTGCCTGGCGCAGCGCGAGGCGCGCCAGCACTTCGTCGTCGACCAGCACGGTGTGCAGGCGTGGCGTGTTCATGCGGCGTGCTCGGCGAACGGCAGGCGCACTTCGGCGCGGGTGCCGCCGCCGGGGATCGGGCTGAGTTCGAGCTGTGCCGCGTCGCCGAACAGCATGCGCAGGCGCGAGCGCGTATTGCCCAGGCCGATGCCTTCTGACGTGCCGGCCAGCGGCAGGCCGAGGCCGTCGTCGTCCACGCGCAGCTGCAGCTGGTCGCCGTCTCGCCGCGTGGAGACGCGCAGGGTGCCGGCGCCGGGTTTGTCCTGCAGGCCGTGGCGCAGCGCGTTCTCCACCAGCGGCTGCAGGATCAGGTTGGGCACCGCCGCGGTGAGCGTGTCGTCGGCCACGTCCAACTGGGTGCTGAGCCGATCCTGGAAGCGCACCAGCTGGATGCCGAGGTAGCAGGCGAGGAACTCCAGCTCGCGCGCCAGTGGCACCTGCGGCGCGTGGCGTTCCTCCAGGGTGAGCCGCAGGAAGTCGCTCAAGCGAGCGATCATCAGCCGCGCCTGCAGCGGGTCGGCCAGCGCCAGCGCCGAGATCGCGTTGAGCGTGTTGAACAGGAAGTGCGGTTGCAGCTGCATGCGCAGCGCCTGCAGTTGCGCCAGCGCCAGCTGCGTTTCCAATTGGGTGCGGCGCAGGCGCTCGTCGCGCAGGTGCCGGCGCGACTCCATCCCGCGCAGCGCCGCCAGGATCACCCAGTAGGTCAGCACGGCGAGGTGGAAGCTGTAGGCGAGCTCCATCTGCAGGTATTGGCCCAGCGTGTGCACCGGCATGCGCCCGGGCCCGCTCAGGTACCAGAACACCATCAGGTGCGCCAGCATCTGCACCATCGCCACGGCCAGGCTGGCCGGCACCTGCAGGGCGAAGAAGCGGCGCCAGCTGCGTCCTGCCGTCTGCCGACCCAGCCAGCCGACCAGCGGCACCAGCGCCATCCACAACCAGAAGTTGCCGAGGTTCCAGCTGAGCGCGCGCAGCCAGCCGGGCGGGTTGCCCTCGCTGATCGAGGACAGCCCGCCGCTGAACGCGTAGGACAGCGCCAGCAGGGTCCAGAAGCCGAATGCCAGGGCGAATCGTTTCCAGCGTGGGGTGTCGTGGTCGGTCACGCGATGCTCCCGGGCGCCGGCCATGGGCACCCGGCGCGCTATCGCCACAGTGTGTGGCGACAGCGCCGCGCGGAACAGTGCTGGAGGCCATGCGTCGGCCATCGCGCTCAGCGGGTCGGCCGGGGCGGCGGCAGCCAGGGATCCAGCGACATGCGGTGGATGCGCTGGTCGGCAGCGCTGAAGTGGAGCGTGGCGCGATCCGGGCCCAGGCGCGCCTCGTTGCCGGCGACGCCGAGGTCGCGCGGCGTGCTCCAGCCGCCGGGCGTGGCGAAGGCGATGTACAGGTGGTCGCCGTCGGGCGGCGCCGGCGCGCGGTCGGAGCTGAACACCAGGAAGGACGCGTCGGGCGCCACCGCCGGGTCGTAGTCGGAATGCGCCGCGTCGCCGCCCAGCGCCAGCGGCTGTGCCGTTGCGTAGCTGCCGCGGACGAAGCGGCTGCGATAGAGCCGGAACGCGCCGCTGGCCGGATCCGCGCGCATGAAATACACGCTGCCGTCGCTTGCCACCGCGGGCGAGAACGTCGAGCTGTCGGCATTCACCGCATCAGGCAAACGATGGGGCGTACTCCAGCCATCGCCGATGCGATCCACTCGCCACAGGTTGCCGCCGCGGCCGGGCCACGTCTTGCCGCCCCATTGGCCATCCAGCGCTGTGCCATCGCCACGCGCCGGTCGGTTCGAGACGAATACCAGGTAGCTGCCGTCCGGCGCCATGGCGGGCTCGATGTCCATCCAGCGGTCCGAGAACGGCGCGGGAGCCGGCGTCGACCACGCGGTGCCGTGGCGGTGCGCCACGACCAGGTGACGGTCCGCACCGCGGCCGCGGGTGAACACCACCGTGTCGCCGTCCGGCGTGAAGGCGGGCGAGGCGTCGCGTGCCAGCGTCCACGGCCCGGCGGCGGCAGGCGGCGCGGCGCTCGCGGCCGTCGTTTGCGCCGATGCGGCGGTGATGGCACCGCCCAGGATCAGGGCGAGGGCCGGCAGCAGGTAGTGGCGACGCATGGAGCTTCTCCCGGGCGGAAAACGCGCAAAGGAATGTGCCGCTGGCGGCAGCGCTGTGGGCAGGTTCCGCTCAGGCTGGCAGCGGCAGGCGGTGTCGTCGCCATCCTTGTGACCATCGGCGCAGCGGCGATGGCGAACGGTCGATCGGCCGAGGCAGGTGGTCCGCCGGCCGCTGGACGGCGCATTCCTGCCGCTGGTCATCGTGTCGCGTGCGCTTGTCACGCAGGTGCTGCGGCCCCGCATGTGGCCGCGCAGGCTGGATTGGCGGCGATCCTGCCGTGGACGAGGACAACGACATGCGCAAGCAAGGTCTCTTTCAGGTGGGCATGGCGTGCCTTGCCGTGCTGGTGCTGGCTGCCGAAATGACGATCGCGGCGACCGCCGCCGCCAGCGCGGCCGACGTCGACGAAACCGGCAGGAACGAGGCGGCGGTGATCGCGGTCGACCAGCATTGGCTGGAAGCGGAACTCGATGGCGACACCGCCTGGCTCGACGACCTGCTGCTGCCCGAGTACCGCTCGGTCGGCGCCGACGGCGCGGTGCATCCGAAGGCCGCGATCGTGGCGCACGCGGCGAAGAACCGCGGCAACGATGCGCAGCGGCGCAAGGTGGAGGCGTGGCTGAAGGCGCACCCGTCGGGCCAGTCGGTGGTGATCCGCGGCGATACCGCGATCCTCTCGTTCTACGACCCGATGCTGGGCGCGGCCAACGGCGTGCGCTCGTCCGACATCTTCGTCTACGTGGACGGCCACTGGCATGCGCTGTACTCGCAGCACAGCGCGGTCGGCAAGGGCTAGCTCATGCGAGATTGGGTCGGGTTGATTCGTTCGGCCCGGTTCACCACGGGATCACCTGGCCGTCGCGGAAGAAGCGTCCGGTCGGTGCCGGTGCGGGCAGGCTGGCGGCCCACACGATGCCAGCGGCACCGGCAGCGATGGGACGGCCGCCGGGGCCGCCGAGTTCGGTGGCGACCCAGCCGGGACACACGGCGTTGACTACGATGCCGCTGCCGTCCAGTTCCGCCGCCAGCGTGCGGGTGTACGCGTTGAGCGCCGACTTGGAGGTGCGGTAGGCCACGCAGTGGCTGCTGGTCGAAGCGCTGGCGCCGCAGCCGCTGGAGACGTTCACGATGCGGCCGTAGCCATGCCGGCGCATCAGCGGCAACAGTGCGCTGCACAGCCGCCACGTGCCGAACAAGTGCGTTTGCATCGCATCGATCGCCGGCGCGAGGTCGGCGTTGCTGGCATGTGCGTCATGGTCGTAGTGGCCGCCGGCGTTGTTGACCAGCACGTCGAGCCGGCCGTAGGTGATCTCGATCCAGCGCGCCAGCGTGTCGACCTGGTCCTGGCGGGTCACGTCCAGCTCCACCGCGATCACCTCGCCCGGCGCGCCGGCCAGCTGGCGCGCCGCGTGCAAGCCCTTGTCCAGGTCGCGTGCGCCGAGCAGCACGGTCATGCCGCGTTCGCTGAGCTGGCGCGCCACCTCGAAGCCGAGGCCGCGGTTGGCGCCGCTGACCAGGGCCACGCGATAGACCGGCGTCGCCGCCGGCAGGCGCCGGGCCGGGCGGCTCATGGCGCCGTGCTGGCCGCGGCCACCGTGCTGCAGCGCTCGTCGCCGCAGGCCTGCCAGCCGCCGCCGAGCGCCTTGTACAAGGCGACGGCGCGCGTGTTGATCGCCGCCTCGGCCTGGGCCAGGTCGTCCTCGGCGGCGAGCTGGGTGCGTTCGGCATCCAGCAGTTCGAGGAAGCCGGTGGCGCCTTCCTGGTAGCGCACGCGCGCCAGTTCGGCGGCGCGTTTGCTCTGCGTGCCCTGCTCGATCAGGCGGTCGACGCGCACGCGCTGCTGGTTGAAGCCGGTGACCGCGTTGTCGATGTCCTCGATCGCTTCCAGCACGGTGCGCTGGTAGTTCGCCTGCGCCGCATCGGTGCGCGCCTCGCTGGCGTGCAGGTTCGCCCGCACGCGCTGCACATTGAGCCCGGCCCAGCTGATGCTCGGCGCCAGCGACCACGCGCGCGTCGACGGGCTGCCGAAGTCGTTGCTGCGTCCGGACAGGAAGCCGAGGAACCCGCCCAGCGTGATGTGCGGGAAGAAGTCCGCCTTGGCCACGCCGATGCGCGCGGTGGCGGCGGCGTATTCGCGTTCGGCCATGCGCACGTCCGGACGGCGCGCCAGCACGTCGCCGGCGTCGCCGATCGGCAGGCTCGCCGCGATCGGGGTGAAGCTCTTCGGCGACACGTCGATGTCCAGCTCGCCGGGGCGTTCGCCGAGCAGCACGGCGAGACGGTATTCGCTGGCGCTGGCCTGGGTCTGCAGCAGCGGCAGCTGCGCCTGCACCGCGGCGAGGCGCGCCTTCGCGCTGGCCACGTCCTGTTCCGCGCCGGAGCCTAGCTGCTGGCGTACCTCGGTGAGGTGCACGGTCTGCTGCTGGTTGTCGATGTCGCGGCGCGCGATGTCCAGCCGCAGCTGGCTGCCGCGCAATTCGAAGTAATTGCGCGCCACCTCGGCCAGCAGGCTGACCTGGGCGTCGTGCAGCGCCGCCTCGCTGGCGCCGAGGTCGGCGCCGGCCGCTTCCACCGAACGGCGCACGCCGCCGAACAGGTCCAGTTCCCATGACGCGTCGAAGCCGGCCTGGTACGTGGTCACCGTTTGCCGCTGCGTGCCGAAGCCGGGCTGCTGGCCGCGGCTGCGCGTGTAGTTCACGTCCGTGTCGATGGTCGGCAGCTGCTCGGACTTCGCGCCGCTGAGCAGCGCGCGCGCTTCATGCAGCCGCGCCACGGCGATGCGCAGGTCGAGGTTGTTCGCCGCGGCGCGCTGGATCAGCGCATCGAGCGTGGGGTCGTTGAACTGCTTCCACCACGCGGCCTGGAACTGCGCGCTGTTTTCCTGGGCGGCATCCAATCCCTGCAACTGTGGCGCGGCGATCTTCGCGGCGTGGTAGTTCGGGCCCACGCTGGCACAGCCGGCCAGTGCGAGGGCGGCGGCCAGCAACGACGCTCGAAGAACCACCATCGTCATCCCGGCGCTCTTGGCCGTCATCCCGGCGGAGGCCGGGATCGCACTTGCCTGTTTGCTGGTGCGTGCGCCAGTGCGATTCCTGCCTTCGCAGGAATGACGAGTGAAAGTTTCCCGCGCGGGGTTGCGAGTGAAGATTTTCATCAGTGGTTCTCCAGCGCCGGCAGCGCATGCGCGGCGGCACGTTCGGCCGCGCGCGCCTCGCGGCGCTCGACCAGGGCGCGAATGACGACGTAGAACAGCGGCGTGTAGATCAGCCCGAAGATGGTCACGCCGAGCATGCCGGCGAACACCGCCACGCCCATCGCGTGGCGCATCTCGGCGCCGGCGCCGTGCGAGGTGACCAGCGGCACCACGCCCATGATGAAGGCGAACGAGGTCATCAGGATCGGGCGCAAGCGCAGGTGGGCCGCTTCCAGCACCGCCTCGTGGCGGCTCATGCCTTCATGCTGGCGTTCGCGGGCGAACTCCACGATCAGGATCGCGTTCTTGCACGCCAGTCCGACCAGCACGATCAAGCCGATCTGGGTGAAGATGTTGTTGTCGCCGCCGGACAGCCACACGCCGGCGATCGCGGACAACAGCACCATCGGCACGATCAGGATCACCGCCAGCGGCAGCGACCAGCTCTCGTACAGCGACGACAGCACCAGGAACACCAGTAGCACGCACAGCGGAAACACCAGGATCGCAGTGTTGCCGGCGAGGATCTGCTGGTAGGTCAGCTCGGTCCACTCGAAGCTGACGCCGTTCGGCAGGTTGTCCTTCGCCAGCTTTTCCATCGCTGCCTGCGCCTGGCCCGAGCTGAAGCCCGGCGCGGGGCCGCCGTTGATCTCGGCGGTGGGATAGCCGTTGTAGTGCTGCACGCGATCCGGGCCGGCGCCCTGTTTCACGGTGACGAACGAACCCAGCGGCACCATCTGGCCCTGCGCGTTGCGCGTCTTCAGCTGCATGATGTCTTCGGGCGTGTGGCGGAACGCCGGGTCGGCCGAGACGTTCACCTGGTAGGTGCGGCCGAAGCGGTTGAAGTCGTTGACGTAGAGCGAGCCCATGTAGGCCTGCATGGTCTGGTACACGTCGCCCAGGTTCACGCCGACGGTCTTGGCCTTCTCGCGGTCCACGTCGGCGTCCACCTGCGGCACGCTGATCTGGAAGCTGGAGAACAGCCCGGCGAGTGCCGGATCCTTGCGGCTGGCGGCGATGAGGTTCTGCGTCTGCTGGTACAGCTCGTCGAAACCGCGGTCGCCGCGGTCCTCGATCTGCATGCGGAAGCCGCCGATCGTGCCCAGGCCCATCACCGGCGGCGGCGGGAACACCGCGATGTAGGCGTCCTGGATCGCGGCGAACTTCTGGTTCAGCGCACCGGCGATCGCGCCGGCCGACAACGATGCGTCACGGCGTTCCTCGAACGGCTTCAGCGTGACGAACACGATGCCGGAGTTGGTCGAGTTGGTGAAGCCGTTGATCGACAGGCCGGGGAACGCCACCGCGTGCTCCACGCCCGGCTGCTTCAGCGCGATCGCGCCCATGCGCTGGATCACGTCCTCGGAACGGTCGAGCGAGGCCGCGTCGGGCAGCTGCGCGAACGCCACAAGGTACTGCTTGTCCTGGCCCGGCACGAAGCCGGTCGGCACGTGCGAGAAGCCGAACCAGGTCAGCGCGATCAGGCCGGCATACACCGCCAGCGCCAGCTTGCCCTTGCCGACGATGCGCCGCACGCCGCCGACGTAGCGCTCCGAGCCGCGATGGAACAGCTTGTTGAACGGACGGAACAGCCAGCCGAACGCGCGGTCGATGCCGCGCGTGAGGCGGTCCTTCGGCGCGTCGTGGCCCTTCAGCAGCACCGCGGCCAGCGCCGGGCTCAGGGTCAGCGAGTTGAACGCGGAGATCACCGTGGAGATCGCGATGGTCAGCGCAAACTGGCGGTAGAACTGGCCGGTGAGGCCGCTGACGAAGGCGGTCGGGATGAACACCGCGCACAGCACCAGCGCGGTGGCCACGATCGGCCCGGTGACCTCGTGCATCGCCTTGCGCGTGGCCTCGCGCGGCGTCTGCCCGAGCTCGATGTGCCGCTCCACATTTTCCACCACCACGATCGCGTCATCGACCACGATGCCGATCGCCAGCACCAGGCCGAACAGCGACAGCGCGTTGAGCGAGAAGCCGGCCAGGTACATCACCGCGAACGTGCCGATCAGCGACACCGGCACCGCCACCAGCGGGATGATCGAGGCGCGCCAGGTCTGCAGGAACAGGATCACCACCAGCACCACCAGCAGGATCGCCTCCAGCAGCGTATGCGCCACCGCCTCGATCGAGCCGCGCACGAACACGGTGGGGTCGTACACGATCTGGTAGTCGACGCCCTGCGGGAACTCCTGCTTCAGCTGCGCCATGGTGGCGCGCACCTCGTCGGAGATCTGGATCGCGTTGGAGCCGGGCCGCGCGAAGATCGGCAGCGCCACCGCCGGCTTGTTGTCGAGCAGGCTGCGCAGCGCGTAGTTGTTCGAGCCCAGGTCGACCTTCGCCACGTCGCCCAGATGGGTGACGCCGCCGTTCGCGGTGGTGCGCACGATGATGTTGCGGAAATCGTCCTCGCTGACCAGCCGGCCGCGCGTGTTGATGTTGAGCTGGAACGCCGAGTTGCCCGGGCCCGGCGGCGCATTCAGCGCGCCGGCGGCGACCTGCACGTTCTGCTCGCGGATCGCGTTGATCACGTCGCCGGTGGTGAGCGAGCGCTGCGCCAGCTTCTGCGGGTCCAGCCACACGCGCATCGAGTATTCGCCGGCGCCGAAGATCTGCACGTCGCCGACGCCGTCGAGCCGACCCAGCACGTCCTTCACGTGCAGCCGCGCGTAGTTCGACAGGTACAGCATGTCGTAGCGCTGGTCCGGCGAGGTGAGATGCACCACCATGGTCAGGTCGGGCGAACTCTTCTGCGTGGTGACGCCGAGCCGCTGCACTTCCTCCGGCAGTTTCGGCAGCGCCTGCGCCACGCGGTTCTGCACGTCGACCTGGGCGGTGTCGAGGTTGGTGCCCAGCGCGAAGGTCACGGTCAGCGTCATCGCGCCGTCGCTGGTGGCCTGCGAGGAGGTGTACAGCATGCCCTGCACGCCGTTGATCTGTTCCTCCAGCGGCGTGGCGACGGTCTCGGCGATCACCTTCGGGTTGGCGCCGGGGTAGGCGGCGCGCACCACCACGGTGGGCGGCACCACTTCGGGGTATTCGCTGATCGGCAGCTTGAACACCGCGATGGAGCCGGTGATCACGAACAGCAGCGACAGCACGGCGGCCATGATCGGCCGGTCGACGAAGAACTGGGCAATGTTTTTCATGCAATGAATCCTCGACGAAGCCGCGGCGCGGCCTCGGTCTTCTTTGCTCCTCCCCCTGCATGGCAGGGAGAGGGCGAGTGTGTTCAGCCTTGCGGCGTCGCTGGGGTTGCCGTATCGGCCTGCGCGGTGCGCGAATCGGCGCCCGGTGCGTCGCCGCGCTCGACCAGCGCCTTGTCGGCGTCGTCGAGGCGGTAGCTCATCGCCACCTTCTGCGGATTCACCTCGACCCCGGGGCGCACGCGCTGCAGGCCGTTCACCACCACCAGGTCGGTCGGTGCGATGCCGCTGTCGATCACCCGCAGGCCATGGAACAGCGCGCCGGTGTCGACCTTGCGGTATTGCACCTTGTGCGCCTTGTCGACCACGTAGACGAACTGGTTGCCGAGGTCGGTGCCGATCGCACGGTCGTCCACCAGCACGCGCGGGCGGGCCTGGCCGCTCTGCAGCTGCACGCGGGCATACAGGCCCGGCGTGTACAGGCCGTCGGCGTTGTCGAACACCGCGCGCAGGCGCATCGTCCCGGAGCCGGTGTGCAACTGGTTGTCGACGAAGTCGAGGCGGCCGTCATGCGGGTAGCCAGATTCGTCGGCCAGGCCCATCGCGGCCTCGATCCGCGCGTTGCCGCCGGCCTGCTTCGCGCTGGCGCGCAGGTGGTCTAGCTTGAGCCAGGTCTGCTCGTCCACGTCGAAGTAGACGTAGACCGGGTTGACCGAGACCACGCTGGTCAGCACGTCGCTGCTGGTGACCAGGTTGCCGGGAGTGACCCGGGCGTTGCTGACGCGGCCGTCGATCGGCGAGCGCACCTGGGTGAAATCCAGGTTCAGCCGTGCCGCGGCCAGTGCGGCGGTGGCGGCGCCGAGCTGGGCGCGCGCGCTCTGCGCGGTGGTGGCCTGGCGGTCGGCTTCCTGCTGCGCGATCGCGTGCTGGGCCAGCAGCATCTCGGCGCGGCGCTGGTTGGTTTCGGCCAGGCTCAGCTCGGCCCTTGCCTGTGCCTGGTTGGCGGCCAGCCGGTCGACCTCGGCCTGGTACGGGCGGGCGTCGAGCTGGAACAGCACGTCGCCCTTGTGCACCAGCGCGCCTTCCTGGAAATGCACCGACTCCACGAAACCGCCGACCCGCGGCTGCACCTGCACCGTATTCACCGCTTCCAGCCGGCCGGTGAACTCGGCGCTGTCGCTGACCTTGCGGGTCAACGCCTGCGCCACCGTCACTTCCGGCGGCGGCCCGCCGGCGGGGCTTTGCGCATGGCTGTCGTTGCCGTGCAGGAGAACCCAACTGCCGAGCACGCCGACAGCGATCAGGGGGACCAGCATCCATTGTTTTTTCATCTTGCGCTCCCAGAACCTCGTAGGCCGGGCACGAGGCTCCGGCGAAGGGTCGAGAGAATAGGTGTACTTTCCGGTATAGAAAATCCGTTTCTTGCGCACTACACTCGTGCGCCGCAGTCACGAATCGACGAGGAATTGAAACAATGGAAGACTTTTCCGCCATTTCGACCTTCGTCCGCGTGGTCGAGGCCAAGAGTTTCGCCGCCGCCGCCAGCCAGCTGGGCATGACCCCGTCCGGCGTCAGCCGGGCCGTCTCGCGGCTGGAGAGCCAGCTCGGCGCGCGGCTGCTGTTCCGTTCCACCCGCTCGCTGCGGCTGACCGACGACGGCGCCTCGTTCCACGCGCGCTGCAAGGAGATCCTCGCCGACCTGGCCGAGGCCACCGAGGCGCTGAACTTCGCCAACAGCAAGCCGACCGGCAAGCTGCGCGTGGGCATCTCGCTGTCGGTGGGCCGCGCTGCGGTGATCCCGCGGCTGAGTGAGTTCGAGCAGCGCTACCCGGATATCCGGCTGGAGCTGTCGATGAGCGACTCGCCGGCGGATCTCAACGGCGAGGGCCTGGATTGCGCGATCCGCGTCGGCCAGCTGGAGGATTCCAGCCTGATCGCGCGCAAGATCGGCTACCTCAGCAACGTGGTATGCGCCTCGCCCGAGTACCTGCGCAAACACGGCGCGCCGCACAGCATCGAGGATCTGAAGGATCACCGTTGCATCAACTACGTCTACCCGAACGGCCGCCCGCGCCAGTGGCAGTTCGACACGCCTGGCGGGCAGGTAAGCGTGGACATCGACGCGCACATGCTGATCAACGACGGCGAGTCGGTGCTGCAGGCGGTGGCGTCCGGCCTGGGCATCACCCAGATGCCGCGCATGATGGCCGCCTGCATGCTCGACAAGGGCATGCTCGAACTGGTGATGACCGATACCCGGTCGACCGGCAAGCCGGTGTGGATCGTCTACCCGCAGAAGCGCCACCTGTCCGCCCGCGTGCAGGCCTTCATCGAGTGGGTGCGCGAGCTGTTCGACCGCACCAACCAGTGCACGGTCGCCACGTCGAAGGCCATGCCGAAATCGGCGCGCAAGGACGCGCTGGTCGAAGCGGCGTAGACGCCGTGCCCGGCCGTGGCCGCACGTTCGGCCCGGCGGGTCAGCCGCCGGCCGGCACCAGCAACAGCAGCGCCACGCCGAACGCGATGCGGTAGATCGCGAACGGGGTGAAGGTGTGGCTGCGGATGTAGCCGAGCAGCCACTTCACCGCGACGAACGCCATGATCGCCGAGACCACGAAGCCGACCGCCAGCGCGGTCCAGTCCTCATGCGCGGCGCCGCCGCCCTTCACCACCTTCAGCAACTCGTAGCCGGTCGCCGCGTACATCGTGGGAATGCCGACCAGGAAGGCGAACTCGGTGGCCGCCGCGCGGTTGCTGGTGCCGAACAGCATCGCCGCGAAGATCGTCGCGGCCGAGCGCGAGGTGCCGGGAAAAATGCCCGCGATCATCTGCGCGATGCCGACCAGGATCGCCACCTTCCAGGTCACCTCGCTGCGCTCCGGCTGGCGCGCGGCCAGCCGCTCGGCGGCGATCATCCAGAAGCCGCCGATCACCAGCGCCCAGGCCACCGGGGTCACCGTCTCGGGCAGCTTGAAGCCCAGCTTCACCGCGATGAAGCCGAGCACGGCGGTGATCAGGAAGGCCACCACCAGCTTCAGCAGGTAGTCGCGGTTGGCCGGCTCGCGCCACTGCGTCAACAGCTGCCAGATGCGCTTCCAGTAGATCAGCGTGACCGCCAGGATCGCGCCGGCCTGGATGCCGATGTTGAACAGGTCCGAGCGCGCGCCCAGCCCGAACTTCTCGGCGATCAGCAGGTGGCCGGTCGAGGAGATCGGCAGGAATTCGGTGATGCCTTCGATGATGCCGAGCAGGATGACGTGGAGCAGGTCGGTCACGGGCGGGTCCGTTGCGGGATGGGACGGGCCGGCGAACGGACCGCCGGCGTGAAGCGCCATAGCTTACGAGGTTTGCCGCCGCGAGGGACCGCCGCCGGCCGAGCGGGCCGCCGATCCGGCACGCACTGGAACAGTGCAAACCGTCGGTGCCGGCGGGTGTTGCTGGTGCTAACGCAGCCGCGGCCGATGCGCTCCCGTCCGGCGGATGCCGCTGCAGCAACGTTTGCCCGCCGTGGCACGGGGCTTGCTGAGACGGCTTGAGCGCCATGCGAACGCATGGTTCATGAATGGACGTCTGGACGTCTGTTTACCTGCCCGTCGTTTTCCCAGGGAAGCCGAACTCATGAGGCGATGCTGGATATCCGTGGTTGTCGCTGCCCCGATGGTCATGGCATCCGCCCTGGCGCCGGCACTGGCGGGCGAGGCTCCGGCCAGCAAGTGGGTCGGCAGCGCCGGCATGGTCAACGACTACCTGTTCCGCGGCATTTCGCAGACCGATCGCAAGCCCGCCGTGCAGGCCGGTGTCGAGTTCGACCACGCCAGCGGCGGGTACCTGGGCGGCTGCGGCAGCAATGTCAGCTGGCTGTCCGATGCCTCGACCTCCGCCGCGCCGATCTCCAGCAGCCTGGAGTTCGACCTCTACGGCGGCTGGCGCGGCAGTTTCGGCGGCGACTGGAGCTACGACGTCGGCCTGTATCGCTACCAGTACCCGGGCAGCTATCCGGCGGGGTTCACCCTGCCGAATACCACCGAGGCTTATGCCGCGCTGGCCTGGAAGAGCGTGTCGCTGAAGTACTCGTATGCCTTCACCAATCTGTTCGGCTATGCCGACAGCGAGCACAGCGGCTACGTGGACTTGTCGTGGAACCAGGCGTTCGCGCCGGGCTGGCTGCTCAACGCGCATGTCGGCCGCCAGCAGGTGGAGAACGTCGCCGGCGCCTCGTACAGCGACTGGAAGCTGGGCGTGACCCGGAATTTCGGCAGCGGCTGGTCGGCGGCACTGGGCTACTACGACACCAACGCGAACGCGTCGGTCTACACCAATGCGCGTGGCCACTACCTGGGCCGCGCCACGGCGGTGCTGAGCCTGGCCAGGTCGTTCTGAAGACATTCCACCGGTGGAGTCACCCATGAAAATGATCACCAGCATCATCCGTCCGTACAAGCTCGACGAGGTCCGCGATGCGCTCGCGCGTGCCGGCGTGTCGGGCATCACGGTGACGGAGGTCCGCGGCTTCGGCCGCCAGAAGGGCCACACCGAGCTGTACCGCGGCGCCGAGTACGTGGTCGATTTCCTGCCCAAGCTCAAAGTCGAGGTAGTGGTGCCAGACGACCTGCTCGATGCCGTGCTGGAGGAGATCCAGCAGGCCGCCCGCACCGGCAACGTCGGCGACGGCAAGGTCTTCGTCACCGGCGTGGACCAGGTGATCCGCATCCGCACCGGCGAGCTCGACGCCGACGCCCTCTGACCGAATCACGCGAGGTATGCCATGAAAAATCTGAAGCTGTTCCGCGGCATCCGCACGTGGTTGCCGCTGCTGTTGCTGGGCCTGGCCGCGCCGCTGCTGCATGCCGAGGCCGCCGTGCCGGCGGTCGACAAGGGCGATGTGGCGTGGATGCTCACCTCGACCCTGCTGGTGCTGCTGATGACGGTGCCGGGGCTGGCGCTGTTCTACGGCGGCCTGGTGCGCTCGAAGAACGTGCTGTCGGTGCTGATGCAGGTGATGACGGTGTTCTCGCTGCTGCTGCTGTTGTGGGTGGCGTATGGCTACAGCCTCGCGTTCAGCGGCGGCGGCGCGGTCATCGGCAACCTCCACAAGATGTTCCTGCACGGAGTCGGCAAGGACAGCCTGGCGGCGACGTTCACGGCCGGCGTGTCGCTGCCGGAGTACGTGTTCGTGGCGTTCCAGTCCACCTTCGCCGGCATCACCGGGGCGCTGATCGTGGGTTCGTTCGCCGAACGGATGCGCTTCCGCGCGGTGCTGCTGTTCGCGGCGCTGTGGTTCACCTTCGCCTACCTGCCGATCGCGCACATGGTGTGGTCCGGGCCGGACGGCTATTTGTTCGCGAAGGGTGCGCTGGACTTCGCCGGCGGCACCGTGGTGCACATCAACGCCGGTGTCGCCGGCCTGGTCGGCGCCTGGTTGGTCGGGCCGCGGCTGGGCTTCGGGCGCGAGCCGATGAAGCCGCACAACGTCACCTTCACCATGGTCGGCGCGGCGCTGCTGTGGGTGGGCTGGTTCGGCTTCAACGCCGGTTCCAACCTGGAAGCGAATTCGGGCGCGGCGCTGGCCTTCATCAACACCTTGCTGGCCACCGCCGCGGCGGTGCTGGCGTGGCTGGCGGTGGAGGCGATCATGCGCGGGCATGCGTCGATGCTGGGCGGCGCTTCCGGCGCGGTCGCCGGCCTGGTCGGAATCACCCCGGCCTGCGGCACGGTGGGGCCGCTGGGCGCGATCGTGATCGGCGCGCTGGCCAGCGTGTGCTGCGTGTGGGGCGTGACCGGGCTGAAAAAACTGCTGCGCGCGGACGACGCGCTCGACGTGTTCGGCGTGCACGGCATCGGCGGCATCGTGGGCGCGCTGCTGACCGGCGTGTTCACCGCGCCGGCGCTGGGCGGCACCGGCGCGGCGGGTTTCTCGATCGGCCGCCAGCTCGGCGTGCAGGCGCTGGGCGTGGGCATCACCGTGCTGTGGAGCGGCGCGGTCTCGGTGCTGGCCTATCTTGTGGTCAAGGCGGTGTTCGGCCTGCGCGTGCCGTACGAGGCCGAACGCGAAGGGCTGGACATTACCTCGCACGGCGAAAGCGCCTACGATGTCTGAGCAGGGCATCGCCTGGCGCGACCGGACGATCCATGATGGTGCAATGCGGCTGTCGTATTGCACCATCATGCTTCTTTTCGGCTCGTTCGATACGCCGAAAACGTCCGTCAACCGTTGCCGCGCCACGGTTGCTCGCGCTGGCACGAGGCTTGCTCCGACCAGCTCACCATTCATCGCCGAGGTTGTTCCATGTCCGCCAACAAAGTGCTCGACCTGATCCAGGAACACGAGGTCGAGTTCGTCGACTTCCGTTTCGCCGACATGCTCGGCGTGCATCACCACGTCACCTTCCCGGCCCACGCGATCGACGAGTCGACGTTCGAGGACGGCAAGATGTTCGACGGCTCCTCGATCACCGGCTGGAAGGGCATCAACGAGTCGGACATGATCCTGCTGCCCGACCCGGACACCGCCCATCTCGACCCGTTCAGCTCGCATGTGCAGCTGATCCTGCATTGCGACGTGCTGGAGCCGAGCACCATGCAGGCCTATGGCCGCGACCCGCGCTCGATCGCCAAGCGCGGCGAGGCGTACCTGAAATCCACCGGCATCGCCGACACCGCGTTCTTCGGCCCGGAGCCGGAGTTCTTTATTTTTGACTCGGTGCGCTGGCAGAACGACCCGGGCCGCGTGTTCTACGAGATCGGCTCCGAGGAAGCGGCGTGGTCGTCGCGCTACAAGTACGACGGCAGCAACAGCGGCCATCGTCCGGGCGTGAAGGGCGGCTACTTCCCGGTCAGCCCGGTCGACTCGCTGGGCGACCTGCGCGCGGACATGTGCAAGGTGCTGGAGTCGCTGGGCCAGACCGTCGAAGTGCACCACCACGAGGTGGCGAACGCCGGCCAGTGCGAGATCGGCGTGAAGTTCAACACGCTGGTGAAGAAGGCCGACGAGCTGCTGACGATGAAGTACGTCATCAAGAACGTGGCGCACCAGAACGGCAAGACCGCCACCTTCATGCCCAAGCCGCTGGTCGGCGACAACGGCAGCGGCATGCACGTGCACCAGTCGCTGGCGAAGAACGGCGAAAACCTGTTCGCCGGCGACCTGTACGGCGGCCTCAGCCAGACCGCGCTGTGGTACATCGGCGGCATCTTCAAGCACGCCCGCGCGATCAACGCGTTCGCCAACTCCACCACCAACAGCTACAAGCGCCTGGTGCCGGGCTTCGAGGCGCCGGTGATGCTGGCGTACTCCGCGCGCAATCGTTCCGCGAGCTGCCGCATTCCGTACGTGGCCAGCCCGAAGGGCCGCCGCATCGAGGTGCGCTTCCCCGACCCGATGAACTCCGGCTACCTGGTGTTCACCGCGCTGATGATGGCCGGCCTCGACGGCATCCTGAACAAGATCGACCCGGGCGCGCCGGCCGACAAGGACCTGTACGACCTGCCGCCGGAAGAAGAGAAGAACATCCCGCAGGTGTGCTCCAGCCTCGACGCCGCGCTGGAAGCGCTGGACAAGGACCGTGAGTTCCTGAAAGCCGGCGGCGTGTTCACCGACGACTTCATCGACGCCTACATCGAGGTGAAGATGAAGGAAGTGACGAAGTACCGCGCCAGCACCCATCCGCTGGAGTTCCAGATGTATTACTCGCTGTAAAAGTTGGGATTCGGGAATCGGGATTCGGAAAGGCGGCAGGTTGCATTTTCCTGATCCCGGGAGAGATCACGGGCGCTGCGGCGCCCGTTGTCTTTCGGGGTGGTCGCTGACGCGCAGGACTGGCGTGCCCCCGCATTCGCTGCGACACATGCCGGGTACGATGCCGACATGTTTGTCGTCCGCCTGTGCCAGGAGAGTCGGTGATGCAGCAGCTGCCCGCCCAGTTTGAGGATCGTGCCATCCGCCGCGTCTACGACGAGGAGCGCGAGACGTGGTGGTTCTCGGTGATCGACATCATCCAGGTGCTGACCGGGCAGGCGGATTACCAGACCGCACGCAAGTACTGGAACAAGCTGAAGGAGCGTCTTGGCAAGGAGGGCAGTGAGTCGGTGACAAAATGTCACCGACTGAAACTGCGCGCGGCCGACGGGAAGAACTATCTCACCGACGTGGCCACCGCCGAGACCCTGCTGCGCCTGGTGCAGTCCGTGCCCAGCCCCAAGGCCGAGCCGATCAAGTTGTGGCTGGCCAAAGTCGGTTACGAACGCATGCAGGAGCTGGCCGATCCGGCGCGTGCGCTGGACCGCGCCCGCGAGACCTGGCAGAAGCACGGCCGCAGCGAAAAGTGGATCGCCCAGCGCATGATGGGGCAGGAGACCCGCGCCAAACTGACCGACTATTGGGCCAGTCACGAGGTCAAGCCAGGCCACGAATTCGCCATCCTCACCAACCTGATCCACGAGGAGTGGTCCGGCTTGGGCGTGAAGGAGCACAAGCAGCTCAAGGGGCTGAAGGCGCAGAATCTGCGCGACCACGCGGGCCAGCGGCGTCGACGCCAACAAGGTGGCGGCCAGGACCGGTGGCTCGATTGCGCGCAAGGCACGGCAGGATCTGGAGGCGAAGACCGGTCGGCGGGTCGTGTCGGGAGAAAATTATCTGCCGCCGTCAACGGGTGGGCGCCGGAAGGGCATCAACAAGTGACCGGCCATTCGGTGCCGAGGGGTTGTGGCGCTCGATCGACAGATCGATCCCGGCGCGCCGGCTGACAGGGACCTGTACGGCCTGTCGCCGGAAGAGGAGAACAACATCCTGCGACTGTGCTCCAGCCTCGGCGCCACGCTGAAAGCGCTGGACAAGCACCGTGACTTCCTGAAGGCCGGCGGCGTGTTTACCGGCGACTTCATCGACGCTCGCATCGAGGTGGGGATGAAAGAAGTCACCAAGTACCGCGCCAGCACGCATCGGCTGGAGTTCCAGATGTACTACTCACTCCGAACGGGTGTAAACGCAACGGGCGCCTTGGCGCCCGTTGTCGTTGGCGGATACCCGATTGTGGTCAGAACGTCACCTGCGTGTACAAGCCGATCACGAAGGCATCGGGGATGTCGCCGGTGCCGCCGGGGTGGATCACGTATTGCAGGTTGGGGCGCAGGGTCAGCCAGGGGGTGAGCCTCGCGCCGTAGTCGATTTCGGCGACGCTTTCGTAGCGCTGGATGCCGACGCTGCCGGGGGCCACGCGGTTGCGGTCGCGCTGGTAGCGGGTGAGGCGCGGGTTGGTGCGGCCGCTGGCGAGCATGAACGAGACCACGTCGCTGTCGCGGCCGGCGAAGGTGCCCTGGTAGTGGCCGCCGATGACCCAGAAGTAGCGGAAGCGTGCGGTGGCCTCGTCGCCGACGCCGGCCATCGCGCCGAGGGTGAGCCCGCGGTTGGTGTCGGGCCCTTCGCGGTAGACCATCTTGTCGGCGATGAAGTAGCCGCCCGAGCGGCCGTCGTGGTGTTCGAACGCCGCGCCGGTGAGGCCGGCGGGCTGGCCGTTGACGTCGCTGTACACATCCGGCGTGCCGGAGGTGTTGTAGTACGCGCCGAGCTTGAGATCGCCCGGCAGCTGTCCGCTGCCGCGGCCGGTGGCCCAGCCCACTTCGACCGGCACGAACACGCCGCGGTGCTTGAGGCTGAGGTTCCAGCCCTGGTCGCGGTTGCCCCCGTTGGGGTTGTCCAGGTAGGCGCCGACGGTGGCGTAGAAGTCCGGCGTTACGTGCCACTTCACGTGGCCGCCCCATTGCGCGGTGGGGAAGTTGTGCGCGCCGCTGTTGGTGGTCATCGCGTTGGCATGGCCGCAGATGATGCCGTTCTGGAAATTGCAGAACGCCGGCAGCCGCGCGAAGTCGTCGCCCACCGGCGACCAGCCCAGCTGCAGGAAGATCCGGCGGTCGAGAAAATCCTGTTGCCAGTTCAGCTCGGCCAGGCGGAAGTTCTGCCCCGCGCCGTACAGTTCCTGCACCGAGAACTGGTTGCCCAGCGCGTCGTTGCTGAGGCTGCGGCCGCGGCGGTCGGTGACGGTGAACTGGATCTTCGCGTCCGGCACGCCCCACAGCTTGTCGAGGTCGAAATCCGCGCCGGCGTCGAGTTGCTGGGTGTAGCGCGCGGTCTGTTCGTGTCCACCGGACAGGTTGCCCGCGCTTTCGGTGGTCCAGTGCGCGCGCAGGGCGATGCCGTCGTCCTGCAGTTGCGTGCGCGTGCCGCCCCAGTCGCCGGTCAGCGTGGACCGGGCAAGCCAGCCGCCATCGCTGGACTGTTGGGCCATGAGCGGCGGCATGCACAGCCACAACACGCCGCAGAGCGCCAAGCCGTGGATCGTGCAGGAAGGATTGCGCATGAGGGTCAGGCCTGGCCGGAAGAAGTCCGGCGCCGCCTGCGCCGGCGCCACAGAACGAGGATGGCGAGGATCAGCGCCACCACCACGACCATCGCCAGCCGCGCCAGCGCGACCAGGTGCGACGGCGCGCCGCCGGCGCGCAGGTTGGCGACCTGGGTCGCCGTGATCCGTGCGGCGGGGTTGCCGTAATGCAGCGTCAGGTAATTGCCCAGAGTGGCGATCCGCTGGTCGCTCAGGTCGCCCGCGAAGCCCGGCATGCGCACGCCGGAGTCGCCGGTCTGCCAGCGGATGCCCTCGAGGATCACCAGCACCAGATTGTTCGTGTCGGTGCGGCCGGTGGCGGTGTTGTGGAACAGCGGCGGCAGGCCGCCGTCGAAGCTGCCTTCGCCGCTGGCCTGGTGGCAGCTGGCGCAGTGCGCGTCGTACAACTGCGCGCCGCTCCATTGCTCCGCGTCGTCGGGCAGGGCGGTGCCGCGCTGGTCAGCCATCCCGTCGAATGCGGCGCCCCAGCGGTCGACGGCGCGGGTATCGGCCGGGCCGTGTTGCGCGGGCACCGTCTTCAGATAGGTGGCGATCGCCTGCAGGTCGGCGGGTTCGAGGTGCTGCAGGCTGTGCTCGACCGCCTCGGCCATCGGCCCGGCGGCCTGCGCCTTGCCGCGGGCGTGGCCGAGCTGCAGATAGTCGACCAGGTCCTGTTCGCTCCAGCCGCCGATGCCGCTGTTCGCGTCGGAGGTGATGTTCGGCGCCACCCAGGTGCCGACCATGCCGCCGGCCAGCTCACGCGACGACCGTTCGGCCATCAGCAGGTTGCGCGGCGTGTGGCAGGTGCTGCAGTGGGCCAGTCCGCGCACCAGGTAGGCGCCGCGGTTCCATGCCGCGCCTTTGGCCGGATCGGGCGCGAACGGTTTGCTGTCGAGGAACAGCAGGTTCCACCCCGCCATCGAAAAGCGGAGATTGAACGGGAACGGCAGCCGGGTCGGCGCCGGCTTGCTGTCCACCGGCGCCACGCCGTGCATGAAGTACGCGTACAACGCATGCACGTCGTCGTCGGTGACCTGCGCATACGACGTGTACGGCATCGCCGGATACAGGCGGGCGCCATCGGCGCGGATGCCTTTGCGCACGGCATCGCTGAATTGCTGCTCGGTGTAGTGGCCGATGCCGGCCGTGGTCGACGGCGTGATGTTGGTCGCGATGATGTTGCCGATCGGCGTGGGCACCGTCAGACCGCCGGCGTACGGCTTGCCGCCGGGCGCGGTGTGGCAGGCCACGCAGTCGCCTGCTGTGGCCAGGTATTGGCCGCGTTGCAAGAGTGCGGCGTCGGGGGTGTCGGCGGCGCCGGCCGGCGCGGTGACGAGCAGGCCGAGCAGGGCGAGCAGCGGGAGGCAACGGGTCGGCGTGTTCATGCCAGGCTCGCCTCGCGGCTGCTGCGCGCGGTGGCCGCGTGTGCGTTCTTCGCCGGCAGGATGTGCTCGGCGGTGCGCAGCGCCAGCGCCACGCCGGTGAGCGTGGAGTTCATCGTCGCCGCGGTGGGCATCACGCCGGTGCTGCAGATGAACAGGTTCTCGTGGTCGTGCGTGCGGCCGAACGCGTCGACCACCGAGCTCGCCGGGTCGTTGCCCATGCTCATGGTGCCGGTGATGTGCTGGTTGTTGGCGAACTGGCCCTCCGCGCTGTAGCGCAGGCCGGTGCCGCCCATCAGTTCGGCGATGCGCGCGAAGTCGGCCTTGGACACTTCCGCGGCGCGGCGCGTGTAGTCGTCGATCGCGTAGTGCGCCTCCGGTTTCGGGATGCCCATGGCGTCCTTCTCCGCGCTGAGCGTGATGCGGTTGTTCGGGTCGGGCAGCACCTCCAGCACGTTCTTCACGTTGACCTGGCGCGCGGCACGCCAGCGCAGCTGCTTCTCGAACTCCGCGCCGTACACGCCTTCCTTGATCAGGTCGTTGGTGACGTTGAGCACCTGCGAGATGTTGGTGAAGTCCAGCCGGTACGGTGCGTGCCGCGCGCGGAACGGGCCGTCGCGCAGGGTGTTGATCGAGCTGGGGCTCTGCGGGCCGCGGCCCAGCCACAGCTCCTCGTCGGCGTAGAAGGTGAGCGAGGTGCTGGGGTGGTCCATCAGGTGGCGGCCGACCATGCCGGAGCTGTTGGCCAGCCCGTTCGGATACTTGTCGCTGGCCGACAGCAGCAACAGCTTCGGGCTCTCGATGCCGTTCGCGGCAAGGATGAACTGCTTGCCGGTGACGCGGTGCTCGCTCTTGTCCGGCGCGTAGTAGCGCACCGCCGCGATGCGCCCCTTGGCGTCATGCTCGATGCGGAAGACCACCGCATTGGGCACCACCTTCGCGCCGGCGGCCTCGGCCGCCTCCACCGCGTTGATGCCCAGGTACTGCGCGTTGACCGGGCAGATCGGCTGGCAGCTGTTGTTGCCCACGCAGGCGGGCCGGCCGTCGTAGCCGCGGCTGTTGCGCGCCACGGTGTTGGCGACCACCGGATACGCCGGGGCCAGTCGTTCGCGGAAGCGGCGCATCGACCACGGCTCGGCCACAGGCTCCATCGGGAACGGATGCTGCCGCGGCGAGCCGGTATTGTCGGCGCCGGCCACGCCGAGAATCTCCTCCGCCTCCTGGTACCACGGATCGAGTTCGTCGTAGCTGAGCGGCCAGTCCACGCCGACGCCGTACAGGCTCTTGATGCGCACGTCGTTCGGCACCAGCCGCCACGCCTGCGCGGCCCAGTGCCAGGTGGTGCCGCCCACCGCGCGGATGTACTCGGCCGGGTAGGGATACGGCCCGGCCTGCTTCAGGTAGCCGTTGTCCTTCGGCGTATAGATTGGATGCGGCGCCCACGGCGAGGGCGGATACGGCGCCATCCAGTTGCCCTTGATCGGCGAGTTGCGGAACGCGGCGACGACGCGGGCGCGTTCCAGCCGCGGCCCCGCCTCCAGGATCAGCACCGAGGTGCCTCGCCGCGCCAGCCGCCGTGCCGCCAGCGCGCCGATGATGCCCGAGCCGATCACCACGATGTCAGCCGATAGCTGTCCGGACATCGGATTGCACTCCTTCAGAGGGGTTTGCTGGTCCAGCTGCCGTAGGCGCCGTAGGCGTAGGTGGGCGGCTTCAGCACGTCGGCCACGATCACCGCGTTGAGCGCGGTCTCGTAGGCGACGCAGCGCGCGTTCTCGCCGCTGCCGACCACGCCGAGCGCCCAGGCGCCGACGATCTGCCGCGGTAGCGGCGCCAGCGGCGAATGCTCGCCGTCCAGCACGCCCTGCAATTGCAGCGGGTCGATGTGACGTTCGTTGATCAGGGCCAGCAGGGCCTGCACGTCCGCCGCAAAATTCGGATGGGCGGCGACGAGGACGTCGTAGAGACGCGCCGCCTGCGCGGCATCCAGCGCCTGCCGGCCGACCAGGATCGCGGAGAGCGCGGTGAACGCGCCGAGGTCGGCGCGCGGCGCGGGTTGCGCCAGTGCCCAGGGAATCAACGAGGCGGTGTACGCGGTGAGCAGGCCCGCCAGCAGGCGCCGCCGCGCAGGGTCGGCGAGGTCGTCGCGATCGGGTGCGACGTCTCCGAGTTCATGCATCGCCATGGCTGTCGTCCCCCTGCAGGCTTGCAATACCGACGCTGGCCGGAGCCACCGACGGTGCAACGCTACTCCACCGATTCCGCAAGAGCGCGTGAATGCCCGGCCCGGTGCCGGCGGTTGATGAAGGCGCGACGTCGCAGGAATCCGCGGAAAGCCGCGACGACAAATCTTTGTCGTCGCTTGCGCCGGCTCAACCCCCGCGCGGATGCACGGTCAGCACGCGCTCGACGAACAGGTGCAGTTCCTTCATGTAGTTGCCGAGGAACTCGGCGGTGGAGTCGTTGGTAACCGTGCCGTCTTCGGTGATCAGGCCCGGGCTGAACTGGATATACGCCTCCATCGTGTTCATCAGCGGTGAGTTGCAGAAGCACATGACCCCCCGCAGCTGTTGCTGGGCGACCGCGGTGCCGATCGAGCCGGGCGAGGTGCCGATGATTCCGGATGGTTTGCGCGCGAACGAGTTCTTGCCCCACGGCCGGCTGGCCCAGTCGATCGCGTTCTTCAGTGCGCCGGGGATCGAACGGTTGTACTCCGGCGTGACGAAAAGCACGCCGTCGACCTCGGCGATGGCTTGCTTGAACGCGCGTGCCACCGGCGGGAAGTCGGCGTCGTAGTCGTAGCTGTACAGCGGCAGGTCCTTGATCGGGATTTCCACCAGTTCCAGTCCCGGCGGTGCGAGGCGGGTGAGTGCCTTGGCCAGCAGGCGGTTGATCGAACCCTTGGCGAGGCTGCCGACGAGGTAGCCGACTTGGTAGGTCTTCATGCGCGTGTCGTCCTGGTGGGTGAAGTGGAGTGGCTGATCGGGTGGCGCGGTCAGTAGCCGACGGTGAAGCGCCGCCGCGAGTGCTTTGGCGTCTCCAGTTCGTCGACGAGGGCGATCGCGAAGTCTTCCATCGATATCCAGCTGCGGCCGCTCGCGTCGGTGAGCAACTGGTCGCCGCCGAGGCGGAATGTCCCGGTGCGTTCGTCCGGGACGAATTCGACCGAAGGCGACAGGAAGGTCCAGTCGAGCTGCTGTTCCTTGCGCAAGGCATCGAGGAAGCGTCGCCCGGCCTCCGCCTCCGGCTTGTACGCCGCCGGGAAGCCCGGCGTGTCGACCAGCGCCTGGCCCGGCGCCACCTCCAGGCTGCCGGCGCCGCCGACCACCAGCAGCCGATGCACGGCGGCCTGCTTCAGCGCAGCGATCAGCGCTGCCGCATCGGACGTGGCGAATTTCGTGGCGCTGATCACCGCCTCGTGACCGGCCAGCAACGGCGCCAGCTGCGCCGGCCGGGTGGCATCGCCGTTCTTCAGCCGCAACTGCGGCCGTGCGGCCACGCTGCCGGTGTCGCGGGCAATGCCGGTGACTTCGTGCCCGCGCCGGAGCAGCTCCGCCAGCAGATGCGAACCCACCAGTCCGCTGACGCCGATCAATGCGATCTTCATGCCTGTCTCCCGGGCTTGCACCATGGCATGGACGTCCATCCGCCATCGCCGGCACTCACGCCAAGCTAACGCGTCGAATGTCATCACTGCGTGGATGCGGGCGCTCACGAGGACCCGCACGGCGAGGCTGCAGGTCATGCCATGAATGCACGTATGCCGACGATCTTCTTCGGGCACGGCAACCCGATGAACGCGCTGCACGACAACGACTGGAGCCGGGGCTGGGCGGCGCTCGGCCAGCGCCTGCCGCGGCCGCGCGCGGTGCTGTCGGTATCGGCGCACTGGTACCTGCCGGTCACCGCGGTCACCGCGATGGCGGCGCCGCGCACGATCCACGATTTCGGCGGCTTCCCGCGCGAGTTGTTCGAGGTGCAATATCCTGCGCCCGGCGATCCAGGCCTGGTACGCCGCGTGCGCGAACTGCTGCAGCCGCTGGACGTGCGCGCGGATCTTTCGTGGGGGCTGGACCACGGCACCTGGTCGGTGCTGCGCCACGTGTTTCCCGCTGCCGACGTGCCGGTGATGCAGCTGTCCATCGACGAGTCGCAGCCGCCGGCGTTCCACTACGGGTTGGGCCGGCTGCTGCGGCCGTTGCGCGACGAGGGCATCCTGCTGATCGGCAGCGGCGACGTGGTGCACAACCTGCACAGCTTACGCCTGGGGCCGGCATCCGGCGGAACCGTTCGACTGGGCGCTGCGCTTCGAGGCGCGGGTGCGCGAGCTGATGCTGCGGGGCGACCACGAGTCGCTGGTGGACTACGAGTCGCTGGGCGCGGACGCGGAGCTGTCGGTGCCCACACCCGACCATTACCTGCCGCTGCTGTACGTGCTCGGCGCCAGCGGCGAAGGCGACGCGGTGATGTTTCCGGTGGAGGGCATGGACGGCGGCTCGATATCGATGCTGTCGGTGCAGTTCGGCTGAACGCGTGCGGGCGCGTTCAGGCCGGCTCATGGCTGGCCCGTTTCAGGCGTTGTCGGGGTCAGCCGCGGGCTTCGCGGTCGCGCTCTTCCTGCACGGTGAGGATTGCTTCGGGCACGGTCTCGAGCCGGGCCTTCGGAATCGGCTCGCCGCTCAGGTCGGACAGGCCGTAACTGCCCTCGGCGATCTTCTGCAAGGCGCGCTCGATGTTCGCCACGCGGCGATCGTCCACATCGTGCAGGGCCTGGTCGACTTCCCGCTGCGCCAGGTCTTGCGCGTCGTCCTCCTCTTCCCCGGCCTCGTCGCCATGCTGCAGCTGGAACGCCCGCTTGCTGGCCAGGTCGTTTTCCTCGCCGCCCAGCAGCTGGTTGCGCAGCGCGACCAGGCGCTGGCGTTGCCGTTCGATGAATTCCCGGCTCAGGCCGGCATGCTGTTCCGACGACATGGGATGCTCCTGCCCGCGGCACCTGTTCGCGCGCGTCTGCGCACATTGGAATCAGCCGGGTGAATGCGCTGTAAAAAATCGTCGGGCGAACGGCCGCCCCGGATCAGCGGGTGGCTTTCGGCGTGTCGCGCAGCTCGGTCAGGGCCGAGGCGGCGTTCACCTGCAGGACGCCGCCGGAGACCTTGCTGCTGCGTAGCAGGAGGTCATGGATCGCGCGTGCATCCAGCCCCGGCGCGAGGGACAGCAGCAAGGCGGCCATCCCGCTCACGTGCGGGGCCGCCATCGACGACCCGGAAGTGAAGTCGTAGCCACCCCCGGGCTGGGTGGTCAGGATGTCGTCGCCGGGGGCGCTGAGGACACCGGGCGGGGCCGCCGACATGCCGCTGACGCGGACCAGGATGACTCCCGGCGTGTTGTCGGGGAATCCGTCGACGTTTCCTTCCGGGGGAATGGCGGCGACCACGATGCGGCCCTGTTCCAGGATCTGCGCCAGCAGCAGGTTGAGCAGCGGATCGGCGGGGCCGCCCAGGCTCAGGTTGATGATGCGGGCGTCGGTGTCGATGATCGTCGCCAGCGCCTTGGCCAGCGTGAAGGAATTGCAGCGCGCGCCGGCGTTCGGCGCGGGCGGGTACCAGCAGGCCTTGTAGACGCTGAGCGTGGCCTTGGGCGCCACCCCCACGATGCCCTGGTGGTTGTCGCCATCCGCGGCGATGACGCCGGCGACTTCCGTGCCGTGGCTGTCGCGGTCGAACGCCGCCGCGTCGTCGTCGACCATGTTGTGCGCATCGTGGATGCGCCCCTGAAGGTCGGGATGCGTCATGTCGACGCCGGTGTCGACGATCGCGATGCGGACCCCGCTGCCCTGGCTGAAGTCGTGTGCCAGCGCGGCATCGGTTTCGACGAAACCGCGTTGCAGGCTGACGTAGGGGTCGTTGTAGCGGTGTGCCGCGTCGGCGGACCGTTTGCCGTAAACGGCATAGTCGTGCAGCGGCTGCGCGAGCCGCACACGGCGGTCCCCGGCGAGCGCCTTGAGCAAGGCGTCGCGGCTGATGCCGGGCGGCGGCTGCAGCACGATGCAGTACAGGTCCAGGGTCTTGATCGGCCAGCCGGCGAGTTCGTTGAACGCGTAACTCTTCTTCAGCGCGGCCAGGATGGATGCCGCGTGCTGGCCGGCGCCGTAATACCTGGACGGGGCATAGCCGAGCAGGCTGGAGCCGGCGTGTATCGGCGGCGGCTCCAGCGGGTTGGCGACGGCCAGGATGATGTCGCGCCGGCTGTCCATCGCGGACGCGCTGGCGACCGACATGCGGCCGAGGCCGGCGTGGTTGTCCGGGGTGGTCACGGAAGGCGTGGACGCGCACGCGCCCAGGGCGGCCGCGGCGACGACGAGAAGGAGGAGGCGGCCGTACTTCATGGCGTGACGGCGACAGGCTCCGCCAGCAGGATGCCGCGTGTGGTGCGCAGCTGCTGCAACGCATGTTGCGCCGTCGAGGCGGAGCTCACCGGGGCGACCGTGTAGGCACCGACATCGTTGGGGCCGCTCACTACCTGCAGCCGCAGGGCGTGCAGCAAGGCGTTCCAGTCGGCCAGCGTCATGCCCGCGTCAGGCACCACGCGGATCGCGCCCGGAGCCGCGGGCAAGGTCTCCTGGCTGAGCGTGCGATACGCCGTATTGCCGCCCACCGACCACAGCTTCACGCCCAGCACGCCGATGCCGAGCGCCTGGACCAGCACGGCGGCGACCAGCGCCCGGCTCAGCCAGCTCGCCGGGCGCGAGCGAGGGTGCACCTCCGGCGCATCGGCCGTATCGAGGCGGGCCAGCAGGCGTCCCAGGCCGACGTCGGCGTTGACCGGAACATCCGGCGGCAGCGACAGCGCAAGCCGCAGGCGGCTCTGCTGCGCGAACTCCGCGCGGCACGGTTCGCATTGCGCCAGGTGGCTTTCCAGCCACGCGCCCTGTTCCTGCGTGGCGCTGCCCTGCAGGACCCACGGCATCATTTCCCAGGCGTGGACGCAGTCCTTGCCGGAATCCATCGGGAACGTCATGGTGCGTTCTCCGTGCGTTGGGGCGAGTCTCCCGCCAGCGTCGGCAGCACGTTGCGCAGCTTCACCCGCGCGTGGAACAGGCGCGCCTTCACCGTGCCCACGGGACACTGCATGATCACGGCAACGTCGTCCAGGGTGTGGCCCACGCCGTAGACCAGCTCGATCACGACCCGCTGATCCACCGACAGGCGCTCCAGCCCCTTGCCCAGCCAGTCGCGCAACTCGCGGTCTTCGTCCAGGTCGTGGGCGGGGCTGCGTTCTTCGTGCCGGGGGTCGTCTTCGACGGGTTCGTCGCCGTGCTGCCGCAGCGCCTTCAGCCCGCAGCGGTAGGCGATGCCCATGAGCCAGGTGGAGACGCGCGAATCCCCGTGGAAAGTGCCTGCCTTCTGCCAGGCGATCCAGAAGCAGTCGTTGATGACTTCCTCGATGACGTCGGCGCGCCGCGTCAATCGGGTCAGGAAGCGGCATAGCCTGCCGTGATAGCTGCGGTACAGCACTCCCAGCGCGACGCGGTCACCCGCGGCCATGCGCTGGAGCAGCATGCGGTCGGTGGCGTCGGAGTCGGTAGCGTCGTCGTTCATGGCCTTGGAGAAGGTATGCCGGACTCGGTGGGTTCGCGATGTTGGGTGTGGGTACCGGATCGGCGCGAAAAGGTTGCCTCCGGATCAGAAGGACCACGAAACGGTGGCCACCCAGGGCGAGGCGCCCATGACATCCCATTGCCAGCGTGTTTCCGGGTCGGCCAGGATGCGGTCGAGCTCGATCCGCCAGGGGCCGCGGCTCCACAGCAGCCCCACGTGACCGTAGCTGTGGAAGTCCGCGCTGCGGCGATGGCTGTAGGAACCCGCATGGCCGTATTCGTGGGAACCTGCGTGACCGTAGCCGTAGGCGTCGTAGGGCGCAATCGGGGACTGCGCGATGCCCGCTCCGGCGGCAAGGGAAAAGTGGCGCGCCAGCGGCCAATGCACACTGATGTCCGCGGCGCCGCGCAGCCGGTGCCGGCTGTGGCTGCCGACGACGTGGACGGCCGACAGGCCGAGGGTCAGCACGTCGCGGTAGCTCCAGCTGAGCCCGGTTTCGACGCGGTCGAAGGCCCTGGAACGGGCCGTGCCGGCGTAGCGGTAGTAGAGCAGGTTCGCCTGCATCTGCCAGTCGCCGGCAAGCGACCAGTGGCGGGAGGCCTGCGCCAGGGCGGCCACGAGGCGGCCGGGCGAGCGCGCTTCGGCGCTGCCGGACAGGCCGAGCGACCAGCCGGCCGGGAAAGTCCAGGAGGCGGCCCCCTGCAGGATGGGCGTGTTGGAAGTCATCGCCTGCCCACGGTCCACCAGCTGCGAGCTGAGTGCCGCGGTGCCGTTGAAGGCGGTCGACTGGGCATGCAGTGGCGACGCCAGGCATGCGCCAACGAGCAGTGCCGCGAAGCCGGCCCGGAGGGCGGCATGGCCGGGGCGAGCGGAGCGGGCAGGACCGCGATGCGAACGCATCATGGGCGGGTCAGCCGCATGCCGTCCACGCCCGCGGAAGCGCACCGGCGCCCATGGCGCGAGGCGATCCAGTAATGCTTGCCAGAGTGTCGTCAAGCCCATCGGTTCGTGATGAAACGGCCAGTGTTGACGCCGGCGGCGTTCGCACCATCCCGGACAGAATGGTGCGGGGAGTTTCCAACGATCTGCGCTGGCCGAAGCATGTCATGGATGGAGGGTGCGGAGGTATGCAACAAGATCGTCCAGATCCCGGGGGGCGGCAAGGCCGTCGTATTTCATCCTGGTGCCGGGATTGGCCTTTCGTGCCGGTTGCGACAGGTAGCCGTGCAGCTTTTCCGGCGTCCAGGTCCAGCGGGCTGCCCGCAGAGCATCCGAGTAGTCGTAGCCCGGCAAGGTTCCCGCCGCGCGCCCCACCACCGCGAACAGGCTGGGGCCCTTCTTGTTGCGTCCTTCCCGGACGCTGTGGCATTCGGCGCATTCCGCCTTGAACACGTCCGACCCGGCGGCGACGTCGCCGGCATGGGCGAGCGGCGGGGCCAGCGCCCCGCCCAGGCAGAGTCCGGCGACGGCGGCGCCGCGCAAAAGCAATCTGGTCACGTTCCGGCTCCCGTGCATGTTTTCTAGAAGGCCGCGCTCAGGGAAAGCGAGAACGCATCCAGGTCCCGCGCGTCGGTCGCCGGGACGGCCGACCCCGGCGCGGCGCCGAAGACGTTCGTGCGGCTGCCGTTGAACCGGGCGAAGCGGAACCAGGTGGCGGCGATCTTCAGGTTCGCCACCGAGGTGTACGAGTCGTCCTTGCCGAACGGCGCCCAGAACACGCCGACGAGGTTGCTGGTGGTGTCGGGCACGCCGTACGGCGTGTAGCGAACCGCATCGCGGCTGCCGCTGTTCACCAGGTGGGAGAGGGTGATCCCGTAGCTCTGCCGGAAGGTGTAGGTCAGGCTCGTGGTCTGGTCGCGCACGACCCCTCGGGGGCGCGCGGCGAGCGCCGGGCCGGCGGGCGTGCTGCCGTAGCGGCGCTTTTCGAGGATGTTGGTGTAGCTCAGCTGCACGATGTGTTCGCGGTTGCCGAGGAACTGGTAGGTCAGGTCGTAGCCGAGGTCGGTGATGTCGTCGCGCGGCCCGCTGCGGGGGAGCTGGCGCCGGGTGCTCAGCGCGACCACGCCGGCCGAGAAGAACTGGCGCCTGAGATCCTTCATGTAGGCGAAGCGGAAATAACCGGTATCGCTGAGCTTGCCCGGGTCGCCCGAAGCGGCGTAGCCCAGGTGATCCTGCTGGGACGTCGGCAAGGAGGCGTAGGAGCCGACTTCGCCGTACCAGGTCGAGTCGTACAGGCCGTAGACGCTGGCGCCGATGACACGGTGGGCCAGCGCGGACAGGTTGAGCAAGCTGCCGGAAACCGACGGCGGCCCGATGCCCGCGGCGCCCGGCAAGGCGGCGATCGGATCCTGGAAGCCGGGGTTGTTGTTGACGCTCACGCCGAGCGTCGCCTCCTTGTCGCCAAGCTTGAGGTCCCTGGCGACGAAGCGCAGGTCGACGTTGTTCAGCCGGGTGCGGAAGGTGTTGTTGCCGGTGTTGCTGTTCTCGACCTTGACGTAACCGCCGACCTGGTCGGTGAGGCGTCCGGCCAGGTAGAGGTCGGCCTCGGTCAGCCGCATCGTGCTCTCGCCGCGGGCGGGCACGGAGCGCGTGGCGATGAGCTGCGCGGCCAGCGGAATCTTGCCGCCGCTGCCGTCGGTGTCGGTGTAGCCGTTGAGCTTGAAGCGCATGCCGTAGGGCGTCAGCGCGGGGCCGTAGGCGCCGGCGTGGCAGTCCGCGCAGGCGGCGCCGGTCTGGCGGGCATAGCTCGGCACCGCCTGCGCGGTGCTGCTGGCGAACAGCAGGAGCGCCGCCAGGCCGTACCACAGGTGCGTGTTCCCGGGCCGGCGTCGCGTGCGTCGGTTCAGAAAAGACAACATGGAGTCTCCTTGTTGGACAGGGTGCCGCGGCAAGCGAAACGTCGTATGCCCATCAGCGGCGGGGTTTCGGCAACATCATGCGCAGCACGCCGTCGCGCAGCACGAAGTGGTGCCACAGCGCTGCGGCCGCGTGCAGCAGAACCAGCCCGAGCAGCAACCAGGCGGCATCCTGATGCCATGCCAGGAGTGTGTCGGCGAGATCCTCATCGGCCCCCACCAGTGCCGGCAGCGCCACGCCGAGCAAGTGGGCCGGCTTGCCCAGCGCATCGTTGAGGGCCCAGCCCAAGAGGGGCAGGGCGAGCAGCAGGACGTACAAGGCGGCGTGGACCAGCGCCGCGGCGATGCGGGCGAACCGTGGCGGAGCGCCTTCTGGCGGCAGCTTGCCCGAGCGGATGCGCAAGGCCGCGCGGGCGACGAAAAGAAGAAGCACGAGCACCCCGAAATGGCGATGTCCGTCGAGCAGCCACTGGCGCATGGCGCGTCCGGCGACTTCGTCGCGGAGCAGGATCAGCGCCACCCCGGCAACCACACAAAACAGGGTGAGCCAGTGCAGAACCACCAACCCCCCAGGGCGCGTGGATGCCCCCTCACCGTTTCCCCGCGGCGGGGTTCCGTTCTTCAACCGCATGCCCGAATGCCCTTGCTTGTTGCCGTCATCAAGCCGATTCCCCTGCGCACTCCATCGCCAGCCTTGCCCTCGGCGAGACTCGGGCGCGAACGGGGGAGTGATCCGAAAAACATGAGTGCCGGTCGGGCCGTGAAAGGTTGCGTCCGCGCCAGGCGTAACCCGCCGCGGCTTCCTCGATGCGCCGCGGGTGCCGACGCAACCTTTCGCCCGCCAGGCGGCACCCAGATGAGTCGGTCGTCCCCGAAACCATCGCCGGGTCCGGAACATGGAAATCGAACGCATCCAGTTGCAGAAGCACGGCGACAGCCGCGGCATGCTGATCGCCTTGGAGCAGGATCGGAACGTGCCCTTCGTGATCCGGCGCGTGTACTACCTGTTCGCCACCCACGACGGCGTGCACCGGGGCCGGCACGCGCACCGCCATCTCAACCAGCTGGCGGTGGCGGTACGCGGCTCCGTCACCTTTCTGCTGGACGACGGCAGCGGGCCGGTGGAGGTCGTGCTCGACGACCCCTCGTACGGCCTGCAGCTCGGCAGCATGGTGTGGCGCGAGCTGTACGACTTCAGCGAGGACTGCGTGCTGATGGTGCTGGCCGACCACCTGTACGACCCGGACGACTACATCACCGATTACGACGCCTTCCTGAGCGAGGTCCGCGGCGTCGTCTACCAGGAGGGCGTGGCGGCGTGCCAAAGCCTCTAGTCCTCATCGGCGCGGGCGAGTTCGCGCAGATCGCCTGCGAGTATTTCGAGCACGACAGCGGGCGCGACGTGGTCGCCTTCAGCGTCGAACGCGAGTATCTCGCGCAAGCCATGCTGGCCGGCCGCCCGGTGGTGGCATACGAGACGCTGGAAACGGACTACCCGCCGGCGGACGTCGACGTGTTCGTCGCCATACCGGCCAGCCTGCTCAACCGCCTGCGCACGCGCCTGTACCAGGATGCGAAGCGCCGCGGCTACCGCTTCGCCACCTACGTCAGCTCGCGCGCTTTCGTCTGGCGCAATGCCGAGCTGGGCGAGAACAGCTTCATCTTCGAGGGCAACGTGGTCCAGCCGTTCGTGCGCATCGGCAACAACTGCATCCTGTGGAGCGGCAATCACGTGGGGCACCGCACGGTCGTGCACGACAACGTGTTCGTCGCCTCGCATGCGGTCATTTCCGGTTACTGCGAAATCGGCGACAGCAGCTTCGTCGGCGTGAACAGCACCTTCAACGACCACGTGAAGGTCGCGTCCGACAACGTGATCGGCGCCGGCGCGCTGGTTACCCGCGATACCGAGCCGGGCCGGGTCTACGTCGGCTCGCCGGCCCGGGCGGTAGCCGGCCGGTCGAGCTTCGACGTGAGGCTTTGAACAGCGCATGTTCGAATGGACCAAGAAGGGCCTGGTGTTCGAAACCGCGCGGCAGGGCGTGGGCGGCTGGATGCGGCACTCGGCGCTCACGCCGACGCCGTACCGGATCGACGACGAGCTCATCCGCGTCTATGCGGGGTTTCGCGATGCCGACGGCGTCAGCCGGATCGGCTACGTCGACGTGCGTGCGGACGATCCCGCGGCGGTCGTGCGGGTCAGCGCCGAACCGGTGCTGGACGTCGGCCGCGCCGGCTGCTTCGACGACAACGGCATGATCCTGGGCGACCTCGTCGACGCGCCGGGCGGCCTGCACATGTTCTATGTCGGCTTCCAGCGCGTGGCCAGGGCCAAGTTCCTGGCCTTCACCGGCCTGGCCGTTTCCCGCGACGGCGGGAACAGCTTCCAGCGCACGCAGGAAACCCCCATCCTGGATCGCGCACCCGGCCGCAGCACCATCGGCGCGGTGCATTCGGCCATGTACGAAAACGGCCGCTGGCGCCTGTGGTATGCGGTGGGCGACGACTGGGAGAGCATCGGCGGCCAGCCGTTTCCGCGCTACCACATCCGGCATGCGCAGACGCCCGACCTCGCCGCGATCCCGCGCGCGGACCATGTCTGCCTGCGCCCGCAAGGCAGCGAATACCGCATCGGCCGGCCGCGCGTCTACCGCCTCGGCGGCCGCTACGTCATGCTCTTCACGCGCGGCAATGTCACCGGCGAATACTTTCCCGGCGTCGCCGTGAGCGACGACGGCATCGCGTGGGAACGCCGCGACGAGATGCTGGGCATCGCCCTGTCCGCCAGCGGCTGGGATTCGCGCACGCTCTGCTATCCCGCCCTGATCCGCCGGCGCGACACGCTGCTGATGTTCTACAACGGCAACGACATGGGCGTGGACGGCTTCGGCGTGGCCGAAGCGCACGACAGCCACGGCGACGGTGATGCCGATGTGCAGCGTTAGGCCCTACGCCCCCGCCGACGTGAACGCCTGGGATGCGCTGGTCGGGCGTTCCCGCAACGGCAACCTGCTGCACCGGCGCGGCTACATGGATTACCACGCCGACCGTTTCGTCGACCAGTCGCTGATCGTCGAGCGGCACGGCGAGCCCGTGGCGGTGTTCCCCGCGAACATCCGGGACAACGTGGTGACCAGCCACGGCGGCCTCACCTATGCCGGCCTGGTCACCACGCATGCCTTGCGCGCCGAGTCGACGCTGGCCGTGTTCGAGCAGATCGCCAGCCACTACCGCGCGCTCGGCGTGGAACGGGTGATCTACAAGGCGGTGCCGCACATTTTCCATGCCTATCCGGCCGAGGAGGATCTGTACGCCCTGCACCGGCTGGGCGCGCGGCTGCAGCGGCGCGACCTCTCCTCGGCCATCGCGCTGCGCGAAACGTTCCACTTCACGCAGGGACGCCAGCGCGCCGTCAACAAGGCCAGGAAGGCCGGCATCGGCTTGCGGACCAACGCCGATCCGACGGATTTCCACGCGCTGCTGGTGGAGGTGCTGCACAAGCACGACACCCGGCCGACCCACAGCCTGGCGGAGTTGCGCCTGCTGCAGGCGCGCTTCCCGCAGCAGATCGTGCTGCACGAGGCGCGCCGCGACGGCGTCCTGCTGGCGGGCGTGCTCGTCTACGATTTCGGCAAGGCCGTGCACACCCAGTACATGGCCGTCTCGGAGGAAGGGCGGCGGCTGAGCGCGCTGAGCTTCCTGCTGGCGGAGCTGGTCGGCGGCGTCTACGCGGAGCGGACGTATTTCAGCTTCGGCATCTCGACCGAACAGGAGGGGCGGGTGCTCAACGGCGGCCTGGTCACGCAGAAGGAATACTTCGGCGCCCGCGCCGTGGTGCACGATTTCTACGAGTGGCCGCTGTGATGGCTGGCGCGCTGACGGAAAACGAACCGATGGACGTCCCGTTCCTCGACGTCAGGGCGATCAATGCGCGCCATGCCGACGAACTGAAGGCGGCCGCCGCGCGGGTGATCGACTCGGGCTGGTACATCATGGGCGAGGAACTGGCGGCCTTCGAGCGCGAGTTCGCGGCTTATTGCGGCGTGTCCCACGCCGTGGGCGCGGGCAACGGGCTGGATGCGCTGTCGCTGATCCTGCGCGGCTACAAGCAGCTCGGCGCGCTCGGCGAGGGCGACGAGGTCATCGTGCCCGGCAATACCTTCATCGCCAGTTTCCTCGCGATCAGCGAAAACCGGCTGGTGCCGGTGCCGGTGGAGCCCGATCCGCTGAGCTTCAACCTCGACCCGGCCTGCGTGGAAGCGGCGATCGGGCCGCGCACGCGCGCGATCATGGCGGTGCACCTGTACGGCCAGCTGGCCGACATGCCGGCGCTGGCGGCGCTGGCCCGGCGGCACCAGCTGCTGCTGATCGAGGACGCGGCGCAGGCGCACGGCGCGGCGAGCGACGGCCGCAAGGCCGGCGCGTTCGGCGATGCGGCGGCCTTCAGTTTCTTCCCCGCCAAGAACCTGGGCGCGCTGGGCGACGGCGGCGCGGTGGTGACCGCCGACGCGCGGCTGGCGCAACGGGTCGCGGCGCTGCGCAACTACGGTTCCGAGGCGAAGTACCGCCATCTTTTCCAGGGCGTCAATTCGCGGCTCGACGAACTGCAGGCGGCACTGCTGCGGGTGAAGCTGCGCCATCTCGACGAGGATGTCGCCTGGCGCCGCCGCGTGGCGCGGCGCTATCGCGACGGCATCCGCCACCCGCAGATCCGGCTGCCGCAGGTGGCGCACGAGGAGCAGCACGCCTGGCACCTGTTCGTGGTGCGCTGTCCCCATCGCGATGCGCTGCAGCGGCATCTGCTGGCGCACGGCATCCACAGCCAGGTGCACTACCCGGTGCCGCCGCACCGGCAGCCGGCCTACCCGGCCCTGCACGATGTCCGACTGCCGCTGACCGAGCGCCTGCACGATGAAGTGCTGAGCCTGCCGATGGGGCCGACCCTGGGCACGGATGCGGTGGAGCGGGTGATCGCCGCCTGCAACGCGTTCGCGTGTCCGCCATGAACATCGTGCGCGCCGGCTTCTATTCCGCCATCGCCACCGGCGCGCGGCTGCTGGCGGCGCTGGTCGTGATCAAGCTGGTGGCATGGTTCGCCGGGCCCGAGGGTGTGGGCAAGCTGGGCCAGTTCACCAGCCTGATGTCGCTGCTGGCCGTGCTCGCCGGCGGCGGCATCAGCGCCGGCATCGTGAAGTACGTCGCCGAATACCGCCACGATCCGCAGCGGCTGGCGCGCCTGCTGGCTGCCGCGCTGTGGTACGCGCTGTGCGCCTCCATCCTGATGGGTTGCCTGGCGCTGCTGTTCAGCCGGCAGCTGGCGCAATGGCTGCTGGACGACCCCGCCTATGCGGGCCTGATCCGCGTGCTCGCGGTGGCCCAGCTCGGCATCGCGCTGGTCAACTACATCCTGGCCGTGATCAACGGCTTCATGGACGTGCGCCGGCTGGCGCTGATCCAGGTGCTGGGCTCGCTGCTCAGCATCGTGATGGTGGTCTGGCTGGCGCGCTGGCTGCATCTGTACGGCGCCCTGCTGGCCCTGATCGTGAGCCAGCTGCTGTGGCTCGTCGTCGGCCTGCCGGCGTGGTGGCGCAGCCCGTACTTCCAGCGCAGCATGCTGCGGCTGCGCTTTGACCGCGAAATGACCTTGCGCCTGGCGGCCTTTTCGGTGATGACGCTCACCGCCGCCCTGGTCTCGCCGCTGGTGAACATCGCGGTGCGCGATCATCTCGCGCTGCAGCTCGGCTGGGAGCAGGTCGGCTACTGGCAGGCGGTGAGCAAGGTGTCGGATGCCTACCTGCTGTTCCTCACCGCGGCCATCAACATCTACTACCTGCCCAAGCTGGCGGCGATCCGGGAGCGCGCCGCGCTGGTGGCCGAGCTGCGCAACGCGTACCGCTACATCCTGCCCGTGGTGGTCGCGCTGGCGGCGGCGGTGTACGTGCTGCGGGAGTGGGTGACGCGCCTGCTGTTCAGCGCGGACTTCGCGCCCGCCAACGCGCTGTACGCGCCGCAGCTGGCGGGCGACGTGGTCAAGATCGCCTCCTTCATCCTTTCCTACGTGATGCTGGCCAAGGCGATGACGCGGCTGTTCGTGATCTCCGAGTGCGTGTTCGCGGCCAGCTACCTGGCGCTGGTCTACGTGTTCACCGCGCACTTCGGCCTGGTCGGCGCGATGTACGCCTTCGCCGCCAACTACCTCGGCTACCTCGCGTTCAACGTGCTGGTCGTGCGGCATTACCTGGGAGGGCTGTGACGATGGCGTCCGACGTATCCAAGGGCACGGCGCCGCCGCTGGTCTCGGTGCTGATCCCGGCATACAACCACGAGCGCTTCGTGCGGCGCTGCCTGGACAGCGTGCTGGAAGACCCCTATCCGGCCAAGGAGCTGATCATCATCGACGACGGCTCGACCGACCGCACCGGCGCGCGGATCGCCGACTGGGTGGCGACGCATTGCATGGACATTCCCATCGAGTACGTGCAGCGGGAGAACCGCGGCATCGCGGCGACCCTCAACGAGCTGGCGGCGCGCGCGAACGGCGAGTTCCTGCGCCCGGGTGCCAGCGACGACTACCTGTTGCCCGGTGGGCTCGAAGCCCAGGTCCGCTACCTGCAGGCGCACCCCGGCAAGGGCGCGGTGATCGGCGATTCGGTCGTGGTCGACCAGGACGGGAAGAAGCTGCACGACAGCGGCATGTGCGACCTGCACGGCGCCGACAAGAACCTGTACCGCTCCGACGACGGCATCCGCCGCGCGGTGATCCGGCAGTGGGCCATCGGCGGGCCGGTCGCGTTGATCCGCAGCAGCGCGCTCGACACCGTGGACCGCTGGAGCGAAGGGCTGCGCATCGAGGACTGGGACCTGTTCCTGCGCCTGGCCGCGCGCGATGCGCTCGGCTTCGTCGACGTCAGCGTCTGCGCCTACCGCATGCACGACGCGAACCTGAGCCGGACGCGGCACGCCGAAACCCGCGTCGGCAACCTCATCGAGTCGCGGCACATCGCGCTGCGCCGGGCGAGCCTGTTCGACGAGCCGTACCGGACCCTGCTGCGCGCGCAGTCGCATTACATCGACGCCAAGATCTCGTTCCTGCAACGAAGGCCGGGGCCGCTGCTGCTGCATATGGCCGCCTACCTGTCGCTGGTCGTGGCGTCGAAGACCCGGCTGCCGCCGGCGGCCCGCGGCGTGGAGGGGACATGAAACGGCTGCTGCGCCTTCCCTCCACCTGGCTCGGCCTGCCGATCCTGTTCGCCTGCGGGCTGACCTGGCTCACCTACGATCTTTCCGCCGACTACCTGGAAGGCCTGCTGCTGCTGGTCGTGCTCGCGGCGGCGATCATCCTGTTCGACGTGCAGGCGGGGGTCCGGCTGCCGGAATTCGCGCGGTTCCGCGCGCGCCAGTACGCCGGCACCCGCGAGGCGTTCCTCGCGCTGGCCCTGGCCGCGCTGATCGTGCTGTTCTGCCTGCTCGATCTCACGCTGTTCCCGATCCCGCTGTTCGACAAGCCGTCGGCGTATGCCGTGATGGATGGCGGCCGCGCGCATGTCCGCCACGTTTCGGACATGTGCTGGGTGCTGCCGCCGATCGGCCTGCTCTGTACCCGGAGCCGGCGGCTGCGCATCGCGCTCATCGCCATCGGCTTCGTGTTCCCGGTGCTGGTGATCGACCGCAACCGGCTGTTCGCCACCTTCTTCTCGTTCGCGCTGGTGCTGGTGCTGCGCCGCGACGAGGCGCGGCCGCTGCCATGGAAGACCCTGCTTGGCCTGGCGCTCGCCGGCAGCAGCATCTTCTCGATCCTCGGCATATTGCGCTCGGGGCCGCTGGAGCACATCACGCTGCCGTTCAGCGCGATGTACCACGCCGCGCCGCAGGGCATCAAATGGCTGCTCCTTTACGTCAGCGCGGGTCCCTACAACTTCAGTTCGATCCTGGCCAAGGACTATTCCAACGCCGACTTCCTGATCAACCAGGTGGTGCCGCTGCACGGGTCCGTGGTGACGGCAGGTACGGGCATCCCGCTGGATGCGTCGAACATCAACGTGGGCACGGAGTTCTTTCCCTTCCTGATGGCGTTCGGCCCGTCCGGCGCGGCGCTGGCGGTGTTCGCGCTGTACGCGATGCTGCTGTGGAGCGTGCAGCGGCTGCGCCCGGCGGTGCCGCTGTTTTCCCTGCTGATGTTCCTGCGCGTTTCCTACGTCTGCGTGATGTCGCCGTTCGCGCCGCAGGCCTTCACCTGGACGAATGCCGGCTTCATCGGCATCTGCCTGTTCCTGCCGGTCATGGCGGCATGGCTGCCGAACCGCAAGGCATCGGCCGCCGCGCCAGCCCCGGCTTCACCCTCCCTCCAACGAGTACCGAACCATGGAACACGATGAAATCTATCTGATCGACCTGTGGCGGATCTTCACCCGCGAGTGGACGTGGTTCGTGCTCGTGCTGGTGCTGACCCTGGCCTGCACCTATGCCTTCGCGCACCTGGTGAAGCGCCAGTGGGAGGCGACCGCCTGGATCCAGATCGCGCAGGTCGGGCAGGTGCCGTCGGGCCAGGATCCGAAGGTCGAGCCGCTGCAGCGCGTCACCGAGCGGCTGCAACTGGTGCCGTTCAAGAACGAGGTGCTGGCAAGCGCCGGTTATGCGAAGACGTCGCCGGTGGCCCAGCTCTACCGCAAGAGCCTGAAACTGGAGCCGATGCTCTACGCGGGCTCGCTGGTCAAGTTGACCGTGCGGGCCTACTCCCGGCAGCAGGCCGGCGAGCTCGCCGCAGCGACGGTCGCCCGGCTGCGTGCGATCCACCGGGGCCTGGAAGAGGCGCCGCTGAAGTCGGCGCGCGCGCGCCTCGCCCAGATCGAGTCCGACCTGCAGACCGCCGAGGCCGACCGCGCCCGCTATCAGCAGGCGGCCGCGTCGGGAAGCAAGGGCGAGGCAGGCGGCAAGGACATGGCGAACCCGATGCTGGCCAGCCTGCTGCTGGCCAACAAGAACGAAGAGATCCGCGGCTTGCGGCAGGCGCGGAGCGATCTCGTCGAGCGCCTCGGCCCCACCTATACCTATGAAACATCGCTGATGTGGCCGGTCTACGTCCCCGACAAACAGGCGTTTCCGAATCCCGAGCTGACCTATGGCATCGGCCTGCTGCTGGGGCTTTTCCTGGGCTCGTCCGCGGCCCTGGCCAGGAACGTCGCGCGGCGGTCCGCGCGGAGCTGATTCGGGTTCGTCGGCCGGGCATTCAACCAAAGCGGCCGCTGCCGGCACTCACCGGGCAGGACCAGAAGATGCCGGCCGCGGTTGGCCCGGTGCGTCGTGGCGAATCGCGGGCGGCATGCCGCTGGAACAGAGATCGACATGAACGGGCAGCACGAACTTGAAAGCGGTGATCTGGGCGGACTCGTCCCGGACGTTCGCCGGCCGCGGCGCGGAGGCATGCCGCTGGACGAGGCGCAGCTGCTCGACACGCAGCGCGCCTTCGACAGCGTCGCCGCCGACTACGACGGCCCGCGCGGCAACAACGAGCTGATCCAGCGCATGCGGCTGACCTTGTGGAACACCGTGCAGCGCGAATTTCCGACCGCTGCGCGCCTGCTCGACCTGGGCTGCGGCACCGGCATCGACGCGCTCGAATTCGCGCGGCGCGGCCACCAGGTCGTCGCCAGCGACTGGTCGCCGCAGATGGTCGAGCGCACGCGCGCACGCGCGGTCGCCGAGGACCTGCAGTCCCGCGTCAGCGCCATCCATCTCGGCATCCAGCAGCTCGACCGGCTCGACGACGCGTTCGACGGCATCTACTCGAACTTCGGGCCGCTGAACTGCGCGCCGGATCTCGGTGCCGTCGCGGCCGAATGCGCGCGCCTGCTGCGGCCCGGCGGCCGCCTGGTGTTTTCGGTGATGGGCCGGATCTGTCCGTGGGAACTGGGGCACTACGCGCTGCGCGGCCGCTTCAGGCGGGCCGGCGTGCGCGCGGCGCGCGGCGCGACCGCGGTGGGCATGAACCAGCACACGATCTGGACCCGTTACTACCTGCCGCGCGAGTTCTACCGCGCCTTCGCCGAACACTTTTCGCTGACGGGCTACCGCGCGCTGAGCTTGTTCATGCCGCCGCCCTACCTGGTGGACTACTACCGCCGCCACCGCCGCTGGTGCGAACGGCTGGGCGGACTCGACGACCGCTTCGGCGCGCTGCCGCTGCTGCGCGGCATGGGCGATCACTTCCTGATCGTGATGCGGCGGCGCTGAGCCATGGACGTTCTCCAGGCCGCGTTGGATATCAGCCTGTGCCGCGCGATTTCGGTCACGCCCACCGGCGCCTCGCGCGCGCCGCTGCCGATCCGCGCCGGGCGGATCGGCGCCTCGCTGGCCGCGCGGGCCTGGCGGATCGACCTGCGCGACCATCTGATCTTCCCCGGCCTGATCAACGCGCACGAGCATCTGCACATCAACGCCGTGCCGCCGCTGCGCACCGCTGCGCCGTTCCCCAACAGCTACGCCTGGATCGCGGCGTTCCAGGCGCATTTCGCGGAACCGGCCGTCGTCGCCGCGCTGCAGGTGCCGAAGGCACTGCGGCTGCGCCACGGGGCGCTGAAGAACCTGCTCGCCGGCACCACCTGCGTGGCGCATCACGACCCGTGGCATGCGGCGCTCGACGCGACGGATTTCCCGGTGGCGCTGCTGCGCGACTACGGCTGGAGCTACGCGCTGGGCTGGCCCGGTTACGGGCCGCCGGTGCAGCAAAGCTTTGCCGCCACGCCCGCCGACCGTCCCTGGCTGATCCACCTGGCCGAGGGCACCGACGCGACGGCGCAGGCGGAACTGGATCAGCTGGACCGACTCGGCTGCCTGGCGGCGAACAGCGTGCTGGTCCACGGCGTGGGCCTGCGCGAGCGCGACATCGATCGGGTGATCGCCAGCGGCGCGGCGGTGGTCTGGTGTCCGACCAGCAATCATGCCCTGCTCGGGCGCTCGCTCGATCCGCGGCGGCTGTGCGCGGCGGGGCGGCTGACGCTGGGCAGCGACTCGCGGCTCAGCGGCGCGCGCGACTTGCTCGATGAAATGCGCGGAGTCGCCGCTCGCGGCGAACTCGGCCCGCGGCAGCTGCTGGGGCTGGCCACCGCCGATGCCGCGCGCATCCTGCGCCTGTCCGGGCGCGGCAGCCTCGCGCCGGGCGCGCGGGCAGACCTGGTGATCGTCGAGGACCGCGGCGGCAGCGCCGAGAGCAGCCTGACCGGCATCCGGCGCGGCGACATCCGCGCCGTGGTGCGCGACGGCGTGCCGCGCATCGCCGATCCCGATTTCGCCGAATGGTTCGCGGCCACCGGCGTGGACGCCGTGCCGGTGACGCTGGACGGCAAGCCGAAGCTGCTGGCCGGGCCGCTGGCCGAGCCCGCGTTGCTCGCGCTCGAGCCCGGGCTCGAACGGGTCGCCGGGCGCGACGCGCGTGCGCGCGACGCCACCATCGAAGCCAGGTGCTACTGATGTCCCGCCAGTCGATCCTCGAACCGCGCGAGGCCTACGCACTGTGGGCGACCAGCTATCCGGCGCATGCGCACAATCCGGTGATGCGGGCCGAGGAACGCGCGATGCTCGGGCTGATGCCCGCCGCGTTGCACGGGCAGGCCGTGCTCGACGTTGGCTGCGGCAGCGGGCGCTACATGCTGCATGCGCTGCGCCGCGGCGCGGCGCGCGTGACCGGCGTGGATCTTTCGCCGCACATGCTGGCGCGCGCCGGCGCCGAACTGGCCGCGCTGCACGCCGACGCGCCGGTCGCGCTGATGCAGGGCAGCCTGGCCGCCCTGCCGCTGCCGGATGCGCGGGCGGACCTGACCGTCTGCGGCCTGGTCGTCGGCCATCTCGACGACCTGCGGCAGTCGCTGGCCGAGCTGCGCCGGGTGACCCGGCCCGGCGGCACGCTGCTGTGCAGCGACGTGCATCCGATCGGGCACGCGCTCGGCTGGCGGCGCGATTTCAAGTCCGGCGGCCTGAGCTACGCCGTGCGGCACACCCGGCACCTGTACAGCCATTGGCACGCCGCCTGCGCCGGACTCGGGCTGCGCATCGAGCAGGTGCTGGAGCCCATGCTCGACCCGGCCGACATCCCCGCCGGCGCGCACTTCGACCGCATGGCACTGGAGGTTCCCGTCGCGCTGGTGTTCCAGCTGCGCCGGGTGCCTTGATTCCACTTGCCCGCAGGCCTTCCCATGACCCACCCGCCGCGCACCTTGCTGATCAACCCCACCATCACTTCGCGCACGAGCGCGCGCTTCCCGCTGGCGCTGCTGCATCTGGCGGCGGCGCTGGACCGCAGCGGCAGCAGCCGCATCATCGACGGCAACGTGGACCGCGACTTCGTCGACGACACGCTGCGCGCGCTGGAAGAGGACCGCTTCGACGCGGTCGGCATCGGCGTGATGGGCGGCCCGCAGGTGGCGCCGGCGATCGCCGTGTCGCAGGCGATCCGCGCGCGCTTGCCGGCACTGCCGATCATCTGGGGCGGCTACTTCCCGACCCTGCACACGGACGCGACGCTGGCCGCGCCCTACGTCGACTACGCGGTCCGCGCGCAGGGCGAGGACACCCTGTCGGAGCTGGTCGCCACGCTCAGCGGCAGCGGCGGCCCCGCGCTGGAACAGATCGCCGGGCTGTCCTGGAAGAACGCCGGCACGGTGGTTCACAACCCGGGTCGCCGCATCATGCGCAACGACCCCGCGGGGCTGCTGCCGTACGACAAGCTCGGCGATCCGCGCCGCTACCTGGCGCGCACCTACCTCGGCCAGCGCACCGTCGCGCACCAGGCGGCGATCGGCTGCCGCTACCACTGCACCTTCTGCGGCGTGGCGGCGATGTTCGGCGGCGCCACCTTCCTGCCGGCTGCCGCGCGGCTGGAACGCGAGCTGAGCTACCTCAAGCATGAGCTGGGCGCCGATTCGGTGCAGTACTTCGACCACAACTTCTTCGACCGCGAGGCGGACATGGTGCCGCTGCTCGAAGTGATGGCCCGGTTCGAACTGCCGTGGTGGTGCTTCGCCCGCGCGGACGCGCTGCTGAAGCTGTCGGAGCGTTCGTGGGAACTGGTGCGCAAGAGCCGGCTGCGCATGGCCTACATCGGCGCGGAGTCGCCCAGCGACCAGATGCTGCACGACATCCGCAAGGGCACGCGCCCGGACCAGACCCTGGCGGTGGTCGAACAGTGCCGCCGCTACGGGGTGATTCCCGAGCTGTCGTTCATGGTCGCGCCGCTGGAGAACACCGAGGAGGAGACCGAGCGCACCTTCGAGTTCATCCGCGAGCTGAAGCGGATCAACCCGCAGACGGAAATCGTCATCTACGTCTACACGCCGCTGCCGGAGCACAGCCGCCACGAGAAGGACCGCAGCAAGCGGCCGGGCGCGCCGCTGCTCGGCCTCGACGGCGAACCGGTGGTGTTCCCCGCCACGCCGGACGAGTGGACCCAGCCGCGCTGGGTCAACTACGCCTGCCACGTCGATGCGCCGTGGCTCACCGACAAGCTGCGCCATCGCATCAACGACTTCGTCACCGTGCTGCGCTGCCGCTATCCCACGGTGCAGGACCTGCGTGCGCCGCCGTGGGCCAAGCGCAACCTGAGCGCGATGGCCGGGTGGCGCTACCGTTTCCGCAAGTATGACCGGCCGTGGGAACTGAACCTGGCGAACCGGCTGGTGCGCCTGCGCATGCCGCAGGTGTCGGGCCTCTAGGCGCGTGCCGGCCGTGCATGTCGCGCAGATCAATTTCCTGCCGGTGCCGGCGGGCCTCGCCTCGGCCGACATCTTCGAGCAGTGGCCCACGCTGGCCGACGTCGCCGAAGCGGTGGCCAGCGCCGGCACCCGCGTGTCGGTGATCCAGCTGGCGACGCAGCCGGAGCGCGTGCTGCGCAACGGCATCGACTACCGCTTCGCCGCGGTGCCCGATGCGCAGCGGACGCGCCGCCTCGCCGAGCTGCTGGACGAGATCCGGCCCGACGTGCTGCACGTACACAGCCTGGGTTTCGCCGCGGATGCGTTCGCCCTGGCGCGCCGCCTGCCGCAGCTGCCGATCGTGATCCAGGACCACGCCGACCGGCCGCCGCGCCGGTGGCGGCGGCCGTGGTGGCGGCGCTGGTACGGGGCGGCCGCGGGCATCGCCTTCACCGCCGCCGACATGGCGCTGCCGTTCACCCGTGCCGGCCTGTTCGCGCCGCGCACGCGGCTGTTCGCGATACCCGAATCCAGCAGCCGTTTCACGCCGGGCGACCGTGCCCGCGCGCGCGCCGAGACCGGCCTGCACGGCGACCCCTGCGTGCTGTGGGTCGGCCACCTGAACCCGGGCAAGGACCCGCTGGCGGTGCTCGACGGCGTGGCCCAGGCCGTGCAGCGGCTGCCCGGCCTGCAGCTGTGGTGCGTGTTCGGCAATGCGCCGCTGCTCGACGTGGTGCAGCAGCGCATCGCGCACGATCCGCGGCTGGCCGGGCGCGTGCACTTGCTCGGCAAGGTGCCACACGCGCGGATCGAGACGCTGATGCGGGCCGCGGACCTGTTCGTGGCCGGCAGCCATGCGGAGGGCTGCGGCTATGCGCTGCTGGAAGCCTTGGCCTGCGGCGTGGCGCCGGTGGCCACCGACATCCCCGCGTTCCGCGCGCTGACCGGCGAGGGCCGCATCGGCCGCCTGTGGCCCTGCGGCGACGCCGCGCAGCTGGCCGAGGCGCTGGTCGATGTCGCGGCGAACCGGCCGTCGCCGGCGCAGGTGCGCGCCCACTTCGACGCCACGCTGTCGTTCGCCGCGCTGGGCCGCCGCTGGGCCGAGGCCTATGCGCAGGTGCTCGACGACCGGCTGTGGAGGGCGGGATGAAACTCGCGCTGGTGGTGCCGGGCGGAGTGGATCGCAGCGGCGAGTTCCGCGTGATCCCGGTCTTGCTGGCGTTGATCGGGCGGCTGGCGCGCGCGCATGAAGTGCACGTCTTCGCGCTGCACCAGGAAGCGGCGGCCGGTCGCTGGGAATTGGCCGGCGCCACCGTGCACAACATCGGCGACGGCTGGACGCGGCTGCGCGCGATCGCGGCGATCCGCGCCGAGCATCGCCGCGCGCCGTTCGACCTGGTCCAGGCGATCTTCTCCGGTTCCTGCAGCCTGGTCGCCGTCGCCGCGGCGAAGCTGCTGCGGCGGCCGAGCCTGGTGCATGTCGCCGGCGGCGAGCTGGTCGCGCTGCACGCGATCGGCTACGGCGGCCGGCGCAAATGGAAGGGTCGGCTGCGCGAGGCGGTGGTGCTGCGCGGCGCCGATGTCATCACCGCGGCCAGCGCGCCGATCATCGACGCGCTGGCCGCGCTCGGCCTCGAGGCCCGGCGCGTGCCGCTCGGCGTCGACCTGCGCGGGTGGTCGCCGCTGGCTCCGCACGGGCGCGGCGCGGGGCCGGCGCGGCTGATCCACGTCGCCAGCCTCAACCGGGTCAAGGACCAGCCGACCCTGCTGCGCGCGCTGGCGGCGCTGGCCAAGGCAGGGCTGGCCTTCCGCATGGACATCGTCGGCGTGGACACGCTGCACGGCGAGATGGAGCGGCTGGCCTGCCGGCTGGGACTGGAAGGCCGCGTCCGTTTCCACGGCTTCAAGACGCAGCGCGAGCTGCGCCCGATGATGGAGTCGGCCGACCTGCTGGTGCTGTCCTCGCTGCACGAGGCCGGCCCGCTGGTTCTGCTCGAAGCGGCAGTGGCCGGCGTGCCCGCGGTCGGCACCGCGGTCGGCCACCTGGCCGAGTGGACGCCGTCGGCGGCGCTGGCCGTGCCCGTCGGCGACTGGGCCGCCTTGGCCGGCGCGATCAGCCGCGTGCTGGCGGACGAGGCGCTGCGGCTGCAATTGGCCGCCGCCGCGCAATGCCGCGCGGTGCGCGAAGACGCGGATCACACGGCGCGGGCGTTCGAGGCGATGTATCTGCGTTTGCTCGCTGCACGCGCATGAAGGGTGCCACGAACTCGACCGGCGCTCGCATTCCGTCACTGGATGGAATCCGGGCAATCTCGATCCTGATGGTGTGCTACGGCCACCTTAGCGGCACGCGGAACTTTCCCGTCTCGATCACCGCATACGGGCGCTGGTGCGGTGACGTCGCCCACCTCGGTGTGCTGGTGTTCTCCGTGATCTCCGGCTTCCTCATCACTACGTTGTTGATGAGCGAGCGCGAGACGACCGGGGCCATCTCGCTGAAGCGGTTCTACTTGCGCCGGATCGTACGCATCTTCCCCGCGTTCTACGCGTTCATCCTGGTCATGGCCATCGCGACGCTGTCGGGCGCAGTGCACCTGACCGGCCGGGATTTTGCTTACGTCCTCACCTACACGGTCAATGTCGAGCCGAACCGCGCCTTGCAGATCGGGCATCTATGGTCGCTGTCCATCGAGGAGCAGTTTTACCTTCTGTGGCCGCTGACGCTGCTTGCCTTGCGCGGACGTCGCGCCTTGATCGTCGCCGTCGCGGCGATCTTCATCGGCCCGTTGGTGCGCGTGGCCATCCGCGAATGGATTTTCCATGTCGATCCCCATGCGCTCAACGGCATGCTGACGAGCTTTCCGGCGATGTTCGATTACCTGGCCGCGGGCTGTGCCTTGGCTCTGCTGCGGCCATGGTTGCTGACCCAAATGTGGTACCTGCGCCTGACCGCCAGTCCCTGGCTGGTGCTGGCGGTGCTTCTGGTGCTGCTGATCAACCGCATGGGCAGCCATACCGCGGCGATCCTGCTGGGGTCGCCGGTGCTGAACGTGTGCATCGCGTTGCTGATCGAGTCGAGCACGCGTCATGCGGGTTCGTGGGTCGGACGCTTCCTGAACTGGAGGCCCGTGGTATTTCTCGGCGTGTTGAGCTACTCGCTGTACCTGTGGCAATTGCCTTTCCTCGATCACCGATCCAGCGCGTGGACGAACGCATTTCCACAGAACCTGATGCTCGTTTTCCTCGCAGCGCTGGCATCGTATTTCCTGATCGAGCGCCCCTTCGTTCGTCTGCGCGGGCGGATGCGGCGCGGCAGCGGGTTGCCTGCACGCGTGCGCGGCATGGCAGGTGGGGAGTGGACGGCATTGGAAGAAGCGGTGCCGGCTGCAACCCGCCGGCACAAGTGAATGGTGGGCAGATCACCGGTGCGTCGGAATCACGTACTTCGCGTTGGACTGGAATAGAGCGGGGTCAGGCACACGGCTTGCACTCGACGATGATGCCGTCATACAGGCCACCGAATGAAATGCGCCGCAGGCTCGTCGGGCATCCAGACTGCGTTTGCTCGGCGATACCCCGCAACGTGATTGCGCGGAGACGCTGAGAACGTTCAACGCATTCGCACGACCTGAGTCGGGCATGCGTGTGCCGGTCAGCTGTGATCAGCTGTTTTGATCCATATGCATCGGCGTACCGCTCCATATCGCCCGCTGCAGACACCCAATGCCACTCGTCGGACTGGGTGCCGAGCACGTGCGCCGACGGCGCTTTACAGCAAGCCTGCCCGAAAAAATCCACGGGAAAGGCCGCTGCAGGTCCGAGGTGGTGTGCAGGATTCGATAGAGGGGTTCCAACTGATTTCCTTTCTTGATCGTACAGTTTTGGCCGAGCGCCAAAACGGAGGAGCGTCATGAAGCTGTGGACGATGGCCCTGTGTCTGCTGGCGATATGCGGGAGCGTGTCTGCGAAGACGATGGTTTGGATGCCCGCCGCCGGGCACACGCAAATGCCGCTATGGCCCGGAACGGCGCCCGATGCGCAGCCCATGCCAGGGTCGGAAACCGAGGCACTGAGAGCGGAACACCTGATTGCAGGCAAGCCGTGGATGGCGGTGACCAACGTGACGCGCCCCACGATGACGGTTTATCCGCCCAAGGGGAGGAACACGGGTGCCGCGGTCGTCGTGTTTCCGGGCGGCGGCTTCGAGGTGCTGGCCATCGACCTCGAAGGCACCGAGGCCTGCGACTGGCTGACATCTAGGGGCATCACCTGCGTGCTGCTGAAATATCGCGTGCCGAGTGCGCCTTATGACTGGCGATGCCATTGCCGTCCCGACGATTTTGTGAAATCAACGCTGGCGTTGGAAGATGCGCAGAGAACGATGGGACTAGTACGCCTTCACGCCAGGGAATGGCACATCAATCCGCACAAGATTGGCGTAATGGGATTCTCGGCAGGCGGATACCTGGTGGCAGAAATCAGCACGAACTTCGAGCGACGCCTGTATCCACCCGTAGACACTGCCGACAAGGAAAGTGCCCGCCCGGATTTCGCGCTGGCCATCTATCCGGGGCATCTCGCGACCGATGATGACAAGTTCAATCCCAATGTTCCGGTCACCCGCGAGACGCCGCCCACATTCCTGGTGCAGGCGGAAGATGACTACACGGACGGTGTGAACCAATCGCTGGTTTACTACGTCGCGTTGAAGAACGCCCACGTGCCGGTGGAAATGCATCTGTACGCACACGGCGGGCATGCGTTCGGCTTGCGGCGGACGCAGTTTCCGATTACCGGCTGGCCTGGCCTGGCCGATGCGTGGCTGCGCACGATCGGTATGGTCCAAGACTGAGTAGTGCGAGGCAATTCGGGCTAGACCTCCGCAAACGGCATGTTCTGCCGGCGGCGCCAGGTTTGGTGAAAGCCAGCCGTGTGATGCAGCTGGATACCCTCCGCCAAATTTTCGTCGGAAACGATACGGCCAAGGAACAGCGTGTGCGAGCCGATCTCCTGGCTGTGCACGATGGCCAGTTCCCGGATGTGCAGCGCCGCGGCCACGGCGGGTATGCCGAATTCCCGCGACAGTCGAATCGGGAACGGCAGCGCATCCCAGTTCGGCAGCGGCTGCCTGTGATGCTCGGCAAGCTTGTAGACGACCGCCTTCATCGCCGCGGGGATACCGGACAGGGCGACCCGGCGCACGTCGCGCATGATCGGCACGGAGACGTTGGTGCTGCGCAGCGCGAGCGAGAAAAGTCCGCTGCGTTCCAGCGGGCCGATCAGGTCCATTGGGAAGATGTTGCGGTGGCCTGGTGCGTCGACGGAGACGAGGATGACCGGTCGCGGGCACAGATAGGCGATCATCAGCTGCTGTGCCACCGCGGGTTCCATGTTCAAGTGGTTCGACGCGCGGTTCTTCCGCATCAGGCGGTTCTGCAGCCACGCGTTCCACGGGCGCCGCGGCCAGCCGAGACAGCGGTGTTCGCCCGCGGCAACGTGGTAGAGGGTGAGCGATGTGTTTTCGATCGCGACTGACGTGGTCCGCGTCAGTCGCAAGACGCCGAGCAGCCTTCCTGTCGCGCTGTCGCGGTACTCGAGTACGGGACGTTGGCCGGCATCCAGGCTGGTCGCGATCGCGAGCGGCCTGAGCGAAGCCACGGTGTGGTCCGCCGTGACATCTGCCGCTTGGTCGTCCCAGCGCAAGGTGGCGATCACTGCCTGCTGCGGAGGTGCAACGGCCACCACGGACCATTGCGGCAGGGGACGCACGAACGGCCTTATCCAGTCCTTCCACATGTCAGGTCTGCCGGAACAGCAGGAACATGTAGAGATGGACGGCCAGTCCGAGACCCCGCGGAACGAGGCGTTCCAGCCGGAAATACGGTGCTGCCGCCCGCGCCACGACGCGTGGCGCAAAGCGATGGATGCGGCTTTCGCTGTCGATGGCGTAGCGGCCGCTGCGCACGAGGTTGATGACGTTCGCCCGCCACCAGCCGTAACGCGCGTCGCCGAGGTAATAGGGGTTGAGCATGCTGGCCAGGACGAAGCCGCCCTGGCGGACCACGCGCGACAACGCTTCGAAAAGCGCGGCGTGATCCGCGAAATGGTTGAGCACCGCGAAGTTCGCGGTGACCGCCTGCACCTGGCACGCGAGCGGCGACGCCACCGTGATGACGGTCTTGCGGGCGATTTCGTCGCGGCAGTACCGCGCCAGGTACTCGCCCATCGCTGGCGAAGGTTCGTACACGAAAGTCGGGTGTCCGCTGGCGGCATAAGCCTTGGCGTCGATGCCGGTGCCGGCACCGAAGTCGAGCACGTCCGCTCCCGCGGGCAACAGGTCCAGCGCCATCTTCTGGAATCTGTCGCGCACGGCCTGGTCCCGCGGCGAGCTCAGCATGAATTCGTGGTACTGCGCTCCGGTATGCATGTCGTCACTACCTCGCTGACGAACCCGTTGCCCGATGCCCTGTCGCCGCAGCCCGGCGTCGGCGCACCACTCGACTGCACGAACTCCAGACCCTATCGCGAAACGACCAGGGTGAGCTTCTCGCTCGTCTCGGGAGCGAGCGGCTCCAGTGCCGCGCGCACCGCGTACATGATGTCCATCCGCGGTACCGGCCGGGTGAGCCAGGTCAGCACACGCCGCCGATGCGGCGAGGTGACCCAGCCCTGTCCCTGCAGCCAGAGCTGGGTGCGCGCCATGTCGGCGCGCTCCCTGCGCGCTTCGTCCGGGGGGCTCGCGCGATTCCTGAGGTAACGCCCGGCTTCGCCGAGGGAGCGCGACCATTCGATCCCGGCGAACGCGTGCAGCCACAGTTCCGAGCACGACACGCGGGTCAGGCTTTGCCGGCGCGAGATTGCTCGCAGCAGCAGCGGGCAGTCGCGTTCGAGCCGGGCCAGCACGGCGGCGGGGATAGCTTCCGGGTAGTGGCAGGCGGCCAGCCGCAGCGGCGGCAGCGCCCACCACGGCGGCGCGCCGGCGTCGGCCCACAACACCTCCCAGTCGCTGGCGGACAGCCGCATAGCCAGCCGCGCGATGTCGTGCAGGTGCAGCAGGCGCAGGCTGCGTCCGCACATGTTGCCCGCCGCGTGCAGCAGCAGGTGGCTCATCAGCGCGCCGTTCGATGGATAGGGATTCAGGCCGGGCCGCGGCGTGCGCGGATAAATCCGCGCGGTGATGTCGGCCATGGATACGGGCAGCCGTTCGCGGATGCCTGTATGCAGCTCGATGTTGACCGGCGTGTCGCGATGTTCGCCCAGCCCGGCGAATGGCTGGCCGGTGGCCGGCTTGAACACCCGGTGTTTCCATTGCGCGAACGACTCCACGTAGCCGAGCTGCAGCAGCAGTTTGATCGCCGCGGCGGCATCGTCCTCGCGCACCAGCAGGTCGATGTCGGCCATCGGCCGCTCGCCCGGCGTGTAGATGCCCAGCGCGTGCAGCGCCGAACCCTTCAGCGGCACCACCGCCAGCCCGCCGGCGCGGGCGCCGGCGTCGATCTGCTGCAGCAGCGCGGCGATGCGCTGGTGGCGCAGCTCGACGTGGTCGCGCTGGCTTTCCAGGAAGCGCCGCCAGGACTCGTGCTTCCACGCGCAGCAGTGGCACAGCAGCGGCGACACGCCGTGCGCGACGGCGACGGCGGTGGCCAGCCGCCATTCCAGTTCGCTCCACGCCGGCGTGGCGCGGCCCGGCCCGGCCAGTTCCGCGGCGAACGCCTCGGTGATGCGGCGCAGGCCATGCCGGACGATCCTGAGTGGCGGCAGCATGGCGCGCTCAATACAGCGGCAGGGCGATGTGCCGCGTCGGCACGGGCGGCAGCGACGTGGCGTTCCGGTTGCGGTGCGCGCCTTCGCGGGCGATCAGCGCCGCCCATTGCGCGTCGAGTACGGTGTGGCGTTCCTCCCGTTCGGCGGGTTCGGCCTGCTGGATGGCGACCTGCTCGTGCAGCAGGTCGCGCACGCGGCGGTAGAAGTCCGAGTCGTAGGCGCCGCGGAACATCATGGCCAGGTCGCCGCTGTCCTGCCAGTGCGTCTTCGGGCCCAGCTGGGCCTTGACCTGCTCGTAGAACTTCGTGCCCGGCAGCGGGTAGGACACGCTCACGCCGATATCGTCCGGCGCGGCCTGCGCGATCAGCTCGCGGGTCGCCAGCAGGTCGTCCAGCTGCTCGCCGAGATAACCCAGCTGGATGAAGAAGCCCACGCGGATGCCGTGTTCGCCCAGGCGCGCGCGGGCGGTGACGAGGTCGGCGACCTTGGTGCCCTTGTTCATCGCGTCCAGCACGCGCTGGCTGCCGCTCTCCGCGCCGATCCACGCTTCCGCGCAGCCGGCCTCGCCGAGTGCGGCGGCCATGCGCTCGCTGATCAGGTCGGCGCGGGTCTGGATGGTGAACGGCACCGGCCCGTCGGCGGCGTGCAGGTGCGCGGCGAACTGCGCCACCCAGTCGACGCGGAAGCCGAAGATGTCGTCCGCCAGCCAGATGTGGTCCGGCTGGAACGTCCGTTTCAGGTAGCTCATCTCCGCGGCCACGTCCTCGGCGCTGCGCTGGTTATAGTGGTTGCCCCAGATCGGCTTGGCGCACCAGTTGCAGCGGAACGGACAGCCGCGCGACGCCGCCATGTTGAGGCTGAAGTAGCCGTGCCGCTCGTGCCACATCGCGCGGTAGCGTTCGATGTTGACCAGGTCCCAGGCGGGGTGGCCGACCAGCCGCGGGTCCGGCGGCAGCGCGCCGAGCCGGGTCAGCTGCGTCTGCCCGTCGACCAGGGTGGCGACGCCGCCGAGGCCGGCCGTCCAGCCGTCGTCGTCGGCCTGCGGATTCCGCTGCAGCCGACCGATCAGCTCGGCCAGCGCGGCGATGCCTTCGCCGACCAGCACGGCGTGCGCGCCCGCGGCAAGGAAGGCGTCCGGGTGGTCGGAAGCGTCGGAGCCGGCGACGATCACCCGGGCGCCGCCGGCGCGCGCCGCGGCGATCATCCGGCAGGCCGCCTCGCGCATGCGACCGAGGCACATCTTGGTCAGGAAATTGAAGTTGTCCTCGTACAGCACCACCACGTCCGGCCGGGTGGTTTGCAGGGAGGATTCGAAGTCCTCGACGCCATCGGCGAGCATCGCGTCGAACAGGCTGACCGCATGCCCCATCTGCCGCAGCAGCGCGGCGACCTGGATCGTGGCGAGCGGGGGATACGGCTTGCCGCGCTCCCACTGTTTCGGGTCGAACCGCAGGAAGTAGGAGTGGCCGACGTGAATCCTCAGCATCTCGCAGTAGCCTCGATCGTAGCCATGGGGGCAGGCCGCGCGCCGGCGCACGGCCGGCACGTGGGCGCCGTCGTTCGACGCTGCCTGGACGTAAGTGCCCCGGCGCGGGCCTTCGGTTGCCTCGCGCGGCAAAAATATTCGGGCCGCGGGCAGCTGCCCGGTTCAACCTTTGTCCGCCGAAGCCGCACTCACCGGCCAGCGTGTTCGCACTGCGCGGCGCGATGCCATCCACCACGGTTGAAACCCGCGATCGGCGACGATGACCCTGAACCCACACCACGGTGCCCAAGCCGCCGTTTCCGATCCGTTTGGCGAACACTCGCGCCGGCACGCTTCGCTGTGCCGGCAGATCATGGGCGGATGTTTCCACTTCGAAAGCGCCAGCGCGGCGCTGCTGGACCTGGTCGATGCTGCCTACGCCGGCCTGCCGCCGCACCGCCTGCCGCCGGCCGCGCCGGAGTTCCGCATCGAGCTGCGCCTGCTGCCGCGCCGCGCGTCGCCGCCTGCCGCCGAGCCGCCGCCGGTGCAGATGCAGTCCGGCGCCGGCCTGCTCTGCGGCGTGATGGACGCGTCGAACTACGTGGTGCTGGCCCCCGCGCAGCGCCAGGCCCTGGTGGTGGCTTCCGAGGACATGCTCGATCGTCCCTACCACCTGCGCTACGAACTCATCGAATTCGCCGTGTTCACCCTGGCCACGCGCGGGCTGGGCCTGGTGCCGCTGCACGGCGCCTGCGTGGGCCGAGAGGGGCGCGGCATCCTGCTGCTGGGGGGCAGCGGTTCGGGCAAGTCGACCGTTGCCTTGCACAGCCTGCTGCAGGGCCTGGACTTTCTCGCCGAAGACGCGGTCTTCGTGCAGCCGGAAAGCCTGCTCGCCACCGGCGTCGCCAATTACGTGCACGTGCAGGCCGATGCGCTGCGCTTCGTCGACGACGGGGAGGTCCGCCGCTGGATCGGCGAGGCGCCGCGCATCCGCCGCCGCAGCGGCGTCGAGAAATTCGAGGCCGATCTGCGCCAGGGCCACGGCCGGCTCGCGTCGGCGCCGCTGGAACTGGCCGGCGTGGTCTTCGTTTCCAGCCAGGCGGCCGACGATCCCGACGTGCTGCTGGGTTCCGTCCCCGCGGACGAGATCGCCGCAAGGCTGTGCGCCGACCAACCCTACGCGTCCGGGCAGCCGGGCTGGCATCCCTTCCAGCAGCGGATGGAGCAGATCGGCGCCCACCAGCTGCGCCGCGGGCGCCATCCGCGGGACGCCGTCGAGGCCTTGCGCCGACTGCTCGGCTGAGGTCGCCGGCCGCATTTGCTGCCACCCCGCGCCGGAGAGGTAACGATGGGCATGTGTGCGGCGAAGCACTTGGGAGTAGCTTGCCGGGCGTACCTGGGCAGTTCGATGTTCAACGGGCAACGACCGAAGCGCGGAGGTGTTCCGTGCCGTGCCGATGCCCTTCACGAGGGTCATGGAAATGAAAAAACGTCTTGTGGGAGCGGTTGCGGCGGGCGCGCTGGTGACGCTGGCTTTGGCGATGCCGGCCCTTGCCGCGCTCAAAACGGGTGCCACGGCACCCGACTTCACCGCCGAGGCCAGCCTGGCCGGCAAGCACTTCACCTTTTCCCTCGGGGAGGCGCTGAAGAAAGGGCCAGTCGTGGTGTATTTCTACCCGTCGGCTTTCACCGGCGGCTGCGATCTCGAAGCGCACACCTTCGCGACCAGGAAGGCCAAGTTCGATGCGGCCGGCGCCACCATCATCGGCGTATCGGCCGACAGCATCGAGCGGCTCGACGCGTTTTCGTCGGATCCGAAGTACTGTGCCGGGAAATTCCCGGTCGCCTCCGATGCCGACGGCAAGGTCGCGGGTTCCTATGACCTCGAGACGGTCGCGGCGAAGCCGGGCATGAAGGACGTGCGCGGCGTGGCGATCGACCACGTGTTCATCCCGCGCACGACCTTCGTGATCGCCGGCGACGGCAGGATCGTCGCCACGCTGTCGTCCGAGACCGATCACCTCCGGCCCGACCAGCACGTGGAAGAATCGCTGGCCATCGTGCAGCGCATGCAGGCGGGCAAGACCCCCTAGCGGGGTGTGAAGCGCCCTGGCGCGTGCGGACCACGGACGGCCCGCCGCGACCGGGCCTGCCGCAACCTTTTCCTCTGCGGGCCGCACCTACCGACGTGGGAATTCCGGCCCGGAGAGGTGTTGCCCTGAACCGCCACGCAGTACGTCGAAGCCGCGGCCGCGTTGGCCGGTCGACAACGCGGACCCGCCATGACGCCGGCTGAGTCGCTGCGGGCGCACGATCGGCCGCGGGATCTGCTGCGTTCGCTGGCGCGCACGCTCACCGGCATCGAGCGGGTGGAAACGGTCGCGTACGTCGTGCTGTCGCTGGGCGCGGCTTTCGCCGGCAGCCTCGCGGCCCTGCTGCTGGTGCCGCTGGTGCAGCCTGGGCAGACGCTGCCGTTCGGCGGCGCGCTGCTCGACCCGCGCCGCAGCGTGGAGATGCAGGCCGCCATCTTCGCGGCCGCGACCGGCGCCTTCGCCTTGTTGCGCTGGCAGGCGGCGCGGCTGGGCGCTCGCCTGGTCGGCCGCTACGGCATGCACCTGCGCCGCGCGGTGCATGCGCGCCTGATCGACGCGCCGTTGACCTCGCTGGCGGATGCGACATCCGCAGAAATCGCCAACGTCCTCACCCACAACGTCGAGCTCATCGTGCAGGGCTTCAGCGCCCTGCAGCAACTGCTGATCGCCGGCGTCAGTGCTGCCGTCAGCCTGGGTTTCGCGTTCTGGGTGTCGCCGCCGCTGATGCTGGCGGCGCCGGTGCTGATGGGCCTCGGCTTGCTGGCATCGCGCGCCTACGGCCGCGAGCAGTCGCTGGTCGCTCGCCAGTACGTCGTCGACATGACCCGGCTGTTCTGGCACAGCGAGGATTTCCCGCGGCGCCTGCGCCACGTCCGCTCGTTCGAGCGCGAGGCGGCGGAGAAGGCGAGCTACGGCGCCATCTCCGAGCGGCTGTGCCACGGCTACCGGCGCCAGCTGGAGCTGGTGGCGTCCGGACGGCTGATGCTCGAACTGCTGGCGGCGGCGGGTATCGCCGCGCTGTTCGTGCTCGCGCACCGCTGGCACGGGGTCGAGCAGTCCGCGCTGATCGCGGTGTGCCTGCTGCTCGGACGCCTGCTGCCCTACCTGGTGACCACGCGGCAGAGCTTCCAGCAACTGCGTTCGGCCGCGCCGGCCTTCGAGCTGTGGCAGCGCTACGTGAGCCTGGCGCCGGTGCGCCCGTCCGCGGCGCCATCGGACGCTAGCGCTTCAGGCGCCGCGCTGCGCATCGAGCGGATGCGGCTGACGCCGCCGCCCTGCGGGCTCGAGGTCGGCGAGCTGGTGCTGCTGCCCGGCGAACTGACCCTGATCTGCGGTGACTCCGGCATCGGCAAGAGCAGCCTGGTCGACGTGCTGGCCGGCATGATGGCGCCCGAGGTTTTCGTGGCGCGCCGCGACGGACAGCCGATCGATTTCGACGCGTACCGCGAGCTGGTGCGCCATGGCGCCTACGTCAGCCAGAACGTGCGGCCGTGGCAGCACTCCGTGCGCGAATGCCTGCTGTGGGCGGCGCCCGACGCCACCGACGCGATGTTGCGCAGCGCTTTGGCCGACGTCGGCCTCGACAAGCGGCTGGCCGACTCGCCGCACGGGCTCGACACCGCGCTGCACAGTGCGTCGAGCCGGCTTTCCGGCGGCGAACTGCAGCGGCTGCTGCTGGCCCAGGTCATCCTGCGCCGGCCGTTCCTGGCCGTGCTGGACGAAGCCACCAGCGCGCTCGACGCCGCTTCCGAGACCGCGGTTCTCGCGACGATCAGGCGCCGCCTGCCGCAGACCATCCTGATCGCCGTCTCGCACCGGCCCGGCGTGGCGGCGATCGCCGATCAGTGCCTGACCATCGGCTCGGACCTTACTGCCACGGTGGCCGCAAGACCGGCCCGCGCCGCGGCGGCGGGTTCATCGGGGCGCGGCGAATAGAACGCCGCCGGCCCTCCGGCCGAAGCTCGATTTGCACCAAGACGAGACATTGTCCATGATGGTGCAATGAGTG